>SHUF01000004.1 GCA_009694745.1 Acidobacteriota bacterium
GGAGTTGTTCGATTACATCGACGTGTGCTATCACCAGCAGCGGCGACATTCGTCGGCGGGTCGGATCAGTCCTGCCGCCTACGAAAAGCAGTATGTGCAGATGACTCAGGTAGCGTAGTTAACCCGTCCACGCGATCGGATCAACCTCACATCGACATTCCCGCCATCACCGACGGCCCGGTGCAGATGGCCGGTGTGCGATTTCCAGTGAAGGCGTCTGTCTCATGCGTGTTCGCTGCGAACGGCCGGTTGTGGATCGGTTTACACGTCGAGGTCACTCAAACCCGGAAGGGAAGCCGTGACTCGCCGGCAGGTCACCGTCCTTGTGGCGGCATCGGCTGTGGTCGCGACCGCTGCAACGGCGTGGATGATGCTCGGCCGGTCGCGCGCCGGGAAGCGGAAGACGACGGCGTTACAGGCCGATGTGGTGGCGCTCACGGCGGAACGCGATCGGCTCCGGTCGCAGGTCGTCGGCGCCGTGCACCTCGACAATCGTCTGACCGGCGGTTCCGACATGCCGCTGCGCATCGGCATCCCGACCACCCTGGCGCACGGGGTGGTCTCGACGCTCGTCGCCGGTGTGGCCGACCAGGTCTCGCTCATGTTGGGCAACCTTCGCGTACGTAGGCAGGGTGAAGTGCGGCGCGTCGTGTCGCTGAGCGACTTCGACCTCACGCTTCGCGTCAAACAGGTCAACGTCAAGCTGGGCACAGGCACCCCAGACCTCCAATTTGGCGGCAACCAGATGCGCATGGCCATGCCGGTGCGCGTGGAATCGGGTACGGGCTCGGCGGAGATCGATTGTCTCTGGCGCGCGCGAGGTATCAGCAACGCCGTGTGTGGCGATATTTCAATGCTCGAGGTCGTCACCGGCACCGTGACGCCGGCGGTCTACCGCCTCGCCAGCACCCTGCAGCTTTCCACTACAGACGACGCGATCATCGTGACTCCTCGCATGCCGGCGCTCCGGATTCGGGTGCGGGTGGTGCCATCAAACGCCTCGTGGGATCTCGTGCAGAAAGCACTAGACGCAAAGAGGGGCCTGTGCGGATTCGTGCTCGACCGCGTGAATATTCCCGAGGGGCTTGAAGGGCTGCTGGCCAGAGGTTTCAGCGTGCGTCTACCGATCGAGAAGATGCGGCCGATGGCCGTGCCGATCGGATTTGCCCAGACGGTGATGGTGCGGCGCATGCCTGTGCAGACCGGCATCAAGGCAGGCGGTCTCATGATCACGAGCGACATGATCTGGCTTGGCGCCGACGTGACGCTCGTCACGGGCGGCCGGTCGTAGGCGCCGCCAATCCGGCTCCGTGTGTGCGATGCTGACGTCATGCATCGGCGACTTATTGTGAGCAGTCTTGCGGTTGCGGCGATCAGCGTCGCGACGTTCGTCGCGGTCCGTGGCGTCAGCCCTGCGTTGGACGCCCAACGTCGCAGCGCGCCCGTCCAATCCTTCACCGTCGTCAAATCGTTCCCGCATGACCCGGGCGCGTTTACGCAGGGGCTGGTCTACGCCGACGGGGAGTTTCTTGAAAGCACCGGGCTGTTCGGCGAGTCAACCCTGCGCCGCGTGGAACTTGCCACGGGCAAGGTGTTGCAGCGCAAGGCGATCGATGCTCAGTACTTCGCTGAGGGTCTCGCGTTGGTGGGCGATGCGCTGGTGCAACTGACCTGGCAGACTAAGATCGGATTTGTGTACGACCGCAAAACGTTTGCGCAGCGCCGGACGTTTCAGTACCAGACCGAAGGATGGGGAATCGCCTACGACGCGAAGGGCGGCCTCGTGATGACCGATGGATCCGATCGGCTCCTGTTCCTCGATCCCAAAACGTACGCGGTCACCCGCACGATCCGCGTGACCGACGCGGGTCGCCCGGTGGCGCAGCTCAATGAGCTGGAGTGGATCGAAGGCGAAATCTGGGCGAACGTGTGGCAGACCGATCGAGTGGCCCGCATCGCACCGGCCACCGGTGTGGTCGCCGCATGGGTGGACTTCTCGACCTTGTGGCCCCAGGCCCGCCGCACACCACCTGCCGACGTCCTCAACGGCATTGCCTACGACGCCGCCGGCAAGCGCATCTTCGTGACCGGCAAGAAGTGGCCGAAGGTGTATGAGATAAGAGCGCAGTAGTCCAGGGCTTGCCCCGCCGTAGCCTTGGCGGAGGCGGGTCCAGGGTCCAGGGTCCTGAGTCAACATTGAAAAAATTGCCAGGGACATAGGCCCCGAGGTTGTAGAGTCTGCGACCTTCTGGCGCGGGCCTGCGATTTCCCGGCGTGTTCGCGATGGCATGGCATGTGCTGCTATCCGCACCATGGGAGTGCGGCACGTTGAAGAGCTGAGGGCGTTCCAGCACGCACGCGCCTTCAAATGCGAAGTCTACGCGCTCATGCGGGCCAGTCCCGACGCGAACTCCGACTTCAAGTACCGAAGCCAACTGTTTGAATCGGCAGCCAGCGCAGAGATGAATATTGCGGAGGGCTGGCGTCGCTTTGGTGCTGGCGAGATTGCGCAGTTCCTACGGTTCTCACGCGCGTCATTGGAAGAGGCCGAACATCGGCTTCGGGATGGCGTAGACCGCGGCTATTTCACCATGGAGGCTTGTGCTCCGGCCTTCGACCAGGCCAGAAAATGTGGTGCCGCCACCATGGCCCTCTAGAAGAGCCTCCAACCATTCGTCAAGATGCCGCGGGCCTCGAAGTCCGGGAGGCCGTAACCTCTCGGACCCCGGACTCTGGACCCCGGACTCTGGACCCTGGACCCTGGACTCTGGACTCTGGACTCGCTACTGGCTCTTGAATGCCACCGACCCCATGGACTTCTCCCACATGACCGTGAGGCGGCCACCGGTCTTGGTCATGTCCACGAATGCGATGGTGAACTCATCAACTGAATATGGCAGCGCGTCGAGTTTCATCGGCACGCGGAGGACGTCACGGTCCGGTGTGTAGTTGTAGGCGCCCCAGAGTTCGGCCTTGTTGGCCTGGTCGTATTTCTGTTGCGCGGGCCATGGGGAAAACACACCCGTCCCCCTACTTTTCCACCACTTCCCCGTCTGGCGTCAGGATGATCGGCGTGCCGTCCACGAGTTGCTCGCGGTAGGCGATTCCGAAGATCTGCCACGACGTCACGAAGAGGCCGGCAAGCACAGGACCGATGATGAAGCCGAGCGGCCCAATGACCAGCAGGCCGCCCAGGGTCGAGAACAGGATGATGAGATCGTGCAGCCGCGTATCGCGGCCGACGAGCCACGGCCGCAACAGGTTGTCCACCGAACCCACAACCAGCGAGCAGAACAGGGCAAGGCCAATCGCAGTTCCCACTTGACCCGTGGCGAGTAACACGATGCAGGCAGGCACCCAGATGAGCGCCCCACCGATCAGCGGGATGATCGAGAGCACGATCATCAGCACCGTCCAGAAGGCCACGTTCGGGATGCCCGCTACCCAGAACGCCAGGCCGGACATCGTGCCTTGAATCAGGCCGATCACCAGGGTCCCCTTCACCGTGGCCCTGGTGATCGACATGAAGCGCTCCGTGAGCAGCACTTTTTCATCGGCCCGCAATGGCAGGTGGTCCAGGATCTCGCGCAACATCCTCGGCCCGTCGATCAGGAAGAAAAACATCGCGTACAGTGCGATAAAGAAGTCGAAAATCAACCCCACCGTGCTCAGCGTGCCGCTCGAGAGCGAGGACATCAGGAACCCGCCGGCTGAGTTCACCACTTCACCGGTCTTGGTCAGGATTTGTTTCCGGTACGGCCTGAGGTACCGGTCATATCCCGGCAGGCGCTGCAGTGTTTGATCCAGGTACGAAGGCGAGTTGATCGACTTCTCAACAATCGGGCGGACGTTCTCCGTGATTCCCGCCGCCTGACTGACCACGAGTCCGCCTATGCCGATCAACGGTCCGATGATCACGACCAACGTCAGCACAACCGTAGCGGCGGCCGCGGCAAGTGTATGCCCGCGCATCAGCGTCAGCAGTCGCAGGTACACCGGCCGCAACAGGCCCGCGAGCACTGCGGCAGCCACGATCGTCATCAGGAAGGCCTTCAGGATGACCACCATCACCAGGGTCATGCCGACGACGAGGAAGAGCAGGAAGGCCTTGCGGAACGAGGTATCAGCGGTTACAGCCATTTAGCTTTCCTGAACCGAAACACGAGATACAGATCGATGGCGACCATCGCCGCAACTGTCACCGGATAGCCATACGCCCAATCCAGTTCCGGCATGTGCCTGAAGTTCATGCCATAAACGCCGGCGACCATCGTGGGCACTGCCACAAGCGCGGCATATGCCGCCAGCCGCTTGGTGACCTCGTTCTCCTGCAGAGTAATCAACGACAGATTGACCGAAAGCGCCGTGCTGACCATGTCGCGCAGGTTGTCGGTGGACTGCTTGAGGCGCTGCAAGTGGTCATAGACGTCACGAAAGTAGTCCTGGAGCCCGGCGCACAAGGGCGGCACCCGCCCACCGTGAAGTTTGCTGGTCACTTCCAGCAGCGGATTGATCGCGTGATCCAGCACCATGAGGCGCTGCTTGAATGTATACAGCGCTTCCACCTGCGCCCGCGTGGTGTTGCTGGCGAAGATGCGTTCCTCGATGTCCTCGATCTCGCGCGTCAACCGGTCGATGAGCGGAAAGTAGCGATCGACCACCGTGTCCATCAGCGCGTACAACACGTACGCCGGCCCGTGCTTGAGGAGGTCGGGCTCCTCCTCGCATCGGCGGCGGACTTCTGTGAAACCCTGTCGCGAGTTGCGCCGCACCGACACCACATACTGGGGACCGACGAAGATCGCGACCTCACCCGTCAGCAGTTCCTCGCCCTCGGCTTCAATCATGTGAAGCACGACGAAGATGGAAGAGCCGTACTCCTCGATCTTCGGGCGCTGATGCCCCCGGCTCGCATCTTCGACCGCCAGTTCGTGCAGGTTGAACTCTTCCTGCAGGCGTTCAAATTCCTCCGGCGCCGGGTCCTTGAGCGCCACCCACACGAAACAGCCGGGATCGGCCAGATGCGATCGGATGTCGCTGATCGGGATGTCGGCCACCCGCTCACCCCGACGATACGCCACGCAGTTGACCAGCACATCGTCATTCTAGCTGCGCTTGGGCTAGAGTAGGCCCATGTCCATGACACGACGAGAGCTTCTTTCGACGGTCGGCGCCGCTGCCGTCGCCGCCGTGGCGTCACCCAGGCTTGCTGGCTTTGACCAGGCTCCCGCGCCGGCCGGGCCATACACGCTGGCACCTCTGCCGTATCCGGCGGCCGCACTCGAGCCACATATCGATGCGCAGACGATGACGATTCACCATGATCGACATCACCAGACGTATGTGACGGGGCTCAACACCGCGTTGGCGAAAGAGCCGGCCGTGGCCGGCCGCTCACTTGAAGACCTGCTGCGTAATCTGGGTACGGTGCCCGAGGGCATCCGGACGGCCGTGCAGAATCACGGCGGTGGGCACTTCAACCACATGCAATTCTGGGCGCTGATGGCGCCCAACGCCGGCGGCGCCCCCACGGGCGCGGCGGCCGCGGCCATCACCAGCACCTTCGGCAGTTTTGAATCGTTCCGCGACCGCTTCAATCAGGCGGCCGCGTCACGATTTGGCAGCGGGTGGGCCTGGCTGAGCGATGAGAAGGGCAAGCTGGTGATTCACAGCACAGCCAATCAGGACACGCCGCTCGCCGACGGGCGCAAGCCGATCATGGGTCTCGATGTCTGGGAACACGCGTACTACCTGAAGTACCAGAACCGCCGTGCCGAATACGTCAGCGCGTTCTGGAACGTGATCAACTGGACCGAAGTGAATCGTCGCCTGGCCTGATTCACCCACGCGCGTCGTCCCGGCGGCGTCTTGACTCCTTTCCGACAAGTCGCTTAGAGTCGGGGGAGCCCATGCGTCTCCGTCGCCCGGTCGCCATCGTCCTCCTCGCCGCATTTTTCTGCGGCTTTGGCGTGCCATGGCTGGGCGATGCGCATCAGTTCAACGACGACCCGCACTGGGTGGTTAAACTCGGAACTGATGCGCCCGACGGCGTCCGGTTGGGCACCAAGCGAGAGGGGGATGACAGCCACTGTGCCGTCTGTCACCTGCTTCGCACGATGCGATCGGCCAATCGCCCCATGCAGGCCGTCGCCGTCCGTGACGTCCGGCAGGTGCTGCCGCCGCACGTCACGGACCCGCGCACCCGCGCGGCCGTCACGCGCCCTGACGGCGCTCGCGCTCCCCCTTCCGCACTCTGACCCGTCGCTCGTTTGATGTTGGTGAGGCCGGCGCCTTGGTGCGCACGGCCGCGCCTTGGTCGTAGTTTTGGAATGGAAGGAACAAGTTCATGAATGCGCGTGTCCATATTTCGGCTCTGGTGGCCCTCTTGCTGTTTGTGGCCCCAGCCAGGTTCGTGTTTGCCCAGCCGACCGGAGGCACAATTTCGGGAAAGGTGCTGCTCGAAGGAACGAGTGCGCCCCTGCACGGCGCCGAGGTCATCGTCGTCGGAGCGCGTCGCACCGCGACCACCCGCGAAGACGGAACGTTTGAAATACCGAATGTGCCGCCAGGTACGTATCAGGTGCTGGCACAGCGCGAGCATTTGTCGGCCGCCAGGCTGTCGGTGACCGTCGTTGCCGGGGCGACCGCGACGATCGAGTTCAAACTCTCGGTCGACGCCGTTCACGAAGAAGTGACGGTGACGGCAAGCGCGTCGGGTACCGCCACCACGTTTGAGGCGTTCAGCGCGATCACGAGTCTTGACGCGGTGGAACTGGCCAAGAACCCTGGCGGCACAGTGGCAGATGCACTGGCGAGCACGCCGGGCGTGGCCAAGCGATCGTTTGGCCCCGGCAACGCAAGGCCCGTCATCAGAGGTTTTGACGGAGATCGGGTGCTCATCATGCAGGACGGTGTGCGCACGGGCGATCTCTCGAGTCAGTCAGGGGATCATGGCGTGTCGATCGACCCGGCGGGATTGCAGCGCCTTGAAGTGGTCAGGGGCCCTGCCACGCTGTTGTACGGCAGTAACGCGATCGGCGGCGTGGTCAACGCGATCACGCCGCAGGATGCCTTCAGGTCCAGTCCCTTCTCGGGGATGCTGGGTGGGGTGACGCTCGAAGCCGGGAGCGCCGACGACGCTCTCGGCGCCAACGGCAGCGTGCAGTTTGGCCAGGGGGGATGGACGGGGTGGGCCGGTGGTGGGTCGCGTCGCAGCGGCGACTACAGGACGCCGAGCACGACCATTGCCAACTCTGCCACCCGTCTGCAAAGCGGCCGCGCAGGATTCGGCCGCACCGGCGCCAGGGGCTTCTTCAGCCTTGGCGGCTCGATTGAAGACAGTCGATTCGGCGTGCCGTTTGCCGGGTTGTTCGAAGGTGAGCCCGACGCCGAGATCGATATTGACTCTCGACGCCGCGACGTTCGCCTCGACGTTGGCGCACGGCACCTCTCAGGGTCGCTCCTCGATGCGGCGAAGCTCACCGTGGGATACACGGACTATGCGCACACCGAGCTGGAGGTTGAGGACGGTGTCGAATCTGTCGCCACGGCGTTCTCAAACGACACACTGACCGTCAGGACGGAACTGGAGCAGAAGCGGCGTGGACGGATCACCGGTCGACTGGGTGCCGAACTGTTCCGCCGCGAGTTCGCCGCGGTCGGCGCCGAGGCGCTGGCCCCGGCGGTGACCCAGTCGTCACTGGCGGCGTTTGTCTATGAAGAGGCAGCCTTCGATCGCTTCCGGTTGCAGTTCGGTGTGCGGGCGGAGCGGAACTCCTACGCGGTAGAGCCGCGTCCGGCCGGCGCACCCGCCGAGGCCCCGGCGGTGCGTGACCGTTCGTTCAATGCATTGTCCGGGTCACTCGGCCTGCACGCCAACATCGGCACCCAGAGCGCCTTCGTCGTGAATCTGAGCGGCGCATCGCGGGCGCCCGCGCTCGAAGAGCTCTACAACTTCGGGCCGCACATCGGGAACCTGGCCTTCGAGATCGGCAACCCGGACCTGCGCGTGGAGCGAACGCTCGGCGTGGACATCAGTCTGCGGAGTCGCGCGGAACGCGCCCAGGGCGAACTGAACGTCTTCGCCTACAACATCAGCAACTTCGTGTTTCTCGATTTCACCGGCGAAGAGGAAGACGGGTTGCGGGTGGCCAACTACGTTCAGGCCGACAGCCGTTTTGTGGGAATGGAGGCGTCAGGCGAGTTCCAGGCGCACCCGATGTTCCATCTGCACGCCGGCGCCAGCTACGTGCGCGCGACACTCACAGGAACAAACCAGTCACTGCCGCGCATCCCCGCATTCTCCGCCCGTTTGGGTGTGGAAGTGCCGTGGGGCGGGTTGACGCTCAGTCCTGAGGTGGTTCTCACCGCCGATCAGAACCGCGTGTTCGGAGCCGAGACGTCCACAGCAGGTTCCACGGTGGTGAACCTCGGTGCCACGTATCTGCTTGTCGACGGCCATGCCACACACACGTTTTCGCTCAAGGCGTACAACCTGACCAACGAGGAGTACCGGCTCCACAACTCGCTGCTCAAGGACCTGGCCGCCGAGATCGGGCGCGGCGTCAAGCTGACCTACACCATCAGGTTCTTTTGAGGGCAGCGATCACCGGCGCCAAGGCCCCGGCCATGTTCCGGTAGCCCTCCACATCGGGGTGGAGTCCATCCGGAGAACCGGCAAGCCGGTCGGGCTGTCCTGGCGCCGCCACTGCGGCGCGCGTGTCGGCCACACGAATGCGCGGGTCGCGGCGTCCCTGGGCCGCGATCCACGCATTGATCTCACGCATCTTCGAGTTCTGCTCATCGGTGGCCGTGTTGTACGGCACGATCGTGCCGGCCACGATCGGAATGCCCACGGCAATGGCGCGGTCATACATCGCGCGCAGTTGTGTCGTGACGTGTGAGACCGGCCGGCCCTGATAGACGTCGTTGACGCCGGCGATGATGATGACCACTGCGGGCTTCGCCGCTACGACATCGCGATCGAACCGGGCGGCAATCTGATCGGTGTGTTCGCCGTTGACGCCGCGATTGAGCACCGTCCATCCCGGGTGCGTCTTCATCAGCCAATAAGAGAACTGACTCTCGGGGTTGCCCGCGCCGTCGGGCGGCGCCTCAATCGGCGACTTGAACGCCGGCGTGCCCGCCGTCGTGGAGTCGCCGAGGGCGACGATGGTGACTGGCGGGGGAGGCGGAGACTGCGTCATCGGCCGGTGCGCGCCACTTCTTCGGCGCGCTTGAGCACCCGCATGATGTTCTTGCCGGCGATCTTCCGCACGTCTTCGTCGGAATACTCGCGACGCAGCAGTTCGACCATGAGGTCAGGATAGGTCGAGACATCCTCGAGGCCGAGTACCACTTGCGTGATGCCGTCGAAGTCGCCGCCCAGGCCGATGTGATCGATGCCCGCCACCTTGCGGATGTGGTCGATGTGGTCGGCGACTTGAATAATCGTCGCGCGCGGCGGCGTGTTGGCCGAGCGCCACATCTCCACGCCACGAGTGATCGAGTCGGTCGTGCTGTCGGCCACCGCAGTGAGCCTGGTGCGCTCGGCGTTTTCACGCACGTTGAAGTCTGCCATCTCCTGGGAAATGAACCCAGGGACGAAGGTCACCATCACCACGCCGCCGTTCTTCGGCATCTGCGACAGGACGTCGTCGGGCACGTTGCGCGGCACATTGGCGAGGGCCCGGGCCGAAGAGTGAGAGAAAAACACAGGCGCTTGCGATACCCGGATGGCGTCGGCCATGGTCTCGGGTGAGACATGACTCAGGTCCACGAGCATGCCGAGGCGGTTCATCTCCTGAATGACCTGTTCGCCAAACGGTGAGAGGCCGCCGTGCACCGGTGTGTCAGTTGCCGAATCCGCCCACGGTACGTTCAGGCTGTGCGTCAGCGTCATGTAGCGGGCGCCGAGCCGATACATCATGCGCAGCGTGCCGAGCGAGCCGTCGATGGAGTGTCCGCCCTCCATACCGATGAGCGAGGCGATCTTGCCGGACTTCTGGATGCGTTCCACGTCCGCCGAGGTGAGTGCCAGTTCGAGTCGATCGGGATACCGTGCGACCATCCGGTGCACCACATCGATCTGCTCAAGCGTGGCCGTGACCGCCGTGGTTCCCTGCAACGTTGAGGGCACGTAGACCGACCAGAACTGCGCGCCCACGCCGCCGCGCGCCAGTCGAGCGAAGTCGGTGTGCAGCGCCTTCTGGGGTTGTCGCAGGTCGAGCGCCGTGATGTCGCCCTTGGCCAATTCCCGAACCTGCCAGGGGTAGTCGTTATGTCCGTCGAACACCGGCACATCGCGCAGGATTCTGCGCGCACGTTCCACCATTGGATCTCCCTGTTGCGACGCGACCGTTGTCACACAGAGCGCACAAAGAAGCAGGGCCAGCGTTCGCATGAACCGATTATAGTCACCTCATGGGTTTCCGGTTGTCGGCCATTCTCGTGGCCGGTCCCTGCCGGGCAAGGGCACAACGTGTGGTGGATGCGCTCAGCGCGCAGACCGCCCTCCTCTCCATTGAGATCATCGTCGTGGACCTGGTCGCCGAGTCAGTGCCACGCCTGACCGCCGGCGAAGAGGCGACGCTGGTGTACGTGCCGATGCCGGGCCTCGCGCGGTGGGGGAAGGCGCGAGCCGAGGGTGCGAGAGTGGCGCGGGCGCCAATCGTGGCGTTTATCGAAGACCATTAAATCGCGGTGATGTATCTGTCAGACGCGCTGGGTGAGTCGGCCGGCTACCTGTCCAGGGCCGGGGCCGCAGCGCGTGATGTGCTGAAGTACGAGCTCGAGACCGAGCGCGGTTCCGGATGACTCGCCCTCCGCTGGTGTCCGTTGTCGTCGCGGCGTATCGCTCGGACAAGGGAATCGCCGGCTGCCTCTCTGCCTTGCAGTCGCAGACGTTCACCGATTTCGAAACGGTCGTCGTCAACAGCTCTCCGGGTGACGAGACAAAGCGGATTATCACGGAGGAATTTCCGGCCGTCACGTTTGTGGAGAGTCTCACTCGGCTGTTGCCGCACGCCGCGCGCAATCGAGGTGTGCAGATCACCAGTGGGCGGCTCCTGGTGTTCACAGATGCCGACTGCCGGCCGGCACCTGACTGGATCGAACAATGTGTGGCCGCTCAGGCAGCCGGGCATGAGGCGGTGTGTGGCAGCATCGAGCCCGACGAACAGAACTGGTTCGGCCTGGGCGTGCACCTCTGCAAGTACTCGTTCCGGCTGAAGGGACTGCCGCCAGGTCATTGCGCGATCGCCGGAACCGCCAACGCCTGTTATTCGCGAACCGCATTCGAGGCGGCCGGGCCCTTCGATGGTGAGGTGTACTCGGGTGACGCGGTGCTGGCCTGGCGTGCGGCTAGGCGCGGCTGGACGCCGTGGTTCGAACTCCTGCGGCTCGTGGTCCGACAGGGCCTGCGTCCAGCGCGTGACCGACTCATCATCGGTCTTGCCATCGGAGTGTTGTCACGGGTCGCGCTGGGTGCGATCCTGCCGTCGGGCCTGGCGGTCGTTGACGTTTTCGCGTTTGTCGTAGTGCCCGTGGTGATCGTCGCCACCGCCGTGGCGTCAAGCATCATCCCCGCTCGCCGCGCCGCAAGCGTGGATCCCAACGTAGCGCTCAGAAATTTCTGATGGGGTCCTGGGGTCCCGGAGTCCCGGAGTCCGGGGGTCGTCAGACTCCGCGTCTCGGCGCCTCCTGTGATCCGTCGTAAGGGCGGCGCGACAAGGTAAGATCGCGCCTATGTCTTTGTCGCTCGACTGGAAAGGTGATCTCACGTTCGTCAACAGCGCCGGTTCGCCGGCGATTCATCTTGAGAGCAGCACACCGGGAGTGTCATCTCCAATGCACGTGCTCGCCTACGCCGCAATGGCGTGCATGGGGATGGATCTGGTGCACATCCTGCAGAAGGGCCGTCACGACCTGAAGGGTCTCACGGTGCATTTCGACGGCGAGCGCGCCGCCGATTACCCGAAGCGCTACACCGCGATGCACTTGCGATTCGAGGTCACAGGCGACGTGCCCGAAGACGCCGTCGAGCGCGCCCTGACGCTCTCGCACGAGAAGTACTGCTCGGTGTCCAATTCCATCCGCGCGGACATCGAGTTCAAGACTTCCTTCACGGTGACCAAGTAAGGGGACGGGTGTCGATCTGTGGAAAAGTCCTGGAAAACGACCTCTGAGGTAGTTTTCGCGGAGGCCGAATCGAAAACTACCTCAGAGGTCGTTTTTCAGGACTTTTCCACAGATCGACACCCGTCCCCTTCCCCCCGCCGCCCGTACATCGACTGGCTGCGCGGTGTGGCCGTGTTGTTCATGATCGAGTGGCACGTGGTGGATGCGTGGAGCACCGATGCCTCGCGGCAGGGCACCGTGTTCACGGCACTGGCGCTTATCGGCGGCACGGCCGCGCCGCTGTTCCTGTTTCTCGCCGGCCTGGCCATTCCATTCGCCGCCGCTTCACAGCAGCGAAAAGGGAAGTCGCTGCGTGAGGCCGCCTGGGCGCTGGAAAAACGCGGCTGGCAAATCTTTCTGTTCGCGCACCTCTTCCGGCTGCAGTCATTCCTCGGCAACCCCTGGGCGCGCGTGGACAGCATCTTCAAGCCCGACATCCTCAACATCCTGGGTCTCGGCATGGTGGTCACCGCATGGTGCTGGGGGCGCAGTGACGCACTGAAACGCCGCGCGGCTTGGCTGCTGGTGCCTGCGGCCATCCTGGTCGTGATCACTCCGCTCTCACGAGTCTGGTGGTGGCCCACGGTGCTGCATCCGCGACTCGAGGCGTACATCAGGCCCAACGGCGGATGGGGCCAGTTCGCGATCTTTCCCTGGCTGGCCTTTGTTCTGGTAGGGTGTGCCGTCGGCGTTTGGATCGCCCGGTCACGCCCAGCGACCGAAGAACGCCGCTTCCACGGCCAACTCGCTCAGGCCGGCGCCGCCCTCGTCATCGTCGGCATCATCGCTGCGTTTGTGCCGTCGCCATTCAACTCGAGTTTCTGGACCACCTCGCTGTCCTTCTTCTTCATCAGGACCGGGGTGATGACGATGGCGCTGGCGGGGGCGTGGTGGTGGATGTCACGAGCGAATGCGCACCGATGGAGCCCGGTGGTGCTGTTCGGACAGACGTCGCTATTTGTGTACTGGGTGCACGTGGAACTGACGTACGGGATGTTCAGCGCCGCGTGGAAGCGGTCGCTGACGCTCGGCGAAACGGCGCTCGCCTATCTCGCGTTCACCGCGCTCATGCTCTTCGCCGCGAAATGGTGGGCGAAGCGCACCGAACGGCCCTGGATACCGGAGCACCTGCGGGCGTGAGATCCTCCCGGCCATGAGACCATTCCCAGTCGTCGCCATCACCCTCGTGTTCGGACTCGCCACCGCCGGGCCGGTGGCCGCGCATGGCAATCCGTCGGCGTTGGCCGATCGGGCGGCGCGCGCGATTGCCTCGGGCAAGGTGGACTTGGCCCGCGACCTTGCGCCACTGGTCGGCGTGCTGCGTGCACCTGCTTCCACCGAAGACCTGCGCACCGCTATCGACAAGATCAAGACTCTGGGCTGCGCCACCGGCAGCAGCCCCGCTGAAGTCAAACACTACCTGCTCGAGCAGTCCACCCCGCTACTGCTGAAAATCGGCGCCACCGGGCCCACCGTGTTTGCCCGCGGAGATGCGCTGATGGCGCTGCGCGAGATGGGAGCCTCGCGAGCCGTGCTCGACCAGGCGGCGACGATTGCAGAGAAGGATTCCGACGACTACGTGCGCAGCCGCGGCGAGATCCTGCGTAACTTCATGAAATCGATGCCCGCCGGCGGTGCCGCGGCCGAAGTCAAGGCCGGCGGCGGCGCAGGAGCAACGGCCGCGACCGCGGCGCTGAAGAAGAAAGACCTCGGCGTGTCATTGGACCAATTGCGCCGATCGTCGCTTGAGGGCGCCGCCGCCGACGTGCAGGCACTACTCGATGCCGGCGTCAGTGCCAATGGCGGCGCGGGCCTGAACGACAGCCCTCTCTACTTCGCCGTGTTCTCGGGCTGCGGCGCCAAGGGCGGCGAGACCGACGCCCTGGTCAGCACTGTTGGCATGCTGCTGAAGGGCGGCGCCGACGTGAAACGCAAGGACGACAACGGCAACACGATCATGACGAGCGCCGCGCAGATGTGCGGCGGGAAGATCGTCGGCAGTCTGACCGCCGCCCAGGCAACCATGGTGTCGGCCATGGTCACTGACCCGCGCGAGAAGGCGCTCCTGCAGCGCGCCACGCGTAAGTAGCGACGCCCTACCTGTCGTTCCAGTTCACGATCGAGTTGAAGATCATGTTGAACTCGCCGTGGTTCTGCCACCGGTAGATCGGGTTGTTGGCAAACAGAAGCACGCGGCCTTTGCCGTTGCGCGCACCGGGCACGTCAACCGCGATGGCCTTCTGCGAGAGCACATCCGCGCCGGTCATCAGTCCGGAGATGACCGACGAGTCGCCACCGACGTAACGCGCCAGGATGTTCTCCTGGTCCGACATGCCCACGCGCAGGAACGGACCGCTGACGTACTTCACGCCGAAGTTCTTGTTGCCGTAGCCGTAGAACACTGGGTGGTCGGGCTTTGAAATCTCAGCCTGCACGAGCGGACGCTGCGCGGTAATTCCTGCGACCTGGTCGGTGTCCACGGTCTTCGCAAAGCCGAACTCGATCGGGAACCGCACCGCATTGTGCGCGGCGATGAGCGTGCCGCCGCCTTCAAGGAACGCCGCGAACGCATCTACGCCCACCTGGCCGAAGCCGCCGGTGATGTCGGGTGATTCGCCATACATGCCGAGGAACTTGTACTTGTCCGTTTTCATGTAGGGCACAGGCCGTGCGCTGGCGGGTTGCATCACCGACTGCCGGTTGATGCCCTGGAACGCCATGACAATCACGTCGTAGTCGGCCTTTAGGTTGCCCTTCATCACCCGCTCTTTGTAGATGAGGTCGAAGGGGATGCCGAACTGGTCAAACGCGTGCCGGTACCAACCCAGTTCCTGCGTGCCGCCCCACTGCGAGTAGATGGCCACACGAGGTGCGTCGGCATCGTGCGTCGCCACGGTCGGAATCGAGGCAAGCGTGGTCGCCGTCAGTCCGAACTTCTCCACCGCAGCCCGCACCGTCGCGATATCGGAGGGTGTTGACACGATGAACGAGCCGGCAGGGAAGTCCATGCCCGAGGCCGTGAAGCTGGCCTTGGCGACTTTCATGGGGACGTTGCGTACCGCATAGCGGAACGACACCATATTGTTCGAGCCGAGGTGGGCGATGGCGATGCCGGCCGTGCCTGACCCGATGATGCGGGCCGCGTGGGTGGACGTCTTGACCACCTTCGTCCCCACTTCCAGCACGTCCTTGTTGTTGATCTCGCGCACATCCACACCCATCGCCGGGCCCATCGTCCACCCCGAGTCGTCGTAGGTGGAGAGGCGCTCGTCGGGATAGTCCTGCTTCTCAAAGAGGTTCTTCGCGAGGTTCCAGTAGGGCTGTCCGGCCTTCACGAGGTACGAACCCGCCGGGAATGTCTCTTCGCCCAGTTTGAACTCTGCGGTGGCCTGGCTCACTTCGATGCCCTGGATGCCCATGATGCGGATGAGTTCGGCCACGCGCGTCATGTCGCGCTGCACGGGAATCACATACGCGTGGGGCGGATTGTCCAGACCGCGCCGGATGGAATTGCGTGTTTTCATGTAGAAGTTCTCGACCACGAGGTTCGGGAACATCGACGTGAGCTGCAGCGCCGAGAGCACGCCCGTCTGCATGTAGTTCGTGTTGTTCCGGCGTGTGAAGTTCGCCACCGCGTCCGGCGGCACCGGCAGGCCGCGATACCACTCGCGCGGCTGGCCTCCGCCTCGTCCGGTCGGCACGCCGCCCGCGCGGCCGCCAGCCGGCGGTGCGCCTCGTCCAGCGCCCTGGCCTGCACCCACAGCTGCATCAGGCGCACCCGCGCCACGGCCACCGCCACGGCCTGCACCGCGGCCACCACCGGCACCCGCGGCGGCAGGCGGCGTCGCGCCGCCAGCGGCAGGGGCTGTTCCAGCCGCTGCCGGAGCCGCCGGCGTCGGAAGGTCACGCCCCGACTGCGTTTCGTACATCTTCATCAGGCCGTTGTGGTTGTAGGCCAACGACCCGAGGTAACCCGGCGACCAGCCGTCCATGAACGCGTGCGTGTACACGCCAGGCATGCCGTACTTGGTCATCTGCGCCATCTCGAAGTTTGAGAAGAACGGCAGTTCCGAAAAGAGGATCGGGTCCAGGTTCGGGTTTTGGGGCGGACCGCCGCTGTAGGTGTAGAGTAGCGTCAGCGACTCGTGCAGGTCGTGCATGATCGGCGGGTGGGCGGTGAAGTACCAGTCGCCCAGGCCGCGCATCTGCATCTGCGAGAGGTTAATGTCGCGGTTGTTGTCGTGGTAGACGTACTTGCCCCAGTAGGGCACGCCTGCGCCACCACCACGGCCGCCACCACCCACGGCGCCCGGCTGACCGGCCGCTGCCGCTGCGGTCTCATCCAGCCCCTTGTAGAACCAATCGAGGTTGCGGTCGCGCCCGTCGGCATCGGCCACCGGCGTCACCGAGACGATCACTTTGTTGCGAATCTCCGAGATGAGCGGCGACGTTTCAACGGCCAGGCGGTAGACCAGCTCCATCAGCATCTCGGGGGGCCCGAGTTCGCCTGAGTGCAGACCGCCCATCAGGTGGTAGTGCGGCTTGGTGGTGGCGATGAGGTTCTTGATTTGCGGTTCGCTCAGGCCGCGGGGGTCTGCCAGCTTGGCCAGGTTGTCGCGGTTGCCCTGCAGGCCCTTGATGTTGGCGTCTGAAGACACCCAGACCACCACCAGCTCCCGGCCCTCGTCCGACTTACCGATGGATTCGATCCGGACCCGGGGCGTGGCCGCGGCCAGCGCCCGGTAGTACTTGAGGATGTCTTCGTAGTAGGTGAGTTTCCCGGGGGCTCCGATGTGGTACCCCAGCACGTCCTTGGGGGTGGGGATGCCCGGCACCTTCGGGAGGTGGTCCACCAGCGGGCTGCCGTAAATGGGGTTTCCCGTCCATTCCTTGTAGAGTTTCACGAATTCTTCGTCCTGGGCCTGTTTCGGGTCCCGGGTCTCGGTCACCGATTGCTGGGCCGGGGCCGTAGCCACTGCCAGGACAAATACTGCCAGGCCGACGGTCGACATCCACCATTTTCGGTGGGAAACTCCAGCGATTCTCATCGGTAACTCCTTCAAGGCTTGAGATTCTACAGGCCGCAACCTACAATCACGCCTATGATTTCCGTCGCCGCACTCCGGATGCAGCAATTTGGCGTCCAATTCTATCAGGCTTCGCTGACCGCGAAGGACATCGACAAGCTCGTACGCTTCGAGGTCCTGAGCTACGGCGATCAGGGCGCATCGGGCGTCCGCGGAAACGCCAGGCAGTCCAAGGTCCGGTGGGACTTCCTGGAACGCCGCATCGCCTCGAGCGACAAGGCCTACCAACGCCAAATCATCCGGAAGAAGATCGACGAGCTGGTCGGGTACTACGACCAGTGCCGCCAGGCGCGCGACCTGCCGTCCATCCCAGGCGCCGTCATCATCTCGTGCGACGAGGCGCTCAAGTTCGACGCGATGCCGGGCGAACCGTCGCTGGGCATCCTCAAGGTGCCTGAGCGCGAAGGCATTCTGCGCGCCATCGACGGCCAGCATCGCCTGCTCGCGCTCCACGCGGGCATCGAGCACTTTGGCGACGAGTCCTTCACGGTGCCGGCCATCATCTTCGACCGTCTCCCTGAAGACCACGTCGTCCAGATGTTTGTCACGATCAACGCGAAGCACACGCGGCTCAATCCGTCGCACCTGGTTGCGCTCTCGGGACGGCAGTTGTACCGCGACGAGAATCTCGCGGCCGCGCACGATGTGGTTCGTGCACTCAGCGAGCGGGAAGATTCGCCGCTGCTTGGCGAAATCAAGCTGCTCGGTGTGGGTCACGGACGAGTGGCGCAGGCGCCGCTGGCGCAGGAACTCAAGAAGCTGTTCGGCGCTGAGGCGTTCGGCTCGGTCAAGAAGACCAATGAGTTCCGCGATGAGGCGACGCGCTTCTTTGTGAACTACTTCAAGCAGGTCGCCGTGGTGTTTGGCGCCGCCTGGAACGGCCGGAAGTACAGCATCAAGTCGGCCTCGGCGCTCCGTGCCTTCATCCGGGTCGCGCCAGACATCGTCAGGCACCTCGACCAGCAGCACGCCGACCTCGCAGACTTCCGCGCCATCGGCCGCATCATCGCCCCCTGGGGCCGCCGCATCGGCGACCTCCGGTTCGAAACCGACGGCGCCTGGAAGCGCTCGGGTTCGACGGTGGATCAACTGGTGAAGGAACTCCGCCTCGCGCTTCAGTACCCCGAAGGTTCGATCGGGTAAGCGCTCACTTCTGCAGTCAGGCCTGAGGGCGTGTTCGCGCGGAAGCGCAGCGTCCATCCGCTTCGCGCGATCGCCTCGGCCACGATCGCCAACCCAATGCCCTGACCATCGGGGCGCCGTGATCGTGCGTCGTCTCCACGGAACCTCCGCGTGGCTAGGTGTGGCAGTTCCTCCGGCTTCACGCCCAGGCCATCGTCTTCAACCGCCAGCCAGGAGCCGCCTTCTGTGCCGGTGCGATCGAGCACGACCGCCACGTGGCCACCGGGTGTGTTGTAGCGGATCCCGTTGTCCACGAGATTGCTGATGGCCTGCTCCACCAGAGTCGGATCAGCTTCGACCACCACGCCCCCTTCGGGCACTGCGAAATTCACTTCGACGCCGGCTGCGCGAGCCAGCGGAGTCAGCCGCGCGACCACGCGTTCAATCACGCCGTTCAGATCCGTGCGGACGCGTTCGATGGGGACGCCGCCTTCCAACCGGGACGCGGTCGTCAGGTTCCGCAGGCGCGACGCCATGTAGTGCGCCTCGCGGATGGCCCCGTTGACCTCGATCGCGTGGGCCGGCGGGAGCGGAGCGCCTTCGAGACTCGCCAGATGGCTTTGCAGCACCGTCAGCGGCGTGGCGACGTCGTGCGCCGTGTTGGCCACAAACTCCCGCAGCGTGGCCTCCCTGGCTTCAACGTCAGTGAGATGCGTCCTGACCTCGATCCCGGCTTCGTTGAACGCGCGCGCCAACGCGCCCACTTCGTCCTGACCGGTGTCAGGCACCGGGACGCCGTAGTGAGATGCGGCGGATGAGCGCACGTGCTGGGCCAGTCTGTGAATCCTGGCAATCGTGGGCCCGACAGCAAACCAGATGGCCGCGACGACGATGAGGAGAATGGAGGCGAGACCGATCAGGAGATCGCGGGACTCACCCGGGCGCGGCCGCATCCTGGCGAGGAGAATGTCGCAGGGCCCCGTGGTGTCAGAGATGCGGACGGCCACTTGCAGGCCTCGTCCCTGTTCGTGACTGAAGACACCCACGGCGCGACCTGAGCTCATGACCGCCTCTTTGAGTGCGTCCGGGAACGCAGGGCCCGGGCCCCGTCGTGCCAGTTCGTACGTGCGCGTATAAGGGATCAACTCAATAGGGCCAGGCCCAGCGCCGCGTGGTCCACCACCGCGTCCACCTCTGCCGCCGCCCTCGGTTTCACAGCGTCCGATGATTCCGCTGCTGAGTTCCGTCGAGAGGAACCGGTCGATGGAGTCCTCCTTGTCCGCGTGCCGCCAGCGCTCGGCGACGAAGAACAGGGCCACGGTCAGCGGGACGGCCACGGCCAAGGTGGTCAGGAGCAGGCGGGTTCGCAGGCTCATGCGTGCCCATCCAGGCGGTAGCCCACGCCCCACACGGTGGCCACCAGGGATCCGGCAGGTCCCAGTTTCTTGCGGAGTCTCGAGACATGCACATCGAGCGTGCGTTCGGCGCCGTCGCGATCGGGAGCGAGCACGTGATCCACCAGCCACGCCCGTGAGACCGCCGGGCCGGGCCGGGCCGTCGCGCCAGTGCATGCAGCAGATCGAACTCCACGCGTGTCAGCTCTATTGGGTGGCCGTCGACCGCGATCGTGCGTCCCTCGGTGTGCAGGCGAAGGCGGCCGAACTCCAGCACGCCGGTTGTGTTGGAAAGCGTGGGCCGGCGCAGCCGCGCCTTGACGCGAGCGAGCAGTTCCTCGGGCCAGAAGGGTTTAGTCAGATAATCATCCGCCCCCAGTTCGAGCGCACGAACCTTGTCTGACGTCTCGGTACGGGCGCTGAGGATCAGCACGGGCACCTGCTCCTGGCTCCCACGCACATGTTTCAGCACGTCGAGTCCATGCCCGCCGGGCAGCATCAGGTCGAGCACGATCAGACTCAGCCCCTCGAGCGGCGCCACCATCGCGTCGTCGCCACGTGTGACCCATGTGACGTCGTAGCCCGCGGCGGTGAGGCTCTGCTTCACCTGGCCACCGAGGGTCTGGTCATCTTCCACGAGCAGGATGCGCGGGGTCACGGTATGTGCCAACGATAGCTGGAGGATCTTACGGGATTCTGAAGGGCGTATGCTGGCGGGTTGAAGGTGCCTTCAGAATTCCGCAAGGTTGCGTCCGTATCGTTCCGTGCAAGGAGATCAACCCATGCGCAACCGATTGAGCTTTTCTGTACCCGCCGTGCTGCTGGCCCTGGCGTGTTCCACACCGACGACGCCTTCGGCAGCTCCCTCGTCTACAACCACAACCACCACGACCACTGGTGCTGCGCCGGCGTGGTACTCGAAGTTCTCGTCGGCCGTCACCGTGTCGATTGATGGCAGCAACGTGCTGTTGCGATCAACAGGTGTGCCTGACCACACAAGTCCGTACTGGGGTGTGGGCAACGCGTTGTACGAGGCGCCGCACGCGGGCATGCAGTTGAACCCCAACCGCATCAGCACGCAGTCCCTGGTGTTGCGCGTGCCCTCCGCACCCACCGCGGCAACCCCATCGGACACGCCGATGGAGCCGATGGGCATTGCCGTGAATGGCGTGGCGCTGTTCAACCAGTACGCCGCGGGTCGATCGCCCCTGACAAACGAGATTCTCTCGTTCGACAGGTTCAACGGCCATCCCCAGCAGACCGGGCAGTATCACTACCACCTCGAGCCGCTGTGGCTGACAGCTCGTGATGGAGAAGCAGCGCTCATTGGCGTGCTGCTCGATGGGTATCCCGTCTACGGCCCGCGTGAATCCGGCGGCGCGTTGCCATCAGGGCTCGACACCTGCAATGGCCACACACACACAACCACGGACTTTCCCTCGGGCAGCTATCACTATCACGTGACGACCAGCGTGCCGTACATCTCGGGTTGTTTCGCTGGCAGACCGGGATCCATTGGGTAGTGGGGAAGTTAGGAACTGGGGAAGTTGGGAAGTGAGGAAGTGATGCGTTGGATGGGACTGACCGTGGTGTTGTGGACACTGGCGCTGACGTCGCCGGCGCCGGTGTCCGTTGAGCAAGTGCGCATGCGCCATGGTGAGTTCCGCGCGTGGCACGCGAATGGTCAACTGGCGGAAGTGTGGCGCTACGTGGACGGGCGTGAATCCGGCCTTCAGCAGTCGTGGACGCCCGAGGGGGTGTTGTTCCTGAACTACGAGGTGCGTGATGGCCGGCGGTATGGACTGGTGAACTCGAAACCATGCCTGCCCGCCGGCGATGGGGATGTGAAAGAGGTGATGTGATGACCCGCAACGTGATGATGGCCATCGTGGCCTGTGCTTCCGTAGGCCTTGGCGCGTGTTTGCCGCACGACGCCGACCTGCCCTATTACTCCGAGCGCACGTTCTTGCCCTCCTGGTCAGTCACCGGTCACACTGTGACCGAGGGCGCACTGGCAGACGAGCCGTTTGTGGACCAGACGGGCGCCGGGTTCACTCTGGCCTCCGTTCGTGGCCGCGTCCACGTGGCGAGTTTCATCTTCACCCGGTGCTCGGTGATCTGTCCGCCCCTGGTGTCGTCGCTGAAGAAGGTCCAGTCGGCCGTAGCTGGCACAGACGTGGTTCTCCTTTCGTACTCTGTGACACCCGATCTGGACACCGTGGATGTGCTTCGTGTGTTTGGTGAGGATCGGGGAGTTGACCCCGTACGCTGGAAGCTGCTGACCGGGAATCCGGACGGCGTCCTGCGAGCCGCCCGCGACCTGTATTTCGCCGATGACGATGGGATGAGGGAGTCGCTGGCCGGGCCTGACGCCTTCCTGCACACCGAGAAACTTCTGCTGGTTGATGCCGACGGCCACATCCGGGGCGTCTACAACGGCACCCAGCCGTACGAAGTGCAGAAGCTCATTCAGGACATCAGGGAGCTACTGCCGGCTATGGGGAAGTGACGGTCGCCTAGCCTTCGGACTCGCGGCGGACCAGTGCGCTTGCGCGCAGATGCACGCCGCGCGGGCTGGGCCACTGGATTGGAGGCCTGGTGTGGGCTGCAGAGCGCAAGCCCCAGTTCCTCAGTTCCCCAGTGACAAGATCTCTTAATATCCCTACGTGCATTCACGTATCGGCATCGACACCGGTGGCACGTTCACCGACTTTGTTCATCTGGGGCCGGACGGACTCGTCGTCCACAAGCAGAGGTCTACGCCCGACGACCCGTCGCGCTCGATTCTCGACGGCATTCGACACCTCACGGGCCAGGCCACGTCCCTCGACGTCGTCCATGGTTCCACCGTGGCCACGAATGCAGTACTGGAACGCAAGGGTGCGCGCGTTGCACTGGTCGCCACTCGCGGGTTCGAAGACGTCCTGAAGATTGGCCGCCAGACGCGCCCCGAGCTCTACAACGTCTTCGTCGCGCCACGGCCCCCGCTGGTTGACCCGGACCTGACGTTCGGAGTCACCGAGAGACTGGATGCGTCCGGCGCCGTGCTGCAGGCCGTCAACGAAGAGGAGGTGGACCGTCTCGCCCGCCTCATCCGCGATCGCGGTGCCACCATCGTCGCCGTCTGCCTCCTGCACTCGTACGCAAACCCCGCACACGAAGAGCAGGTCGCGACACTGCTGCGGCAGTCAAGTCTCGCTGTGTGCACATCACACGAAGTGCTGCCCGAGTACCGCGAGTTCGAGCGCTGGAGCACCACGGTCGTCAACGCCTACGTGACTCCGCTCATGGACCGTTACCTGGGCACATTGGAGCGGACGTTGGCAGAGTCCCGACTGTCGATAATGCAGTCGAACGGCGGATGTATCTCAGCCGGGGCGGCACGCGCTCAGGCGGTGCGAACCGTCTTGTCCGGTCCTGCGGCCGGCGTCGTCGGGGCCAGCGCTGTGGCCCATGCCGCCGGTTTTCCGCGCGTCATCTCATTCGACATGGGCGGCACGTCCACAGACGTCAGCCTCATAGACGATGGCATTGGGAGGACGACGGATTCGAAGGTGGGAGATTTCCCGGTGCGACTGCCCCTAATCGACATTCACACGGTGGGCGCCGGTGGCGGGTCGATCGCGTATCTGGACACTGGTGGGGCACTCCGAGTCGGGCCGCGAAGCGCGGGCGCGAACCCAGGTCCCGTTTGTTACGGCGTTGGTGAGGAGTTGACCGTCACTGATGCGAACCTGCTGCTCGGCCGGCTCGACCCGGACTATTTCCTGGGTGGGCGCATGACGATCGACACGGGTCGCACGCAGCGAGTGGCGGCCGCGCTTGCCAAACAGACCGGACTCTCAGTACCCGAACTAGCCGATGGCATCGTGCGAGTAGCGAACGCGAATATGGAGCGCGCGATTCGTGTGGTGTCGGTCGAACGCGGTCACGACCCGCGCGATTTTGCGCTGCTGGCCTTCGGCGGCGCCGGCGGGATGCACGCCTGCGAGATTGCGCAGCAACTAGAAATCAAAACCGTGATCGTGCCCAGGCATGCGGGCGTCCTGTCTGCGCTCGGCATGCTCGTGGCCGACGTCACCAAGGACTATTCGGCCAGCGTCCTCAAGTCCAGCTCACAAGTGAGCGTGAAGGACCTGCAGCGTTTGTGCGCGCCACTCGTCGCGGCCGCAAAGGCCGAGCTCGAGGGCGAAGGGTTCCCCACGAGGCGCCAGGTGATCACGTTGTCCGTGGACGTGCGTTACGTCGGCCAGTCGTTCGAAATCACATTACCGCTCACCGCTGACTATCGGAAAGTATTCGACCAGCAGCACGGCAAGACGTACGGCTCCTCGAACCCGGCGCGTGCGACCGAGGTCGTCAACGTCCGCGTCTCGGCCGCAGGCATCACCGACAAGCCGAAACTGCCGTTCACCAAAGTCCGCGGCGCGTCGAAGGCTAAGCCCTCGGCGGTACGCCCTGGCCGTTTTACCGGAAAGAACGTGAAAGTGGCGTTCTACCGCTGGGATGATCTGAAACCGGGGTCATATGCATCCGGTCCCGCGGTCATCGCCGGCGGCGAAGCGACGGCTGTTGTTCCGCCAGGCTGGAAGTTCAAAGTGGATGGCCATGGCAACGTGCTGGCCCAGAAAGGGCGGGCGTCATGAAGCCGAACCCCATTGAGTTTGAAGTCTTCAAGAACCTGTTCCTCTCCATCGCCGAGGAGATGGGCGTCACGTTGTGCCGCACCGGGTTCTCGCCGAACATCAAGGAACGGCTCGACTACTCGTGCGCCGTGTACGACGCCGAGGGCAACACCATCGCGCAGGGCGACCACATGCCGGTGCATCTGGGCGCGATGCCGCTCTCGGTGCGAGCCGCCATCGACGCGGTGGACATGGAACCGGGCGACATCGTGATGCTCAACGACCCCTTCCGGGGTGGCACACATCTGCCCGACATCACGCTGGTGTCGCCGGTGTTTCTCGGCAAGGAGCAGAAGCCCGCCTTCTACGTGGCCAATCGCGCGCATCACTCCGATGTGGGCGGCATGAGCCCAGGGTCCATGCCGGTCGCGCGCGAGATTTACCAGGAGGGGCTGATCATCCCACCGGTTCGTCTGGCACGGCGAGGGCAGATCGTGGAGGACATCATGGCGCTCCTCCTCAACAACGTGCGCACGCCCGACGAGCGCGAGGGCGACATCGCTGCGCAGATTGCCGCTAACCGCGTGGCCGAGACTCGCCTGCGCGCGGTCGTGGCCCGTTACGGCCGCGCGCAGACGATGCGGTATGCCGCAGCGTTGCAGGACTACACCGAACGCGTGGTGCGGCACGCCATCAAGGGCATTCGCGATGGCGAGTACACCTTCGAGGACGCGCTCGATGATGACGGGTTCAGCGACGCGCCTGTACCGATTCGAGTGAAGGTCACGATTCGGAAGGACCGCGCCGTCGTGGACTTCACCGGCTCAGCGCCGCAGGTGACCGGCAGCGTGAACGCGAACTACGCCATCACGCTGTCAGCGTGCCTATATGCCTTTCGGTGTCTCGTGCAAGACGACGTGCTCTATAACGCGGGCGTGGGCCGGCCTATCCAGGTCATCGCCCCCGAAGGTTCAATCGTGAACGCGCTTCGGCCTTCCGCCGTGGCCGGCGGCAACGTCGAAACCTCGCAACGCATCACCGATGTGGTGCTGGGCGCGCTCGGCAAGGCGCAACCCGATCGATGGCCTGCTGCCAGTCAGGGCACGATGAATAACGTGACGCTGGGAGGGACCGACCCCAGGACCGGTCGGCAGTTTGCGTACTACGAGACCATGGGCGGCGGCATGGGTGGACGAAAGGGTATGGCCGGACTGAGCGGCGTGCACGTGCACATGAGCAACACGCGCAACACGCCGTCCGAAGCGATTGAGCACTATCTTCCGGTGCGCATTCGGCAGTATGGTCTACGGCAGGGTAGTGGCGGCGCCGGCGCCGCGCCGGGCGGCGAGGGCCTGGTGCGCGAATACGAGATGCTCGTGGAGACATCAGTGACCTTGCTCACAGACCGGCGACGGCTCGCCCCGTACGGAGTGCGAGGGGGTGGGCCTGGGGGATTAGGCAGGAACACGCTGATTCGTGACGGCAAGGAAACGCCGCTTCCTGGCAAAGTGCAGATCACGTTGAAAGCCGGAGATCGTCTGCGAGTGGAAACCCCCGGCGGCGGCGGATACGGTTCGTCCAAACACCCTCAGGGTTCACACGAGGCGTGAAGGTGCTTTGCAGGAAACCAGAATTATTGGACCGTATTTCAGTTTACTGCTGCCGTTCGGAGGTCCCGGGCTAAAGCCCATGCCCTCCGTACGATTCCCGCTACGCCGATCTGGACGACGGTCCAGGCCCTCTGAAAGAAGATCAAATGATCCTTCAGTTCTACGTGCCTCGTGTGAACCCAAAAGGTAGCGATGTTTAGTTGGTGGCATGACGCAGACCGGACCGCGCGCAAAGCGCTGGTCGCAGCCTCGCTAGGCTGGATGCTCGATTCGTTCGACGTCATGTTGTACGCGCTCGTGCTGCTGGCCGTGCGCAATGAGCTGGGCATCGACGCGGCCACTGCCGGGTCGTTGCAGTCGCTCACACTGCTCGCCTCAGCCGCCGGCGGTTTGATTTTTGGCGTGCTCGCCGACAAGTGGGGGCGCACGCGCGCACTGATGTTGAGCGTGCTGGTGTATTCGGTCTTCACCGCTGCGTGCGGCTTTGCCCAGACGGTGGCGCAGTTGGCCGTGTTCCGCATTTTCCTGGGGTTCGGGATGGGCGGCGAGTGGGCCAGTGGCGCGGCGCTTGTGTCCGAGACCTGGAAAGAAAAAGATCGCGGCAAGGCACTCGGCTTCATGCAGAGTTCCTGGGCCATCGGCTACGCCCTAGCCGCCATCGTCAACTACCTGGTCCAGGATGTGGCGGGGCTGGGGTGGCGGGCGGTGTTTTTCGTCGGCGTGTTGCCCGCGTTCTACGCGTTCTGGGTGCGCCGTAGCGTGGAAGAACCGGCGATGTGGACTGCAGAGAAAGCCAAACCCACGCGAGTGTCGCTCGGTGAAGCGATGGGCGGCCCCATGCTGCGCATCACGTTGGCCGTGACGCTGATGAATGCCTGCACGATGTTCGCGTGGTGGGGGCTCAATTCCTGGATTCCGTCGTACCTGCGCGCGGCTCCTGACACCGGAGGTATCGGCCTATCCAATGCAGCGATGAACTGGTTCATCGTGGTCATGCAGGTCGGCATGTGGTTTGGATATGTGACGTTCGGATACGTGAGCGACAGCGTCGGTCGCAGAAAGACCTATGTTGGATACCTGGTGGCCGCCGCCGCGCTCGTGTTGGCCTACGCGTACACGACCACTCCGTGGGTCTTGCTCGCACTGGGCCCCGTCGTCGCGTTCTTCGGCACCGGCTACTTCAGCGGCTTCGGCGCCGTGACAGCGGAGTTGTATCCGACGGCAGTGCGCGCGACCGCGCAGGGCATCACCTACAACGTTGGTCGTGTGGCAAGCGCCGCCGCCCCGTGGATGGTGGGCTCAATCGCGCAGACAAACGGCTACCCGAGCGCGTTGTCGATTACGGCGGTGGCCTATCTGCTTGCCGCGGCCTTCTGGTTGGTCATCCCGGAGACGAAGGGCCGGGCGATTCAGTAAGCCCTCGGGGTCTGCGAAACGGAGGGCATGGGCTTTAGCCCGTGCTGCGCGTCCCGGGCTGAAGCCCGGGACCTCCGGACAGAACTGGCTCCGGGACCCCGATCAGCCTTTCGTGATTTCCGTCACCATGCCCATGAGGTAGTGCAGCGTCACCGTATCTCCCGCTGCCATGTGCTGCGGTACCGCTTCGTTGCCGACGCGTGCGTGACGGATTTCGCCTTCGGGATCTTCCGGATCGGTCCAGAACACATCCAGAGAGATCTGGCCGTGAATCGACATCGGCTGAATACGGTGGATGACAGCTGTGCGGGTGCCTTTGAGCATGCGTTACCGCTTCACATCATAGACGTGAAGGGCATCTTGTTCGCGAAGATACATCCGGCCTCCGGTGACCACCGGATGCGACCAACTGGGGTTGCGGACGCCTGGAATCTGGAACTTGCCTTTCTCGCGGTACTGCTTGGGATTAGCCTCAATCAGCATCATCACGCCGTTCTGGTAGCGGAAATAGAGGTGGCCGTCGGCGGCCGTGACCGCAGCCGAGCCACTGCCATCGTTGCGGAAATTTCCGCCCCACACCACGTTTCCCGAGGCAAGTTCGAGGCACATCAGAAAACCGTTGTTATGACCGTGACCGGCGTACACATGGTCGCCGATGAGCACCATGCCGCCATGGTGGTTCTGGAAGGTCCCTCCGCCGAGGAAGTACTTCTCGGCCGCGGTGACACGGCCGTCAGAACCAGGCGCAAGCTGCATCAGCACTGACCCCGTGCCATATCCCGAAGAGGCAAACACCATGTCGTCCTTGACCAGCGGCGTGGGGATGTTGGCCGTCCCGTTCGCCACCCGGCCATAGGCCCACATGAACTGGCCGTCGCTGGCGCGCACGCTGATGACTCCGCGGCTGCTGAGCCGCACGTACTGCTTCACGCCGCCACCGTTCGAGATCACGACCGATGAATATTCTGGGCTGCCGCCATCTGGTTGTTGCGTGCACCAGATCTCTTTCCTCGTGGTCTTTTCCATCGCCACCATGCCCGCACCAGCGGTGCCAGGGCTCACCACCACATGGGGGCCGTCCACGAGAGGGGATTCGGCGAACAGCCAGTTTGGCGTCTGCGCTCTGTAATCGCGCGTCAGGCTCTTGCTCCAGATGTTTCGCCCGGGCGCGGCATCGAGCGCGACGACAGTGCCGTCGGAACTGAGCACATACACCGAGTTGCCATCGACAGTGGGAGTGGCCCGCGGTCCGCCGTATTCGTCCTGATGCGTCTCACCCACACGCGCGGCCCAGATCGGCGCGCCGTCGGCTTCGTTGAAGGCAAGCGCGTATTGTCCATCGCGCCTATCACCCATCGTGTAGATACGTCCGCCCGTGACGGCGACGCTGGAAAATCCTCCGCCCATACCCATGGCAGTGAACAACTTCCGGGGGCCACCTTCAGGCCAGGTCTGCAACAAACCGGTATCGGTGGAAATGCCATCGCGATTGGGCCCGCGCCACTGCGGCCAGTTGCCCGAGGTCGCAGGCTGGTCAAACGCAGGCAACGCCGCCACCGCGGACAGCAGCACCAATGTCGCACTCATGAGGCGCAGTCGCATTCACATCTCCTTGTGACACGCGTCAAAGTTGGCGCGGGCCGCGTATCATCAACTACGGATAACTTATGGTGACACGTTCTCATGGACGTCTGACGCGGCGGATACGCGCTTTGGTCGGCTTTCTCGCATTGGGTGGCGCCTGGGGCGCCGGAGCGTCCGCTCGCGAACAGGATTTGCCCAGCGGCGCAAGCCTCGTCGCAAAACACCTGGCCGCGATCGGTGGCGCAGACATCGTTCGCGCCACGACATCCCTTCGCGCCACGGGCGTGACCGAACTGCCCGCGCAGAACATCCGCGGCACGTTTGAAGTGTTGGCCGGTCGCCCGGCGAAGGCGATCCTCAGACTTGAACTTGGTGGCATCGGCAAGGCCGAGAGCGGCTACAACGGCACGGTGGGATGGATGCTGGATCCGATGGTCGGGCCATCGATTGTGACCGGTCCCCAGCTCGACGAGATGCGCAACGACGCACACTTCGACGCCGTGCTGCATCCACCTGATCTGGTGAAGTCGATCACCACGATCGCGCGCGTGGAGTTCGACGGCCGGCCTGCGTTCAAGACACACTTGGTGTTCGTCTCGGGCCAGACACGTGATCAGTTCTTCGACGTCGAGCGCGGATACCTGCTCGGTTTCTCCGCCGACAGCCAGACACCGATGGGCGTGGTGCCCACCATCGTCACGCTCAGGGGCTACAAAGCGTTTGGCGCCATGACGAATCCAGCCAGGATGATTCAGTCGGCGATGGGCGTTGAGCAACACTTCATCTTCGAGACGTACGAATACAACACGCTCAAGCCCGAGGCGTTTGACCCGCCGGCCATCATCCGCGCCATCATGAAGACCGACGCGGTACCCGCGCAGCCCGTGGAGCAATGGCGCACGGAAGGCCTGGCCAGTTTCGACGAGGCCTGGACGACGATCAACGATTCATTTTTCGATCCCACTTTTGGCGGCTTGAACTGGGCCGCGGTGCGCGACGAACTCCGCCCTCGCGTATTGGCCGCCACCAGCCCGGAAGACTCTCGCCGCCCCATCCACGAGATGCTCGCGCGCCTGAAGCGATCGCACTTTGTGCTCATGTCTTCTGCGGCGACTACGAGTGAGGATCCGCCTCGGGCGGGTGGGGCCACTGTGGGTGTCGATGTCCGCGTTCTCAAGGACGATGTGGTGATCACGCGAGTGACTGCCGGCTCAGCAGCGGCGACTGCCGGCCTTGCCGCGGGGCAGGTGCTGCTCGCGATTGACGATGAGGCCGCTTCGAAGTGGTTTCGGCCGCAGGGCTCCGGTGTCGATCCCCGTGCGCGTGCGCTGGAGGTGTGGCGCCGCGTGCAGCGAAGTCTGTCGGGTGCGCCCGGCTCCACGGCTACCGTGCGCGTGAGCGACGACCGCGGCGAGAGAGTCATCAGGGTCAATCGCTCGGTCGAGGCGGGTGAGCGCGTAGTGCTTGGCGACCTGCCTCCGTTTGTCACTGCGGTCACCGAACGCGCGGTGGAGACGCCCGACGGCCGGCCGGTCGGTGTGATCGGATTCAACGTGTGGATGACGCCCGTCAACGACCCAGTCGCCCGCGCGGTCAATCGATTCCGCTCGGCCAAGGGCCTGGTCATAGACCTGCGCGGAAATCCCGGCGGTCTGGCCGCGATGATTTCCGGCGTGGCCGGACACCTCTTCACGACACCCGAACTGCTGGGTCGCATGAAAACCCGGACGTCGGATTTGGTGTTTCGCGCCAATCCTCGCCTGGTGACGCCCGAGGGCGTGCCCGTGGTGCCGTACGAAGGGCCTGTGGCCATCCTGGTGGACGAGCTGACCGCCAGTGCCTCCGAGTGCTTCGCAGGAGCCCTCCAGAGCCTTGGCCGGGCCAGAGTCTTTGGTCGCCAGACTCTGGGTCAGGCCCTGCCGGCCAACACCCGGCGTCTGCCCAACGGCGACCTGCTCATGTACGCGGTCGGCGACTTTGTGACCGCCACCGGACGCCGCCTCGAAGGCGAGGGCGTCATGCCCGACCAGGTCGTCCCCCTCACGCTCCAGACCCTCAGGGCCGGGCGCGACGCAACGCTCGATGCCGCCCTGCGCTGGATTGACACGTCTTCAGGCCTGAATTGACTCTGGGCGAAGGGGTGGGTTATCCTCCCTCGACCTACACGAACACCCGATGTATTGCGCTTTGAGGTCACGTCTGACCTTGGTTTTGGGTGGTCGCAATTGCAGGAGTACTAATACGAATGGAACAGCAGCGCCCGCTGCGCTTGGGCGATCTCGTGGACGACTACTGTCCGAGAGAACGCCGTGTTACCAACCACGCGATCGTCGCCATCGTTGAAGACGCGATTCGGCAAACTCGCTGCACTGCATGCGAGGCCGACCACGTCTACAAGGGAGGCAAGGCGCCCGTTCGGAAGAAACCTGCTCGAACGAAAGAAGACGAGCAGGCCGCTCTTTACGACCAGGTGCTGGCGAACGTGACCGGAGGCACCCCCGTGCCCCCGCCGCCTGAACCGGTCGTTGTACCGGTGCCGGTGGTGGTGGCCGCGCCACCTCCGCCTGTCCCCGCGCCAATAGCCGAGCCCGAACCGGAGGTTCCGGTGATAGACCACGGGTGGTCGCTCAACAGACCTCTGATACGCGCGTCCCTTCCCCGCAACGACAGCCAGCCCCCTCCCCCCAGAGCGATTCCCGAATTCACGATGCACCAGCGCAATGTGCGCGGCTCGCAGCAGTTTCGCGGCAGTGGTGGTAACGGCAACGGCAATGGTTACGGCGGCTCCGGAGGCTCCGGCGGAGGCTGGCACGACCGCAGCAGCCAGGGCGCCAACGGCAATTCCAATGGTCACCGCGGTGGTTTCCGCCCCGACCCACAAGGACAGGGACAAGGACAGGGTGAGGGCCAGCCCGGAGCTCCGAACGGACAGCGGCCTGGCGGCGGACGCCGCCGTCGCCGCCACAAGTCACCCAGACCTCCGCAGAACTAATCGCTCATGACACAACTCACGTCCAAAGTTGGCCTCATCGTCGGCGTGGCCAACAAGCGGTCGATTGCCTGGGCGATCGCCCAGGCCGCCTCGGCCGAAGGCGCGTCACTCATCCTCACGTATGCCGGCGAACGTCTTGAAGAAAACGTCCGCGAGCTTGCGGCAACGTTGCCCAACGTCACAGTGCTGCCGTGCGACGTGACAGACGATGTGCAGATCGATGCGCTGTTTGAAAACATCCAGACGCAGCATGGTGGGTTGGACTTCATGGTGCATGGGGCCGCGTATGCCCTGCGCGAAGATCTGGCGGCGCCGTTCTCGCAGACGTCGCGTGAGGGGTTCCGCATCGCCCTCGAGGTGAGCGCCTATTCCCTTGTGGCGCTGACGCGCCGTGCCGCGCCCCTGATGGCCGCACGCGGAGGCGGCAGCATCGTCACACTGACGTATCTGGGCAGCGACCGCGTGTTCACCAACTACAACGTGATGGGTGTGGCCAAGGCCGCGCTCGAGGCGTCGGTTCGCTATTTGGCGAGCGACCTCGGCCCGCAGGGCATTCGCGTGAATGCGATCTCGGCCGGGCCGATCAAGACGCTTGCGGCGTCCGGCGTGTCTGGGTTTTCGTCCATTCTGCAGACCTATCGCGATCGCGCCCCCCTGCGCCGCACGGTGGACACCAGTGAAGTGGCGGCTGCGGCGATCTTCCTGCTCGGTCCGGCGGGTCGCGGAATTACCGCTGAAGTGCTGATGGTCGACGCCGGCTTCCACGCCATGGGCGTGTAGTGTCCGTCACGCGAACCTTCCTGTCGGGCGCCGATGTGGTCCTGCCGGACCGCGTGGCGTTAGGACTCACGGTGGTGATGGAAGGTGACCGCATCGTGGACCTCACGAGCGGGCCAAGGGAACTCTCAAACAGCGAACGGCGCGTGGATGCCACCGGGCAACTGGTGGTGCCTGGGTTCGTCGATGTGCACGTGCATGGCGTGATGGGCATCGATGTGCTGGATGGGGCCGACGCGGTCTCGGCTGTGGCCCGCGAGCTCTCCCGATTCGGCGTGACCGCTTTTTGCCCGACCTCGATCGCGTGTTCGCCCGACACCCTCTCGGCGTTTCTGGATTCGGTGGCGGCCGCGCGAAGCGCACCTGAGCCCGGCGCGGCACGCGTGTTGCGCGCGCACCTCGAAAGCAATTTCATCAATCCCGAGTACAACGGCGCGCAGCCCGCGGAGTGGCTGTGGACGTACGAGGATGCGACAAAACGACCTCTGAGATCGTTTTTCTCCCCCGACGTCGGCATCCTCACCATGGCGCCCGAGATGCCCGGCGGGATGGACTTGCTGCGCGCGGCGGTCCAGGCGGGCATCCGGGTGTCGCTGGGCCACTCCGGCGCCACGTTCGACCAGGCGCGCGAGGCTATCGACGCGGGCGCCCGTCACGCCACACACCTGTTCAACCGCATGTCGCCCATGGACCATCGTGACCCCGGTCTCGTGGGCGCCGTGTTGTCGAGCGACGAGGTGGCCGCCGAGCTCATCTGCGACGGCCACCATGTGCACCCCGCCGTGATGCGCGTGGCGATCGCCGCCAAAGGGCATAGCCGCGTCATGGCGATCACCGACGGCACGTCCGGCTCGGGGCTGCCCCGCGGCACTTGCGCCCGTCTGGGTGGGCGAAACATCACCGTCGGCGACGTGGCCCGGCTCGACGATGGGACGCTGGCGGGGAGCGTGGCCACCATGGATCGGGTGTTTGCAACCCTCGTGGCCCAGGCGGGGCAGTCGCTCGTCGAGGCCGCCCTGCTCTGTTCCACCACTCCCGCTCGCGAACTTGGCCTCATCGGGCAAGGGGTGATTGCCCCCGGCCGCCTGGCGGACCTGGCCATTCTGACCCCCGACCTGCGGGTGGTCCAAACCTGGGTGGGCGGTCGAACGTCGCACCCCGTACGACCGTAGAGGTAACCATGCGCACTATCACCGCCTCGGGACTCCTGTTCTGCGCCACCTGCCTCTCTGCCTGCAGCATCAACGTCGACACAGAAGGGTTCATCGTCCGTGAGGAGAAACGTTTTGCCGTTGAAGGCGTTGCGGAACTGACGCTCCAGACGTTTGACGGCGGCGTGGAGGTGCGGGGCTGGGATCGCCTCGAGGTGGTTGTCGAAATCGAAATGCGGGCCGTGGACAAAGAGGCCGTTTCGAAGATCACGGTGCTGGCCGAACAGACCGGCCAGAAGATCTAGGTCGATGTGCGACACTCCGGCACCACCCGGTTCGTGGGCATAGGTGTGTTCACGTCGCCGAGCGCGCGCCTCATCGTGAGTGCGCCCCGAAAAATCAACCTCGACATCCGCACGTCGGATGGCTCCGTGGTGGTCGAGCGGATCGACGGCAAACTGCAGCTTCGCATCGCTGACGGCAGCATCCGGGCGACCGCGACGGCCGGGGACATGCTGGCGGAGTCGGGTGACGGATCGCTGACACTGGAAGATGTCGAGGGCCGGATCGAGGCCCGCACCACCGACGGTACGATCAGAGTGTCGGGTATCCCTGGCGTGGTTCGCGCCTGTTCGGGCGACGGCTCCATCGTTCTCAGAATTCGCCGCGGTGCGGTCATGACCGAAGACTGGATGCTCGCGACCAACGATGGTTCCATCTCGGCGGAGTTGCCTGACGACTTCAACGGGCTGATCGAGGCCGAGCCCGGCTCCGACAGCCGCGCTCGCTCGGACCTCAAGCTCGAGGATCAAGTGGGCGGCACGCGCGAACAGCGGTCCCTGCGCGGACGCCTTGGTGCCGGGGGCATGACGATGGTGCTGCGCACCGGCGACGGCTCCATTCGGTTGACGCAATACTGAAAACGCTCGGAGGGCACGGGCTTCAGCCCGTGAAGCGCTCACGGCACTTGCTGCACGCTCCACAATGGCCATCGTCTGGAGTGGGGTTCATGCACGACAGCGTAAGATCCATCGGCACTCCCAATTTCATTCCCCGCTGCGCCACCTCGGCTTTGCGTAGCGCCAGGTAAGGCGCGCAGATTTCCAGTGGGTGGCCCAGCGTCTCCGACATGGCGTCCGCCATTTCCGCAAAAAACTCCAGCGTCGCGTCGGGGAACGGGTTGCCGGCAAGCGGCGCCAGAAGCAGCCGGGTGATCCCACGCTGTTTGCACACCACGGCGGCGTTCGAGATCAGCAGCCGGTTCCGGTCTTCGAGGTAGACGTCCTCGTCGGGCGAGCTGAACACCGGCGGGCGACCCACCACCGCCCAATGATCGGCCGGGTAAAGGTGTTGGGCGTTCACCTCCACCGTGATGACCGGCTCCGATCGTCCCGCCAGCGGCGCAAGGGCGAGCAGGCGGGCCATGGTGCGCGCTTCAGCCGGCTCCCACGCCAGCCCGCATCGCACGTGAATGGGCTGCACGACGCGCCCAGCCGACAGCTCGTCGGCCAGCAGCACCGTGCTGTCGAGCCCCCCGGACCACAGGATCGCTGAACGATCGCTCACCATGGAATAATCACGCAAATGTATTCCGTGACCAAGCGCCTCGATTTTTGCTACGGCCACCGCCTGCTCAACTACGATGGCGTGTGCCGGCACCTGCATGGCCACAATGCCATGGTTGAAATCGACATCACCGCCGAGGTGCTTGACGGCCTGGACATGGTCGTTGATTTTTCCGACATCAAGCGCGTGGTCAAGGCCTGGATCGATCGCGAGCTGGACCACAAGATGATCCTGCGGCACGACGACCCGCTGGTGGACCTGCTGCGCGCGCAGGGGGAGCCCATCTACACGATGGACGCCAATCCCACCGCTGAGCGGATTGCGAGACTGATTTTCGAGAAGGTCAGGGAGCTTGGCTTCAACGTCTCAGCCGTACGCCTGTGGGAGACTCCCGGGTCGTGCGCGAGCTGGGCGCCCGCTACCAGATAGACGCGACGATAAACGTCACGAGGAAAGCGAGACCCAGCGGCATCAGCGTGCCGACCACGGTCCACTTCAGGCTGAGCGTTTCCTTGTACATCGTGATGATTGTGGTCGCGCACGGATTGTGCAGCAGCGAAAACAACATCAGGTTCACCGCAGTGAGCAACGTCCAGCCGTGTTCGGTGACCAGCAGGCGCTTGATCTCCTCAAGCGACACATCGTCGGTCATCATTCCGGTGCCGAGATACACCATCAGCAACGTTGGCACCACGATCTCGTTCGCCGGAATTGCGATGATGTACGCCAGCAGAATGACGCCGTCGAGGCCAATGGCGTGGCCGAGGGGATTCAGCGCGTTCGAGATGTGCCGCGCCAGGCTGACGTCTCCAACGAAAATGTTCGCCAGGAGCCAGATGACGGCGCCGGCGGGAGCCGCCGTCAGCACAGCGCGCCACAACACGAAGAGCGTGCGATCGATGATCGACGTGTAGAGAATGCGCAGGATGCCCGGCCGGCGGTACGGAGGCAGCTCGAGCGTAAACGCTGAGGCCTGGCCCTTGAGTACCGTCCGCGACAACACCCAGGACACTGCGAGGGTGACCACCACGCCGATGAGCACCACGCCGACCACTGTGCCGGCCGCGGCGATTGAGGCGACCGCACTTGGCACCAGAGGCCCCACGAAGATCGTGGCCAGCAAGATCAGGGTGGGGAAGCGGCCATTGCAGGGCACGAAGTTGTTGGTGAGGATGGCCACAAGCCGCTCGCGCGGCGAGTCGATCACGCGCGTCGAAATGATGCCGGCCGCATTACATCCGAATCCCATCGCCATCGTCAGCGCCTGTTTACCGTGCGCGCCGGCGCGTGAAAACAGGAAGTCGAGGTTGAATGCCACCCGCGGCAGATAGCCGAGATCTTCCAGCACCGTGAAGAGCGGGAAGAAGATCATCATCGGCGGCAGCATGACGCTGATCACCCAGGCCAGACCGCGGAAGACGCCGTGCCAGATGAAACCGGTGACCCACCAAGGGGCGCCGAAGTTGGTGAAGACCGCCGCGGCCTGATCCTCGAACCAGAAGAACCCGGAGGCCAGCATCGCCGACGGCACGTTGGCTCCCGCGACGGTCAGCCAGAATACGATGGCCAGTAGCAGCGCCATGATTGGCAGGCCGAAGATCGGGGAGGTGACGATGCGATCGATGCGCTGGTCGAAGTCATACCGCGCGGTGCCGGAGTGATGCGACGCGCGGCCGGCGATGCGCTCGGCCTCGGCATAGATCGACTTCACTGTTTCGTCACGAAACTGACCGGTGAGCGTGGCGCGCAGTTCGGCGGCGCGTTGCAGGACCGCGACGGCATTGGGGTTCGACATTACTGCGTGCCCTGCAGCGAGATCTTTGCGCTGAAGCGCTGGGCCGTTTCCTGCTGACTGGCCACCAGATCGACGAGACGGCCCGACGAAAGCGCTTGTTCGACTTCGGCATCGCCATCGAGCAGTCGAATGGCGATCCAGCGGGCGTTCGGCACACCCGGCGCCAGCGATTCGATGAGCGGTACCAGTTCCGAGATGGCACGCTGGAACTCAGGCGTTCCCTTGATTCGCAGCGGCTCGGTATGGACCGAGCCCGATGAAACACCCGCCACTGCTTCGAGCAATCCATGGATGCCGTCGCCGGTGCGTGCGGTGATGCCCACGGCCGGCACACCCAGGTCGCGCGAGAGACTGCGGACGTCCACCTCGATGTTCTTCCGCTTCGCTTCATCCATCAGGTTCACGGCGATCACCACGCGGCTGGTGATCTCGAGCACCTGCAGCACCAGGTTCAGGTTGCGCTCGATGGCCGTGGCGTCAACGACGACGATGGTGGCATCGGGATGACCGAAGAGGAGGAAGTCGCGGGCGATTTCCTCGTCGTGCGACGCCGAGAGCAGCGAGTAGGTGCCGGGAAGGTCCACGAGTTTGTAGCGCACGTTGTCGAACGCAAACGCGCCTTCGGCCCGTGTGACCGTCTTGCCGGGCCAGTTGCCGGTGTGCTGTTTGAGGCCGGTGAGCGCGTTGAAGAGCGTGGATTTGCCGGTGTTGGGGTTACCCGCGAGCGCGACCACACGATCGACTTTGTCGAGCGACACGCCCATGCGGGCCAACTCAGCGTTGATGCTGCACGAGCCGCAGTCGTGGGCACTCATGAGGCTTTCTCCAGTGGCTGCACCAGCACTTGGGATGCCTGCTCGCTTCGGAGCGCGACGAGGGTGCCGCGAATTTCGTACGCGCGCGGATCGCCGGCAAAGGTGGTGAGCGCCGCGCGAATGGTGGCCCCTTCGGTGAAGCCCAGGTCCATCAGGCGGCGCCGGCTGTAGCCCTGGCAGCGATCGTCGAGGCCAAGGATCTCGGCAGCCTGACCGGTGGAGAGTTCGGCCAGTCGCAGCGCGCCCGCGAGCGCGGGCGCTTGCGGGGCGTTTTCCAGGAAGATATTGGCCGCCACGGCAGGCGCCAGGCGAAATTCATTCTCGCCGTCGGTCAGCACCATGCGTTCGGGCGAGGAGTCGATGATGCGAATCATCTGTCCGACTTCGATCCCTGCTGCAACGAGTTGGGCGTAGGAGATCGGCGGCTCGTCTTCAAGGTGCACGATGCGCGCGAGCCGGTCGATGGGCCAGGCCGTCGCAGGAGTGCCAGCCGCCGGCGGCACAAACCCTTCGCGGGTGGGAATTGGATCGCCGTGGGGATCGACAGACGGGTGGCCCAACGATGCCGAAAGCCGATCGGCGGCGTCGGGTGAGAGGTGATGCTCGCCGCGCTCGGCCGCCGCATGCACCTGTGGCAGGGGCAGGCGCGCTTCGTCGGCGAAGTAGCGTTCAAGCAGGCGATGCGCGCGGATGACTTGAAGTGCCAGGCGTTCGCCTTCGGGGGTGAGGTCGAACTCGGCGCCGCGAGCCACCAGGAGACCCTGGGTCTGCATCCGTTTGACTAGGTCCAGAGCCGCGCGGTCGCGCACCCGGAGTGCCCCGGTCAGGGAGGCCAGCGACCCGTGCCGGCCACGGTACTCCAGGTCAAACAGGTGCTTCAGGGCGTCTTCGAGTCGGTGGCGGCTCTGTGACGCCCGCCGCCGACTGGCCCAGGACAGGGCCAAAAACAGGCCAAAAATTGTGGCGCCAATCGCGACAGTTGTGAGAAGTGGCCCCATTTCGATTACCCATAATACAGATTTTGACCACTCAAAACAACTGTCCGACAAACGACCTCTGAGGTAGTTTTTTTCTCCCCTCTGAAGAAAAAAACTACCTCAGAGGTCGTTTTCGCTCATTTGTTGGGGCGGACGAGGACCTTCGACGCCGCGCGGGTGCCGATGGTGGTGTGGCGATCGGCGTCAGACCGCAGGCGGACGGCGTCGGCGGCTGAATCGCGCGCCTCGATCACCACCGACCGTCCCGGCATGAGGTCTCGCTGCTCGACGAAGCGCAGAAACTCCGCGTCCTGATCGATCACGCGCGTAATCACCAACGGGGTTTCGAGTGGCGCGTTCAGCAGGTCCACAGATTCGCGATGCGAGATGGTGCCTTCCGCGTTTGGAATGGGGTCGCCGTGCGGGTCCACTTCTGGACGGCCGAGCATCTCGTCGATGCGATCGATCAGCTGCTCGGATACCGCATGTTCCAGGCGTTCCGCCTCGTCATGCACTTCGGCCCAGCTCATCCCCAGCACTTTGACGAGAAACAGCTCGATCAGCCGATGCCGCCGCAACACGAGCGACGCCAGCTTTTCTCCGGCGTCCGTCAGCCGCACACCCATGTACGGCTCGTAGTGCACCAGCCCTGACTCCGACAGCGCCTTCATCATCGTCGTCGCGGTGCCAGGCACAACGCCGAGCGCCGACGCCAGTTGGCCCATGGGGACCAGTGACGGGCTGGTCTGGGCGGCCTGCGCGAGGTGGATGGTCTTGAGGTAGTTCTCCACCGTTTGTGACGGAAGCATAGGCCCCATTATCGGCCACAATGCCCACGTGAGGTTGGAGCGGGCGTTTGATTCTCCTGAGGACAAGCGGCGCTATGTCCGGCGCCTCTTCGCCACCATTGCCACCCGGTACGACCTCATCACCCGCGTGCTCTCGTTTGGCCTCGACCAGCGATGGAAGGCGCAGCTGGTGGCGTCGACTGGGGCCAGTGTCGGCTCGCGCGCCCTCGACCTGGCGTGTGGCACGGGGGACCTCGCGCAGCGGTTGGCGGCGCGTGGCGCTTCCGTCACCGGGCTCGATGTCACACCGGTCATGCTTGTCCTCGCACGCGCCAAGCCGGCGAATGCCGGCATTCGCTGGGTCGCTGGCGACATGACCGCCTTGCCGTTGTCCAGCGCGTCGGTCGATGTGATCACCACTGGTTATGGGTTGCGGAACGTCCCGGATCTGAAGCTCGCCCTGGCTGAGGTGTACCGCGTGTTGGATGACAACGGGCGTCTGGCATCGCTCGATTTCAATCGGCCTGAGTCTGCGATCGTGCGCGGCCCGTACCTGGCGTACCTCACGGTGGTCGGTGCGGTCCTCGGATGGCTGCTGCATCGCGACCCCGACACCTATCGCTACATCCCGGCGTCGATCAGGCGATATCCCGGCGCGGCGAGCGTGGCCCGTCTGATAGAAGACGCGGGATTTGCTGAGGTGCGAGTGGTGCCGGTGTTAGGCGGCTTGATGGCGATTCATCTGGCGGCCAAGCGGCCGATCGCAGGGATAAGGAACGGCAGCAAGTCCACGTCCTGAAGATCGGCAATCGCCTTGCCCGGCGCGATGGGGACTTCCTCCACCACCACGTTGCGGCGGCCTACTGTCGCGCTCGATCGCCCCATGACACGGGGCGGCCGCACACTCGTGTCGAGCACGAATTCGATGAAGTCATCCGCCGACGACTCGGACGCGATTCGTACGGAATCCGCAGGCGTCTGCGCCTGAAATGGCAATCGCTCAGCCCGGAGGATCTGGACGGTCTGCACCACCAGCGGCCCTGCGACCTCGACAATGAACTTGGCGTAGGCCGCGTGCGCGGCGTCACCGCTCTGGCGGCGTTCGATGGCCCCGGCCTGAGCGCGTTCAATTTCTCTGAGGATCTGCTGGCGGAGTTCGGCGACTTCCATAGCCCTTCAGCGTACTACGTTCGCAGCACGCCCACCGCGCCGGATGCAGCCAGGGCAGCAATTCGTTCAGGCGCGTACCCGAGGTCGCTTTCGAGCACGGAGGCCGTATGCTCGCCCAGTCGCGGCGGCGGCGTGCGCACCGCCCCAGGCGTTTCCGAGAGCTTGACCGGCACACCAAGCACCTGCAAAGGACCGATGGTGGGATGGACGACCGACTCGACCATGGCCCTGGCCAGGATCTGGGGATCCTCGAGCGCTTCTCCCACCGAACGCACGGCGCCGCACGAGACGCCGGCCTCACGAAGGCGCGTGGCCCATCCCGCAGCGGTATCAGTGGCCAGCGCGCGGTTGACGATCAGTTCAAGCGCGTCGATGTGCTCGACGCGACCGGTATTGGTGGCGAATCTGGCGTCGGCGCCCACCTGCGGGAGTCCGGCGACGACACAGAAGCGCTGGAACTGGTCGTCGTTGCCCACGGCAAGGACCAGCACACCGTCGGCAGTGGCAAACGTGTTGTACGGCGCGATGGCCGCGTGTTTGTTGCCGAGGCGATTGGGCGAGACGCCGGTGGCGAGATAACGCCCGGCCTGATAGGTCAGCAGTGCCGCGCACGAATCCAGCAGGCTGATGTCCACATGCTGGCCTTTGCCCGTGCGGCCTTTGGCAATCATCGCGAGCAGCATGCCCTGGAACGCAAACATGCCGGCCGCGATGTCGGCAATCGCCACTCCCAGACGCACCGCAGGACCGTCGCGCGCGCCGGTCACACTCATCAGTCCGCCCTCGGCTTGAATCACCGCGTCGTAGCCCGCTTCTTCTCGTCGTGGTCCGGTGTGCCCGAAGCTCGAGATTGAGACGTAAATCAATCCCGGATGCTTTTCCGAGACAGCGCCGTAACCCAGGCCACGATCATCCAGCGTGCCGGGCCGGAAGTTCTCGGCGAGGACGTCGGCGCGGGCGATGAGGGCGTCGAGCACGGCGCGGCCATCGGGCGTGGTGTAGTCGAGCGCCACACTTTCCTTGTTGCGATTGACGCTCAGGTAATACGAGCTCTCGCCTTCAAGGAACGGCGGACCCCACGCGCGGGTGTCGTCGCCGCGGCGCGGGTGCTCGATCTTGATGACGCGGGCGCCCATGTCTGCGGCGAGCATCGTGCAGTACGGACCCGACAGGACGCGCGTCAGGTCGAGGATGGTGACGCCAGAGAGTGGTCCCGTGCTTGGATCGGAGCCGTTTGAAACGACCTCAGAGGTCGTTTTCATGGTGTCCCCTCTGAAAACGACCTCTGAGGTCGTTTCGGCACCGCTTTCGACGTCGCGTTCGCCACCGCGATCAAATCCACAAACAGCGCGTACGCGGTCTTCTCCAGCCCTCCGTCGCGTTGTGTGATCACCACACGTCCCAGAATGTCCGTTTCGATCTCCAGAGCGTTCGCCTGTCCTTCGAGGCTCCCGAGCGGGTCACTCACGTCCAGGGTTTCCAGCTGCACACTTGCACGCACGCCAACATTCGTCCGCGTGGCCCGGCCCACCAGCTTCACGTGGTGGCCCACTGCAACCGCGGCCAAAAGGCGCGGGGCGTCGACAGCCGAAATTCCTTCGCGCTCCACATCGCGCGGCGTGATGCCGGCATCCATCCAGACGTTGGCCATCGCCGCCACCTTCGCGGCCGCGTCCCAGCCATCCACATCCAGTGACGCATCGGCCTCCGCCACCCCGGCGGCCTGCATGCGCGCAAGGGCCGCATCGAAGGCTTCGCCGCGTTCCATGGCCGTAAGAATGTGGTTGGTGGTGCTGTTCACGACGCCGCGAAACGAGCCGATTTTCACTCCCGGCATGGTCTCTCGCACGAGGTTGAAGATCGGGATGCCGTCCATGACCGCACCTTCGAAGAGGAACTGCAGGCCGGCGGCACGAGCCTCGGCAGCAAGCGCGCGATACGCATGCGCCACGGGTCCCTTGTTCGCGCTGATGACATGCGCGCCTGCGGCAAACGCCGCCCGGATGTGAGAAATCGCGGGCTCTCCAGACTGCACATCCAGAGGTGTCGTCTCAACCATTACGCGGGCCTCGGTGTCGAGGGAACCAAGCTGGTGGATGAGGTCATGTGCTGTGAGCGATGCCGAGCCTGGCCCAACCAGGCCGCCGCCGGCCACTCGTTGTGCCGCTTGTACGGTGTCGAGGCCCGCCCTGTCGAACACGGCGCCATGATGACCAGTCGCGATCGCCACCACGGTGACCTCGATGCCTCGCCCGTCGAGCGCCGGCTTGAGTTCCTGCAACAGAAGCGCAAACCTGCGGCCGACGTGGCCGAACCCGATGAGTGCCAGCGCAATACGCAATCGGCGTAAAGTGTATCGAGGATTCCATCACCATGCGAAATACAGCCCGTTCGTTGTCTGCCTTGTCGTTCGCCGTCGTCCTCGCAGGAGCCACGCCGGCGCTCGCGCAGCCGGCCGCTCCGGCGCCGTCCGTGGTCGTGGCCTCTGGGGAAAGCCGCATCAAAGTGGCGCCCGATCAGGCGTGGGCTACCGTGTCGCTCGAGACGCGGGATTCGCGGGGAGCCGAGGCGCGACGCCTGGGCGCGGCCGCGATGACGTCGGTCATGGCCACGCTCAAAAAGGCCGGCCTCGACGGCGATGCCGGGCAGACCATTGGCATCTCTTTGCATCCGGAATACGACTACGCGAACGGCCGCCAGCGAATGAAGGGGATGATCATGTCGAATCAGGTCCAGGTGCGGATCGACGACATCTCGAAGGTGGCCGATGTGCTTGATGCGGTCGGCGGACTGACCCTGCCGGCGTCTTCAACGCTGACAGTCGGCGGATTGCGATTTGATTTGAAGAACCGCGCGGGGGTTCAGCGCGATGCCCTTCGTCTGGCCGTGGAGGATGCCGTGGCGCGTGCCAAGGCCCTGGCAGCCGGAGCCGGCATGAGCGTTGGCCGCACCCTTCGCATCGAAGAGGCGGGCGCCGAAAGTCAGATGAAGTTCCCCCAGGAGCAGTTCATGATGGCGCGGGCCGGCCAGGCCGATGCTTCGATGCCGACGCCCATCTCACCGTCGGACATCGAGATTCGCGCGCAGGTGACGGTGACCGTCGAGATCAAATAGGCCGCGCGCGTCCCGTGTCGTCGTTCTCGTCGCTGCCCAGATCGAGCAGCGTCAATTCGTCCTTCTGCACACGCCGCATCGAGAGGCGAAGTGGGTCGGGCGCTTCAAGTTCCTTGGTCGAACTCACGCCGAGCTCCTTGAACCGCCGTGCGCCTGGAAGCACTTTCTGCTCCAGTGACCCGATGAACCGGTCGTAGCTGTCGGCCGCCTGCTTGATGCCGTACCCCACCTTGTCGAGGTGGTCCACCATGGTGGCCAGGCGGTCGTAGAGCTCTCGGCCCAGCTGCTGAATCTCTTCCGCGTTGACGGCCAGTTGCTGCTGCTTCCACCCATAGGCCACCGCGCGCAGCACGGCGACCAGGGTCATCGGCGTGGCCGGCACCACCCGCATGGTGGACGAAAACTCCAGCAGCGTCGCGTCGCGCTCGAAGGCCGCGGCCAGCAGCGGTTCGATCGGTAGGAACATCACGACGAACTCGGGCGATGGCTGGAATTGCGCCCAGTATTCCTTGCTGCCGAGCGATCGCACGTGTTCGCGCACCTGCCGTGCATGCGCGTCCAGCTGCACGTCGCGCTCCGCATCATCGCGCGCGGTCGAGGCGCGAAGGTAGGCGTCGATGGGCACCTTCGAGTCGATGACGATGCTCGCGCCGCCGGGGAGGCGGACGATCATGTCGGGCGTCAACCGCGCGCCGCTGTCGGTGGTGGCCTGCGGCTGTTCCTCAAAGTCGCAGTGCGCGAGCATGCCCGACATCTCCACGACACGGCGGAGTTGGACCTCGCCCCACTTGCCGCGAGCGTTCGGTGAGCGCAGGGCCTGCGAGAGGCCTTCGGTGGTTTTGCGCAGCTGTTCCTGCGAGACCGCAAGCCCGCTCAGTTGCGACGCTACGGCCTGGAAGGAGCCTTCTCGCTCGCGATCCGCCGAGGCCACCTGCGTCTGGACTCGCCCGAGAGTCTCGCGCATGGGTTGCAGCAGCGCCTCGGCGCGCTGAACGAATTCCGTGCGATTTTCGCGCAGCGCATCCTGCGAGAGAGCCGCGAAGGATTCGCGCAGGCGCGACTGAGTTTCGGCAGCGGCTTGCCGCTGCTCGTCGGCCGAGCGTCGCGAGGTGTCGAGTTCAGCCGCCAGGCGGGCCAGATCGGCCAACAAACGCTGCCGTCCGATAAGGAACCAGATGGCGGTGGCGGCCGCGCCGAGCGCGGCACCGACGACAAGAAAGAGCAGGTTCTGGGTCATGAAAACTGTTTTATGCTCACCGCGTGACAGCCCCGGTCACAGCGCGAGTCACGGCATTCGATCGCCTTCGAGGACTGATTATGGTCCTGATGGCGATCGATCACGCGGCTTTTTTCATTGCGCGTGTGCATCCTGCCGAGACCTGGGCGGCCCCGCCGCCCTACTACGCCGACGTGCCGGCGTTCCTCACGCGATGGCTCACACACCTGTGCGCGCCCGGCTTCTTCATGCTGATGGGCATAGGCCTGGTGTGGTTTGCCGAGAGCCGGGGCCCGGCAGGATGGTCCTCCGGCCGGATCACGCGGTTCTTTGTCACGCGTGGCGCCATGTTGCTGCTCGTGCAGCACGTGCTGGAGAACCCAGCGTGGTTGCTGGGGTTGGCGTCGATGGACCCGACGGTTGGGGCCGCCCAGCCCGGGTTGCCGGGTGTGCCTGCCAATGTCATGTTGGCCTTTGCGGTTCTTAGCGCACTCGGCATCGCCATGATCTTCTGGGGCATGTGCCGGCGGCTGCCGCTGTGGGCGATCGGTGCGGTCTGTGGCGTGGCGTTCTGGTTGAGTCGTGTGATGCTGCCGGACATTTCGGAAAGCGCCGAGGCCATTCCCGTCTGGAAGTTGCTGCTCTTCGTCCCCGGTCAAGGTGGCATTGTCCAAAACATGTATCCGTGGGTGATCTGGCTTGTGCCGGCCGGCGTTGGGGTCGCGCTCGGTCGCGTGTTCTTGCGAGAGCCACAGCGCGTCAGTGCCGTGGCTGCGGCGGCGGCGGTTGTCGGCGTCACTACATTTGTCATGATGCGACTCGCAGGTCTGGGCGACGTGCATACGCCTGCCGATGGTGTGATGGGCTGGTTGAGCGTGACGAAGTACCCGCCCTCGGAGAGTTTCCTGGCGCTCATGCTCGGACTGGACCTGGCGATCATCGCGGCGCTCTCGAAGTGGCCGTCACGTTGGCTGGCCCCGCTCGGGGTCTTCGGCCGCGTGCCGTTCTTCTTCTACCTCGCGCACCTCTGGGCGTTTGGCGTTCTCAGTTGGGCGTTCCCGTCAGGCACGTCGTTTGCGGTGATGTATCTGGTATGGGCCGTCGTGATCGCCGCGCTCTACCCCGCCTGCGCCGCCTACGCCCGCTTCAAGTTCGGGAAACCTTCGACATCGGCTTGGAGGATTTTTTAGGGGGACGGGTGTGTTTTCCACAGAAACGCTCGAAATGGGGACAGGTCTCTCACGGAACCAGAAGAGAGACCTGTCCCCATTTCGAGCGTTTCTGTGGAAAACACACCCGTCCCCCTTACCATCATTGAATGAGCTCGCCTGACGCGGTTCGGTATGCACGGCACTTGTTGCTGCCGGAACTTGGTCGGCAGGGGCAGCAGCGATTACTCGACGCACGAGTGCTCATCGTTGGCCTGGGTGGTCTGGGGTCGCCGGCCGCGTTGTACCTGGCCGCGGCGGGTGTCGGCACGCTCGGCCTTGTGGACTTCGACGTGGTGGACGAGTCCAACCTGCACCGGCAGATTATTCATGCTACCGCCGACATCGGTCGCTCCAAGCTCGCCTCGGCCGCTGCGAAAATCGCATCCGTGAACCCCGATGTCGCCCTGGAACTGCACGAGGTCTCGTTCGGTGTGTCGAACGCCCGCGCGCTGGTGGACGCGTACGACGTCGTGCTGGACGGCACGGACAACTTTCCCACCCGTTATCTGGTCAACGACGCGTGTGTCATGAGCGGCACACCAAACGTCTACGGCAGTGTGTTCAGGTTCGAAGGACAAGCCGCTGTGTTTGCGGCCCCGGGTGGCCCCTGCTACCGGTGCCTTCACCCCGAGCCTCCCCCGGATGGCCTGATTCCGAATTGCGCCGAGGCCGGCGTGCTGGGCGTACTGCCGGGCATCATCGGCACCGTGCAGGCGACTGAAGCCATCAAACTCGTCACCGGAATGGGTGAGTCGCTGGCAGGGCGCCTGCTCTTGTACGACGCGCTGCGCATGACATTCCGCACCATCACCTTGCCGCGCGACGCGGACTGTCCGGTGTGCGGCGATGCGCCAACAATTGACACCCTGGTCGCTTACGATCAGGTGTGTGGACCATCGGAGACCACTGCAATGAAAGACGAAATGACCGTTGACGAACTCCACCAGTGGCGCGAGTCGGGCCACCCGCACATGTTGCTGGACGTGCGGGAACCGTTCGAACACGCGTCGGCCCACATCGAAGGCGCCGTCCTCATCCCCATGGGGGCGGTCATGCAGCAGCTCGAAAGCCTGCCCAGGGACCGGACGGTGGTGGTCCAGTGTCAGTCCGGGGGGCGAAGCGCCAGGGTGACGGCGGCACTCCGACAGAAGGGTTTTGAGGCGGTAAACCTTGCCGGGGGCATTCACGCCTGGCGAATGGCCGGGCACAAGTAGACCCGGCCGCCCTTGCAACAACCCGCCGGTACCTCTAAGATGGACTAGTTCGGTCGGATATCCTGAATCCGTCCAGTAAAGGCCCCGCGATGTTACGGCTCTCAAAAAAGACAGACTACGCGCTACTCGCGGTGCGGCACCTTGCGGCAAATGCCGATCGGGGCGCTGTTTCGGCAAGGGAATTGGCCGAAACCTACGATATTCCGCCCGAATTGCTGGCCAAGGTGCTCCAGAAGCTTGTGCGGGGGCGCCTGCTTGAATCACAGCAGGGTATTCGAGGCGGGTATGCGCTGGCTCGCGCGGCCTCCGCGATGTCGGTGGCTGATGTGATTCAGGCCGTGGATGGTCCGTTAATGGTCACGGCGTGTTCGGAAGAGGACCACAGTTGCGACCAGTACTCGAAATGCAACATCCGTGATCCGCTCTGGCGCATCAAGGACCGCATTATTGCCACCCTGGCGGCCACCTCGGTAGCTGAACTGGCGATGGAAATGCCGGCGCCGCTGCCACCCCTTCCCTCCGGCGTCATGCCGATGCAGATGGTGAAACGACCATGATTGCCGTGACCCCGATCGCCGCCACGCAGATGCACAAACTGCTGGCGAAACACGAAGCTGCCCGGGGCCTGCGCGTCGGCATCAAGGCCGGCGGCTGTTCCGGCTTTGAGTACGTGTTTGAGTGGGAAGCCGCGCCGAAGTCGGACGATCTGGTGTTTGACGGTCCCGCCGGCGTGAAGGTGTGGGTTGACCCCCGCAGCCATCGCCTGCTCGACGGCACCACGCTCGACTACGACACGAGCCTGGTCAGCCGCGGTTTTGTGTTCCAGAACCCGAACGCAAAACAGACGTGCGGCTGTGGGACGTCGTTTAGTGTCGCCTGATGTGACGGGACGGAGGCTGCGCTTTGAGGCCCGGCGTCACGCCGGAGCTGAAGCCCCGGCCTCCTAAGGAACCACGAATGTCCACGCAAGAAGAAACCATCGAACAACTCGCGACACGCGAGTACAAGTACGGCTTCGAGACCATTCTCGAATCCGACACCTTCCCCCCCGGCCTCAATGAGGACGTCGTTCGCGCCATTTCGGCGAAGAAGGACGAGCCGGCGTGGATGCTCGAGTTCCGCCTGAGGTCGTTCCGCACCTGGCAGAAGATGGCTGAGCCGACGTGGCACAACCTGCACATTGAGCCCATCGACTACTACGGCATCAGCTACTACTCGGCGCCCAAGGCCAAGCCGCAGCTGGCCAGCCTGGATGAACTCGATCCGGAAGTGCGACGGACGTTCGAAAAATTGGGCATCCCGATCGAAGAGCAGAAGATGCTCGCGAACGTGGCCGTGGACGCCGTCTTCGACAGCGTCTCGGTGGCCACCACCTTCCGCGCGAAGCTTGGGGAGATGGGCGTCATTTTCTGCTCATTTTCCGAGGCCGTGAAAGATCACCCCGACCTGGTTAAGCAGTACCTCGGCTCGGTCGTCCCATACACCGACAACTACTTCGCCACGCTCAACTCCGCGGTCTTCAGCGACGGGTCGTTTGTGTACATCCCCAAGGGTGTGAAGTGCCCGATGGAACTCTCCACGTACTTCCGCATCAACGCGAAAAACACGGGACAGTTCGAGCGCACGCTGATCATTGCAGACGAGGGATCCCAGGTCAGCTACCTCGAGGGCTGCACCGCGCCGATGCGCGATGAGCACCAGTTGCACGCGGCCGTCGTGGAACTGGTCGCGCTTGATCGGGCCACGATCAAGTACTCCACCATCCAGAACTGGTACCCGGGCGACAAAGAGGGCAAGGGCGGCATCTACAACTTCGTCACCAAGCGCGGCCGGGCAATGACCGACTCAAAGATCACCTGGACCCAGGTGGAAACCGGGTCGGCGATTACCTGGAAGTACCCGAGCTGCATCCTGCAGGGCGACAATTCGGTGGGCGAGTTCTACTCGGTGGCCACCACGAACAATCGCCAGCAGGCCGACACCGGCACGAAGATGATCCACCTCGGCAAGAACACCCGCAGCACCATCGTGTCGAAGGGCATCTCGGCGGGCTTCGGCCAGAACACGTATCGCGGCGCAGTGAAGATTGGCAAAAACGCGCACGGCGCCCGCAACTATTCGCAGTGCGACTCCCTGCTCATCGGCGACAAGTGCGGTGCGCACACGTTCCCATACCTGCAAATCAAGAACTCCACGGCCATGGTCGAACACGAAGCGTCAACGTCGAAGATCGGCGAGGACCAGATTTTTTACTGCCGCCAGCGCGGCATTGCCACTGAGGACGCCGTGAACATGATCGTCAGCGGCTTCTGCAAAGAGGTCTTCCGCGAGCTCCCGATGGAGTTTGCCGTGGAAGCCCAGAAACTTCTCTCAATCAGCCTGGAAGGAAGCGTCGGTTAAGTATGTTGCTCGAGATTTCGGATCTGCGTGTCAGGGTTGAGGAGAAGGAAATCCTCAAGGGCTTGAGCTTGTCGGTGAATCCAGGGGAAGTGCACGCCATCATGGGGCCCAATGGCTCAGGCAAAAGCACGCTGGCTCGCATCCTCTGCGGCCACCCCGGCTATGAAGCCACGGGCGGCACCGCGACCTACGACGGCAAGGACCTGCTGGATATGGACCCCGAGGAGCGCGCCCGTGAGGGCGTGTTCATGGCGTTCCAGTATCCGGTGGAAATTCCCGGCGTCAACAACTCCTACTTCCTCAAAGCCGCGCTCAACGCCGTGCGCAAGCACCGCGGACTGCAGGAACTGGACGCCGTCGAGTTCCTCCAGGTGATTCGCGAAAAGGCGAAGTTGCTCGAGATGGATCAGTCGATGCTGCACCGCGCGGTCAACGAAGGGTTCTCGGGCGGCGAAAAGAAGCGCAACGAGATCTTCCAGATGGCGGTGCTCGAACCAAAGCTGGCGATTCTCGACGAGACCGATTCCGGCCTCGACATCGACGCCCTCCGCATTGTTGCCGCCGGCGTCAACGCGCTGCGCAGCCCCGACCGCGCCATCATCGTGGTCACGCACTATCAGCGCCTGCTCGACTACATTGTGCCGGACTTCGTCCATGTTCTGAGCGGCGGCCGCATCGTGAAGTCGGGTGGCAAAGAACTGGCGCTCGAGCTTGAAGACAAGGGCTACGGCTGGGTGGATGCCGTGGCCGGAGCCCGGGCGTAGTCATGCCGCAGGTTGCCGAGCGTCACGAGACTTACGCGGCCGACTTCGAGGCGTTTCGCGAAACACCGGCCTTCGGACCCGAGTGGCTTGGCACAGCGCGCTCCTCGGCCTTTGCCCGGTTCATCGCGGGAGGATTTCCGACCACGCGCGACGAAGAGTGGAAGTTCACGAACGTGGCCGCGATTGCCGCCACGCCGTTTCGCCGAATTGGCGCGGCTGAAGGCTTTAGCCGCGCCGACCTCGAGCCATTCCTGTTTACCGACGCATCCAGGTTGCTGGCAGTCGTGATCAACGGCCGATTTTCGGCGAGACTCTCGTCGCTCGACAGCCTGCCGGCCGGTGTCACCATTTCCGGGATGGCCGAGGCCATGACCGACCAGCCGCCCTTGGAAGGCCCGAGCCTCAAGAGCGCTCATCCGTTTGTCTTGCTGAACACGGCCTTCTGCGAAGGCGGCGTCTTTGTTCACATCGAACCAAAAGCGGTGGTGACCGAGCCCATCCATGTGCTCTTCATCTCGGCGCCCGGCGCCGATCCCGGCCTCGTGGCTCCGCGCCTCTTCGTCGTCGCCGGTGAGCAATCGCAGTCATCGATTGTAGAGAACTACGCCGGCGTCGGCGACGCGCCGGTCCTGACGACCGCCGTGACCGAGTTCCTGCTGGGACCCGGAGCGATGATGGATCACGTCAAGGTGCAGCGCGAAACGGCCGAAGCCTTCCATATGGCCAGCACGTTTGTGCATCTGCACCGCGCCAGCACGTTTACATCGCAAGCCATCACGTTCGGCGGGCGCATCGCGCGCAATGACATCACGGCCACGCTTGCAGGGGACGGCGCCGAGTGCACGCTCAACGGCCTGTACGTGGCCGACGGCGAAACGCTCGTGGACACGCACACCACGATCGACCACGCCATGCCGCACTGCCCGAGCCACGAAGTCTACAAGGGCATTCTGGCCGGCCGCGCCAAGGCGGTGTTCAACGGGAAGATCATCGTGCGGCCTGACGCGCAGAAGACCGACGCCAAACAGACCAACAAAGCCCTGCTGCTCTCAGATGAGGCCTCGATCAACACCAAGCCTCAGCTCGAGATCTTTGCCGACGATGTGAAGTGTACGCATGGGGCCGCCATCGGCCAGCTCGACGCCGACCAGCTGTTCTACCTTCGCGCCCGTGGCATCGGTCTGCAGGATGCGCGCAACATGCTGATTCATGCGTTTGCCAGTGACGTCCTCAACGGGATCAAACACGACGCCGTGCGAGAGCGCCTCGAACAGGTTCTGGTCGAGAAGCTGCACCTGCCGGTATGACACCTCACGCCGCTTCCGCGTCGCCGGCGTCACCACTGGACGTAGTGGCAGTGCGCGACCAGTTCCCCGCGCTGCATCAACTGGTGCACGGCAAGCCGCTTGCCTATCTCGACAACGCGGCGACGACTCAGAAGCCGCAAGTGGTGCTGGACGCGCTGCGCAATTATTACGAGCGCGACAACGCCAACGTCCACCGGGGCGTCCACGCGCTCAGCGAACGGGCAACGGCTTCCTACGAGTCGGCCCGCCGCAGTGTGCAGCGATTCCTGAACGCCAGGAGTGAACGCGAAATCATCTTCACGCGCAACGCCACCGAAAGTATCAACCTGGTGGCCCGCGCATGGGGCGACTGGCAACTGAGGCCGGGCGACGAGGTGCTCATCACCGCGATGGAGCACCACTCGAATATTGTCCCGTGGCAGATGGCCTGCGCGCGGACAGGCGCCATCCTCAAAGTGGCGCCTATCGACGATCGCGGCGACGTGATCCTGGAAGAGTTTGCGACACTCCTGACGCCCAGAACGAAGATGCTGGCAGTGGTGCATCTCTCCAATGCGCTCGGTACGATCAATCCGATCGAAGACATGATCGCGGCGGCGAGGCGCGTGGGCGCCACGGTGCTCATTGACGGGTCGCAGGCGGCGTACCACATGGCCGTGGATGTGCAGGCACTGGACCCCGATTTCTACGTGCTCACAGGCCACAAGGTGTACGGCCCCACAGGCATCGGCGTCCTGTACGGCCGCGAGTCGCTCCTGCAGGCCTGCCCGCCGTTCCTGGGCGGCGGCGACATGATTAGTTCGGTGACGTTCGAGAAAAGCGAGTGGAACGAGTTGCCGTACAAGTTTGAGGCCGGCACACCGAATATCGCTGATGCCATCGGTCTGGGCGCGGCCATCGAGTTCGTACGTGGCATCGGCTTTGATGCCATCGGCGCGCACGAATCCATGCTTCTCGCATATGCCACGGCCCGGCTCTCTTCTGTGCCTGGCCTGACCATCATTGGCACCGCGCGGCGCAAAGCCAGTGTCGTGTCGTTTGTGATGGACGATCTGCACCCACACGACATCGGGACCATCGTGGATCGCGAGGGTGTGGCGATTCGGACCGGGCATCACTGCGCGCAACCGGTGATGGACCGCTTCGGGATTCCGGCCACCGCTCGCGCGTCGCTCGCGATGTACAACACGACGGACGACATCGACGCGCTGGTTGTCGCGCTCGATCGCGTCCGTCAACTCCTAGGGTAAGGCATGGGCATGTTTTCATTTCTCACGGGCAAGAAAGACCAGGCGGAAGACGAGGCGGTGTCGCAGACGCCATTCACGGCGCCCGACGCCTGGACGTCTGAGGCATTAACGAGCCCGAAGCCCGAAACGACGCACGACGCGTTGCAGGTGGGGCCACTCGACACCGAGCAGACGGCGGAGTTCCAGGGCAAGATCGTGGAAGCCATCAAGACCGTCTACGACCCTGAGATCCCCGTCGATATCTTCGAACTCGGTCTCATCTACGACATCATCGTGGACGCGGAGAAGCGCGCGCTGATCAACATGACGCTGACCAGCCCGGCATGCCCGTCGGCGCAGCAGCTGCCGCTTGAGGTGGGATTCAAGGTGAAGGCCATTCCCGGCATCACCGACGCGAAAGTCGAAATTGTCTGGGAGCCCGCCTGGACGAAAGAGCGGATGTCGGAAGCCGCGAAGCTCACGCTCGGCTTCTTTTAGGACCCCCATGCAAGACCTCAACGACCTCTATCAGGAGGTCATCCTCGATCACAATCGCCGGCCGCGCAACTACGGGCCGCTGCCCGACGCGACGCAATCGGCGAAGGGGCACAACCCCCTGTGTGGCGACAAGCTGACGCTGTTGCTCAAAGTGGAGGGCGACCGCATTACAGGGATCTCGTTCGAAGGCTCGGGGTGCGCCATCTCGAAGTCGTCCGCCTCGCTTATGACCGACGCGGTCAAAGGCCACACGATTGATGAGGCGACTGCACTGTTCGACAAGTTCCACCGGATGGTGACCACGCCCATCGACCAGCCTGTAGACGAGGAAGCCGTCGGCAAACTCGCCGTGCTCGCCGGTGTCCGCGAGTTCCCCGCTCGCGTCAAGTGCGCGTCGCTCGCCTGGCATACGCTCAAGGCCGCGCTCACGAACGCGCCCATCCCCGCCAAAACGGAATAGCGGCCCTCAGAACTTCCAGACGAAGTTCACGATCGGAAACGCGAACGCCTCGCCCACCCCGAGGGGAGTGAACAGCCCGATGTCGGCCGACAGTGATTCACCGAGGAAGCGCCCGCCGCCAGAAATCACGGCGTCGCCACCGATGAAATAGTTTTCTGTGATGAACTTGATGCGGCGACTCACGCGTCGTTCGGCGCCGACCATCAGCATCGCGGTCCCGGTGTTATCCTCCCCGTAGACTTCATACGCCCATCCCGCTCCCACTGTCACCGCATCGTTGCGCGAGCCGAATGTGCCTGCAGCGTAGGCGATGCCGAAGCTGCCGTCGCCGACGTGCAGGAAGTGCAAGGCACCTACCGAGACGCTGGCCTTCCGGCCTTCGTAAAGCTGGAACTTGGGCGTGAACCAGAAGGGGTGATCGCCCCCGCCGATGTAGAGCGGCGTGCCGCCGCCAATCGAGAATCGATCCGTCACCCCGAACTGGATCGTCGGCATGAACAGTTCGTAGGTGCCGAAATAGCCTTCACCCTTCTTCAAGGCATGGCCCGTGGGACCAAAGAAGAGCCGAGTGGGATTCGGATCGGCCGGGTAATAGTCTTGACCGACTAGCGTTCCCGCCGCGACGGTGACGGAGGCTACAGCAGCCCGGGCCAACTCGATGACCGCGCCGCCAGGGGTCCGGAGCACTATGCGCTCAGGCGTGTCGATCTGCAGGTAGCCGTAGTACCGCACGCCGTCCTTCGTTCGGACCTCGTACATCTGCTGATCGGCGACGGCCGGCACGACTTGCGCAAAGCCGGTGCAACGCTGCTGCCCAGGCCGGGGGCCAGCAGGAATCCCAGGGCGCAGAAGGATGGTTGCATGAGGCGCATATCAAAGTCTCCCTCGATTCGTCGCCGGTATGACGACAGTCCAAGACTGCCGCACATTGCCATGAGAAGTCGTGAGAAAGTGGTGAGGACTGCTTGAATTGCCGCCTCCGGAGCCTCCGCCAAGGCTACGGCGAGGCAAGCCCTGGACCCTGGACCCTATTGTCCCCACGGTGCGGGCGGTACCGGCACCGGCGTAGTCAGGTCGAACTCCACCCGAAACCGGCGACCCGGCCGCGTTAGCTCGTCGCCGACCATCCGGCTAGGGTGAATTTCCATGGCCCAGACATTGGTGTTTGAGACGGCGCGATTCTCACGCGTGAACATCGTTCTTGAGAACTCATCCACCGGGAATTCCTGGCGGGTCGCGGTGCCCGGCGAGGTCGAGTCACCGCCATACATTGAGACCGTATCCGGCGTTCCGTCCTGATGACGATGGTCGTGTTTGAGCCGCAGGCGGTCAGTCACAAGCGTCAGTACCCAGGTGCGGGAGCGATCCTCTCCCACGTGAAACGGCACCAGCACCTGCTTGGCTGAGTTGCACGTCTGCACATACATGACCAGCGCCTTGCCTTCGAACGGGTCATCGGGCGCAGCCGGCTCGTTCGCGACCACCTTACCGGCGAACGCCTGACCACACAGGGCGCCAACAGACAGCAAGAACTGCGACGCCGGCGAGACTGGAGCGACTGCCGGCGCTGCGCTGCAGGCGGACATCAACAGTAATGAGCCAATGAGCCAATGAGCCAATGAGCCAATGGGGCAATGGGGCAATGCTCATCGAATCCCCGAGACATCAAGTGTATACATCCCACGCCCGTAGGTGGAGATGACCAGCACCTGATCCCCAGGGTGATACTGCAGGTCCGACACCTGCGTGGACGGCAGGTTGGCGCCGAGCACTTCCCACTTCGCCCCGCCGTTGGTGGTCACATACACACCGAAGTCCGTGCCCACGAACAACACGTTCGGGTTGGTCGGATGTTCGCGGATGACGTTCACCGGACCTGCGGGAATGTTGTTCACGATGCTGGTGAATGTCTTGCCGTAGTCGGTGGACTTGTAGATATACGCCGCGAAGTCGTCGTCTTCACGACCGCGCTGCACCACGTACACCGTGCCCTCGGAGTAGCGAGAGGGCACGAGTCCTGAGAACCACTTCCGCATCGGCAACTTGCTCGTGAGTTCGGTCCACTCCTTGCCGCTGTCAATCGTCGTATGCAACCGCCCATCATCGCTCCCGACATACATCAAGCCAGCTTTCCTCGGTGACTCGGCCAAGGCGACGATGGTCTGGTAGGGGATGGCGTTGGAGTTCTTGATCAGCATCTCCGCCGCGTTGTTGTTCGTGAGGTCCGGGCTCATGATTTCCCACTTGTCGCCGCGGCTCGTGGACTTGTAGACCGACTGGTAGCCCGCGTAGATGATCGTGTTGTCGTGGGGCGAGATGATGATCGGCGCCATCCACTGCGCGCGCAGTTCCGCGTCCGGCGGATTCTCGGGCTGGATGTTCGTCACCCGTTGCGGACCCTGAGGCGCAGGCGGCTGGGCGGGTGTGGCCGCGCCGGCGCCGCGGCCTCGGCCTCGCGCGGCGGCAGCCACGCCCAGGTCGGTGCGGCTGAAGTTGCCATAGAAGCCGTGCGTATAGACGATGTTCGGGTTGGTCGGGTCGATGGAGTGGTTCGAGCCTTCACCACCGGGCGCACCCTCCCACGCCACGGCCGGGATGGCGCCGCGGCCCTTCGAGACGTCCACCAGCCCACGACGACTGCCATGGTCTTGAATCGAGCCGTACGCCCATGACGCGGGTCGAGTGGTGTCGAGCGACACGTTGTAGAACTGCGCGCCTGCGGCTGATACGGCAAACACCCACGTCTTGCCGTCGTCGAGCGAATGATAAACACCGCCGTCGTTTGCGTTGTAAAGCTTGAGCGGATCCTTCGGATCGATCCACAGGCCGTGGTGGTCGCCGTGCACGCCGCCGGTTGCGCTGCCATCGATATTGCTGGTGGAGGCACCTGTGGCGTTACTGAACGTTTTGCCGGCATCGACCGATCGGTTCATGCCCAGACCCAGTGTGTAGATCGTGTTCTCGTTGACGGGATCAACCCGAATCTGGCCAAACACCCATCCGTACGTGCCTGAGTGCTGAATCATGAAGTTGTTGTTCTCGCTGACCTTCCGCCAGCTCGCACCCTTGTCGTCAGTGCGGTAGATCTCGGCGGCCTTTATGCGGCCGTTGGTGATGGCACGGCCGTACGCGTCGCGCTCGCCTGCCTGCGGACCGCGGCCCTCTTCATAGTTGTCCACGAACGCGTAGAGCACGTTCGGGTTCGACCGCGCGATGTCGATACCGATGCGCCCACGGAACTGTGGCGCCGGCAGCCCCTGGCTCAAGTCCTGCCACGTCCGGCCACCGTCGGTGGACTTCACCACGCCGCCCTCGTTGTAACCGGGTTCCACGCGCGGGTCGCTCCACTTGCGACGGATGCGCTGCCACATGGCGGCGTACAACACGTTCGGGTCAGTCGGGTCCATCACCAGGTCGATGGCGCCCGTGCGCGGACTCTTGTAGTGCACCTTGGTCCAGTTGCGCCCGCCGTCGGTCGTCTTGAACACGCCGCGCATGGCGTTGTCAGTCCATTCATGCCCTGACGCCGCCACATACACGATGTCCGGATTGGTGGGATGCACGATGATGCGCGCGATGGTCTGTGTGTCGGCCAGCCCCATGTGCGTGAACGTCTTGCCGGCATCCGTGGACTTGTAGATGCCCACGCCGGCCATGGACGCGCGGAAGATATTGGCTTCGCCCGTGCCGACCCAGACGATGTTCGGGTTTGAGGGAGCAACCGCAACGTCGCCGATGCTCGTGGAGGCCTCATGTTCGAAGATGGCGCGCCACGACTTGCCGTGGTCTTCGCTCTTCCAGAGGCCGCTGGTGGCGTAGGCCGCGTAAATGTGCCGCTGGCCGCCCACGTCCACCACCGCCACGTCCGTGGCGCGTCCGCTGATATTGGTGGGGCCCAGGGACTGCCAGGTGGCGCCCCGGTACGGGGAGGCCCGGCGCATCGACTGATAGGTGCCCCACGCCTTCAGGAGGCCGTCGGCATCCATGCGGGCCAGGGCCTGGGCCCAGGGCGTTGCGATTCCCGCTGCGGTGACGAACGCGGCACCAGCCAGCACACTGCCAAATAAAAATCGACGCATGGGTGTCCTCATGTAAATCTCGTAATATTACCGGGCGATGTCGCGCCCGCCCATCTACCTCGACTATCACGCCACGACGCCCGTGGACCCGCGGGTCCTCGAGGCCATGCTGCCTTACTTTACCGAAGTCTTCGGTAATCCCGCATCTTCAAGCCACCAGTGGGGCTGGAAGGCCCAGGAGGCGGTGGAAGAGGCCCGCCGACGCGTCGCGGCCCTCATCGGGGGCACCGCCCGCGAAATTACGTTCACGAGTGGCGCGACCGAATCGAATAACTTCGCCATCAAGGGCGTGGCGGCGTCGGCTCCGGAAGGACGCCGGCATATGGTCTGCTCTGCCATCGAGCACAAGTCTGTGCTTGAGGGCTGCAAGAGTCTCGAGAAGCAGGGCTGGACGTGCACCGTCGTGCCGGTGGGCCGCGACGGCCGGCTGGACCTGAATGCGCTCGACGATGCCGTGACCGATGCCACCGCGCTTGTCAGTGTCATGGCCGCCAACAACGAAGTGGGCGTGTTGCAGCCCATGGCCGAAATCGCGTCCGTCGCCCACGCGAAGGGCGCGCTGTTTCACACCGACGCCGCGCAAGCCGTGGGCAAGGTGCCGGTGGACGTGCAGGCGGCCCACGTGGACCTGCTCTCACTCACCGGGCACAAGATTTACGGCCCGAAGGGCTGTGGCGCACTCTACATCCGCCGGCGCACGGAGCTGGCGCCGCTCATCATTGGCGGCGGCCAAGAGCGCGGCATGCGGTCTGGCACCCTCAACGTCCCCGGCATCGTCGGCCTGGGGTACGCCTGTCTCATCGACAAGCGGGACATGGCGGTGGAGAGCGCAAGGCTCGCCGGTTTGCGTAATCGTCTGCTGGACGGTTTGCGTACGCAGGTTGGCGGCGTCACGGTGAGCGGGTCGATGGAACATCGCCTGCCGCACAACCTGCACGTCGGGTTTGAGGGCGTGGACGGCTCGTCGCTGATGATTGGCATCTCCGACATTGCAGTCTCTTCAGGCTCGGCGTGCAGCTCGGCCTCGGCCACCCCATCGCATGTCCTGCTGGCGCTGTTTGGACCTGACCACGTGCCATCGGCTACGATCAGGTTTGGGCTCGGTCGCCACACGACCGACGCTGACATCGACTACGCCATCGAAAAATTTGCGGCGGTGGTCAGGCGCTTGCGCGAGGCGGAATGAAGATCACCGTTGCTCACAGTCCGGATTCCGATGACGCGTTCATGTTTTTTGGTTTGGCCAGCGGCGCCGTGCAGGTGTCGGGCATTGAGGTAGACCAGGTTCTGTCAGACATCGAAACCCTCAATCGCGCTGCGTTCGAGGGCCGCTACGAAGTGACCGCCGTGTCCTTCCATGCCTACGCGCACCTGCTCGACAAATACGCGCTGCTGCCGCACGGCTCGAGCATGGGCGACAACTACGGGCCCATCCTGGTCTCCACTAGGCCGCTGCCATCGGATTCGCTGAAGGGCGTCAAGGTCGGCGTGCCAGGTCTGCTGACCACGGCGTTCCTTGCTCTGAAAATGTACGACCCCGACTTCGACTACGAGGTCATTCCCTTCGATGAAATCCAGCAGGCCGTGCTCGAAGGTCGCGTGGACGCCGGGCTGCTCATCCATGAGGGCCAGCTCACGTACCAGGCCGAAGGGTTCTGCAAGATTGTGGACCTGGGGGAGTGGTGGTTCGAACGCACGGGCGGGCTGCCCCTGCCGCTCGGTGGCAACATCATCCGTCGCGATATGGGACCCGAGTTGATGCGCACGGTCTCGACCATGCTGCACGACAGCATTGCGTATGCGCTCAACAATCGAGAGGCGGGCGTGGAGTATGCGCAACAGTTTGGGCGCGGTCTCGACCAGAAAGACACCGACAAATTTGTCGGCATGTACGTGAACGCGCTCACGCTCAACTACGGCACTCGCGGTCGCGCAGCACTCGAACGCTTCTTCGACGAAGCGTTTGAAAAGGGACTGATCCCGAATCGTGTGCCCGTCGAGTTCGTCTGACCTGAGACCAGACTTACTGAGTACGGTCGTAGACGCGCTTGATCTCGACTTTGGGCATCCGAACCATGATGTTTGAGGTCTCGACCGTCACCACGAGCTGCTTGCCGTCGGCGCTCACGGTGTAGTCCTCAACGACCTTCAGTGATTCCTTCGTCTCCATCTCGCGGCGAAGGACCTTGCCGTTCCACTTCACCTTGATGTCCACGGGACCCGCCGGGGTCGTCATCACGGACTTCTTGCTGTCCGTCGTGTACTTGTACATCAGCCCCCTGGCCGGGTCGGGATCGTAGGCGAGCACGACGTCTTTGGCCGTGGCTTGAATGCCCAGCAGGGATGGCGCCGTACGGAACATCTTCAGGTGCGCGTTGAAGCGCTGCAGTTCTTCCGGACCCAAATCGCCGCCGGGCGCCGGACCCCGGCCCGGCGCGGCAAAATTGTCGCCGCGGCCACCGCCACGACTGCCCCTGGCGCCTGCGCCGGCGGGACCATTCGGATTGATGCTCTCGTCCATGTTCAGTTTCCATCCGCCCGAGAGTGCCGCGGCCGGATCGGCCGCCTGGGCCAACACGGACGCGTGGTGCGCGAGTAACGATATGGCCAGCGTGGTGAGGACACGTTTCAACTGCATGATCTGACTCCCGGCTGTGGATGCTACCTCTGGAGTGCCCTGACGGGCAATCCATGGGTCTGTAACCGTATCGAACCGTGCCATCAGCTGCCCCCTTCTGTTGACGGGCAGCAGATGGTGTACCGTCCCAGTCCATGCCGGACCCTTCACTTCGCCGCGGAAGGCGAACGCTGCTTGCGTTTACGTTTCTTCTCTCGCTGATTACCTTTCTGGACCGTGTCGCGATAGGTGCCGCGGCCGGGCCGATTCGTGAGGAGCTACAGCTTAGCCCTGCGGCGCTTGGGTGGGCCTTCAGCGCCTTTACGTTTGCCTATGCGGCCTTTGAAATTCCTACCGGGTGGATGGGGGATGTATTTGGGCCCCGCAAGATCCTGGCCCGCATCGTGCTGTGGTGGTCGGCATTTACAGCGGCCACGGGTCTGGCCTGGAATTTTTCGTCGCTCGTCACGGTCCGATTTCTCTTCGGCATGGGTGAGGCGGGCGCCTACCCGAATATCTCCCGCAGCTTCGCGCGGTGGTTTCCGGTCAGCGAGCGCGGTTTTGCCCATGGCGTCGTGTTTATGGGTAGTCGCGTGGGTGGCGCGATCACCGTGCCGCTCGTGGCCTACCTGATTGGTGCCATTGGCTGGCGCGAAGCGTTTTATGTTCTCGGAGCGATTGGCGCCGTCTGGAGCGTGTTCTGGTGGCGCTGGTTCCGGGATGAGCCTGCAGGTCATCCTTCCGTGAGCCCGGCAGAACTCCAGGAGATTCAATCCGGCCTCGTGGTCCATCACACCAAAACGCGCCTCAAGAGCCTGCTCAACCTGAACCTGCTGCTGCTGTGTCTGATGTACTTCTGCGTCATCTATGGTCTGTACTTCTATCTAACCTGGCTGCCGACGTACTTCAAAGAAGCCCGGGGCTTCACCACCCAGCAAGCGGCTCTGCTCTCGTCGATGGTGCTGCTCACCGGTGGCGTCATGACGATTGTCGGCGGCTGGTTGACCGATTACCTCGCGAAGCGGTACGGACTCAAGGTGGCGCGCTCGCTTGGCGCAATCGCGTTGCCGCTCAGTGGGACGTGCCTGATTGCGGCGGCGCTCACGGGGCATCCGCTTCTCGCCGCATTTTTCTTCGCCGGCGCGGCAGGCCTTGCCGACATGTGTCTCAGCCCTTCATGGGCGATGTGTCACGACATCGGCGGCGATGCCGCCGGCACCGTGTCCGGCGCCATGAACACCTTTGGCAATCTGGGTGGCGCGCTCAGCCCATTGGTGGTGGGTTACGCGCTTGAGTGGTTCCAGTCGTGGCATACGCCACTGCTCATTGGAGGCGGCGTCTACATCCTCGGTGGCATCCTGACGCTGTTGGTGAATCCCAATAAACCCCTCGAGACGGACACTCGGGCTTGAGCACCAGCCCGAGCTACGTACTGCCAAAGCCCCCTAGCGTCCCACCCGCACGCGAATGCCGCCCGTCACCAGCCGCGGCGAACCGACCGTCGTCGGCAGCGTGCCGACGATGTACTCGCGATTGAAGAGGTTTTGCACGCCGACAAAGGCGCTGAGGCGCGGGCCGATCGCGCGTGACACGGACAGCGACACGACCGCATATTTCGGCAGGCCAGCCGCGGTGTTGCCCGGCACGGCGCGCGCATTGAGGTCGTCGTCAAATTGGCGACCCATCGCCAGCAGTTCAAGACTTGCGGTCACCAGCCGCGCATTGGCGAAGGTGACCTGCAAAGAGCCGCGATGGCGAGGTACCTGCGGCAGCAATTTGTCCACCAGGGCCGTGTTGGCGTCGTTGGCTGTCACGCGAGCGTGTTGATAGATGTACGCGCCAGACACTTTCCACGATCCGCCGGCGCGATAGTCCACACTCGTCTGCACACCGGAGACTCGCGTGGCCCCCAGGTTCTGGCGTTGCTGCGTGACGTTGGCGCCGCTCGCACTCAGTGTCACGTTGGACACGGGGTCCGTGATCCGGTTGTCGAACCAGGTGGTGCGCCACGCGACCTGGCGGAACGGCGATACCTGCAGGCCCACCTCGCCGCCGCGCAGCCGCTCCGGGCCCAGTTGGTTGTTGGCCAGTGTGAGCACCGTGCCCACCCTGAACTGGCGATACAGCTCGTTGAGTGTCGGCGCGCGGAAGCCTTCGCCGATGTTCGCCCACACGCTCACGAGGTCCGTCACCCGATAGATGGCGGCCACGCGCGGACTGATCACCGTGTCACGCTTGTCCGGCAACGCCGCGTTGTTGTTGATGGTGGGCAGGCCGCTCGGGACGCTGCTCTCCAGGTTGTGGGCGTGATAGTTGCGCCAGCGATCGATGCGTACGCTTCCAGTGATCGTCAATGCGGGCGTCACCGCGAAGATATCCTGCACAAAGGCGCCGAGGCCGTTCTGGGTGCCACCTGAAATACGCTGCACCGTGACGGTGGTACCCGTCGTGGCGTCCAACCCGTCTTCTTCACTGCCGCCATCCACCCAGCGCCAGTCTCCGCCGATCGTAATGGTGTGTGAACCCGACAGCAGGCGCCACCGCGCCATTCCGCTGTACGACGTCGTCGGCACCCGCTGATTGAGCGTCATGCGTCCGATGCTGCGGGGAGGTGTGGCCGCCGGCACGGCCAGAAAATTGCTGCGCAGTGTTCCCCGGCCGAGAGAGGCAGAGACCTGCACGTCGCTGTTGTCCGAGATTCGCGCCGTGAGTGACCCGCTCGCGGATGTCCAGGTCGTGTCGTTCTCCTCGGCGGCTCCGGTGAAGGTGCTGTGTTTGCCGTTGTTCCGCTCTTCATTGAAGTAACCGGCTCTCAACACCCCTCGCACACGGCCAGAAGGTGTGATGGTGAGCCGGGCATTCGCGCGGCCGGTGTCGACCGAGACGTTGTTGTCCACCAGTCCACGTTCGGCCACGCCCGCGCCGTTCGTGGCGACCACCGGGGTGTAGCCGTCCGTCCTGAAGAGGCCTCCGTCCAGTGTGAGGCCCAGTGAGCCACGCACCCTGCTGCCCATGACGTCCAGCGCGCCGCTGTTCAACGTGCCGTACTGGGCCTTCATTTCCAATGTGCCAGGTCCCCCTGCGCCGCTGACAATGTTGATCACGCCCCCGAGCGCGTAGTTGCCGTACAGGCTCGACCCCGCGCCATCCACCACTTCGATGCGCTCGGCCTGCTCCAGTGGAATGCGGCTCCAGTACACCCAGCCGCCAAAGGGGTCGTTAAACGGCACGCCGTCAAGCAGCACCAGTGTGCGGCTCACACCGCTTGGGCCAATGCCGCGCAGCGAGACGCCCTGTGTGGTCGGGTGCGCCGCCATACTGCTGGTTCGGCGAAACAGGCTGAACGACGGCAATCGCCGAAGCACGTCGTCGGCCAACACGGCGGGCGACTGCCGGATGTCATCGCGGGTGAGGACGCTCATGCTGGCAGGCACGTCGCCGAGCCGCATTTCGCCCCGTGCCGGAGTGACCGTGACCGTCTCCAGCAGCCCTGCAGGGACGAGCACAACATCGATGGGCTGGCTGGCGCCCGCGGCGACGTCGCGGCGCCACTCCGCGAAACCAGTTGCGCGAACCACGAGGACGATGGCGCCTTGCGGCGCCAGCGAGAATGTAAACCGGCCATCGGGCCCAGTCACGGTGTGGGCATCCGGGTTGGCGCCGGCCCGCATCGTGACCGACGCCCCAACGACCACGGCCCCGGCCGGATCATGCACCGTGCCCGAAATCTGAGACTGACCGGAGACAGTGGTGGAGAGGACGACGCTGAGGAGGAAGTTGAGCATGGCTAATCCAGCGACAAGATTAGCGCACAGGAACCTAGCGCCGCAGCGCGTTGAAGATCGTTTGCACGGCGTGCCCGACCCGGGGGCCCGGAATGGTCAGGGAGTCCTCGGTGAGGAATCGGACTCGACCATTTCTGACCGCGGGCACACTCACCGCCTGCCACGTGGCCGCTTCCCGAGCCCGCCGTTCCCCCGACCACGCTTCCGAGGCGCGCAGTTCGATCACCGCCTCAGGCGCGCGCGACAGCAGCTGTTCCAATGAAAGCTGCAGGCCTTCGCGCTTCACGTCGGCCATGACGTTGACACCTCCGGCGGCCTCGAGCATGTCGTGCAGGAAACCCACGCCGCCGCTGACGTAGAGGCCCCGCATCGATCCTTCCTCGCGTCCAAAGACGAGCAAGGTCTTTGGCCGCGCGTTGCCGCGAGCGCGGAGTCGAACGTCCCGTATCTGGCCATCGATTTCATCCGCCAGGCGATTGGCCTCTCCGGCATGTCCGGTCCGTTCACCGAGGTCACGAATCGTGCGCGTGATATCCGCCAGGCCCCCATGGCGATACCTGAACATCGGCACGCGTACGCGGTCGAGACGGCCGATCAGCTCTTCTTGCGAGCCATAGACGATGGCCATATCCGGCCGCAACGTCAGGATCGCTTCGAAGTTCGGGTCAAACAGCCCCCCAACCTTCGTGCGCGTCGTCGCCTCCTTCGGAAAGGTATCGAACGTTGACACGCCCACCACCTGCGGCCCGGCGCCGATCGCAAACAACATCTCGGTGACCGCGGGAATCAGGCTCACGATGCGCACGGGCTTTGTTTGCGCGGCGAGCGAAGCGGCGACGCAGCCGATTGCGATCAGCACCGTTCCGACAGAGATTCGGAGGGTACGCGCTTCCGTGTGGAGGGCACGGGCTTCAGCCCGTGCCGAGCGCCCCGGGCTGAAGCCCGGGGCCTCCGTACATCCCTGACCCTGGACGGTCATGGCTTCCTGCTGATGAGCATCCACAGAAAGAACGGCCCCCCGATGAGCGCCGTGATGATGCCCACGGGCAACTCGAGCGGCGCCATCACGATGCGTGACAAGACATCACACACCACAAGAAACGCCGCGCCGAAAAAAAACGACGCCGGCAACACCAGGCGATGGTCGGCGCCCACGACAAGCCGCACCAGGTGCGGCACGATGATGCCGACAAAGCCGATGGGGCCGCCGATGGAAACGGCCGCGCCTGTGGCGAGCGAGCCGGAGAAGAAGGCCACACGCTGCGCTCGTCGCACGTCAACGCCCCGCGTGGCTGCCGCATCGGCGCCAAGGCTCAGGAGGTTGAGCGGCCGGGCGAGCCACACGAAGCCGCCGAGCGCCACCAGCACCAACGGAAGCGCGCCAAGGATTGGCCCGTAGCCCGCCACGTCGAGGTCGCCCATGAGCCACCGCAACGCACGAAACGTCTCGGTGAAGTCGCTCAGATACTGGACGAACAGAATCAGTGCCGAAAAAAACGAGTTCATGGTGACGCCGGCAAGCAGCAGCACGGTGGTGGACAGGCCCGAGTGACGCGCGGTGGCCAGGGCGTAGACCACCATCACCGCGAGGATCGCGCCGGCCAGGCTCGCGCCGGTCACACCAATCACCGGCAGCATGCTGCCGAAGGTGATGACTGTCATCGCGCCGAACGACGCGCCCGCAGAGATCCCCAGCGTGTAGGGCGTGGCAAGCGGATTGCGCAGCAGGCCCTGAAACACGACGCCCGCGGCAGCCAGTGTGCCTCCGACAATCGCCGCTGCGAGGGACCGTGGCAGGCGGGCGAGGAAGAAGATCTGCGCATCGATGTTGTCTGCGAACGGCGGCGACATCGAGAAGACGCGGCCAAACTGGAGCGGCGTCTGGCCGATGAACGGCGCAATGGCGACCGTCACGACGGCTGCGCCGGCGCTGACCAGCACCCACGGCACACCCCGCCGCAGGGTTGACGTCACGCCTGCACCCGGGGCAGCAGCGGTGCGGCCAACGCGCGCGAAATGCCATAGACCGTCGAGAGCGTCTCGACTGTCAGCACTTCGACCGGCGGTCCTTGCGCGACCACGCGGCCCTCAGACAGCAGCACGACGGTGTCACATAGCGACGACGCGAAGTGCAGGTCGTGAGTGGACAGCACAACCGTGAGCGGCATGCCGGCGGCCGACGACGATTCGTGCAGCCGGCCCACGAGCGCCGCCACTTCCACCTGGTACCGCAGGTCGAGGGCTGCGGTCGGTTCATCGAGGAGCAGCAGCGGAGACGTGCGGTCATCCGGCGAATTGCGGCGATCGAGCTGCGACAGGGCAGAGGCGATGATGACACGCTGCTTTTCGCCGCCGCTCAGCGTCTCGTACGTGCGGTGCGCCAGGTGCAGCGTGCCCGTCGCCTCAAGCGCAGCCTCGGCGGCGGCCAGGTCGGCCGGGCCTTCCACCTCAAACGAACCCAAGTGTGGAAATCGCCCCATCAGCGCCACTTCCATGACGGTGTAGTCGAACGCCAGGTGCGTGTCTTGTGGCACCACGGCCACCCGCCGTGCCACCGCGCGCCGATCGAGGCGTGAGATGTCTTGCTCGTCCAGGGTGACTCGGCCCGACTGCGGCTTCAACGTCCCGGCCAGCACGCGCAGCAGCGTGGTCTTGCCCGAACCATTTGGACCGAGCACTCCCACCAGCCCGCCTTGCGGCACGTCGATCGACACGTGATCGAGGACGCGTTGCGCGCCGAAGGCGACGGTGAGGTCGGAGGCCCGGAGCATCTCAGAAACGCAGGCGGATTCCCGTGTGAATGGTTCGGCGCCATGCCGGGTAGCCGAGCGGCTCCATGTAGTCCGCGTCCGTCAGATTTTCCACGCGCACGTACGCCGTCGCATCGGAGGTCACGCGAAGGTGCGCCTGTGCTCGCCAGAGCCAGAACGCTTGCGCCGTGGTCATCGCGGGCACCAGCGCCGAAAAATCGCTGTCGCTCCGTTCGCCCAGGAACGTGCCGCCCAGGTCCAGCGACACGCGGCCGCGATCCCAGAACGCCTGCACCTGGCCGGCGTGCCGCGGCCGGCGAAGCGCCCAGTTGCCGGCCGCCAGCACCTCGCTGAACTCGGACGACGAGTCGATGATTTCTGACTCGGTGAAGGTGTGGCTGGCCGAAAGCCGCAGCCCATCCATGGGCACCACCTCGGCCACCAGTTCCGTTCCGCGCGCACGCGTCCGGCCCATGTTGAAGTACTGCGCCAGGTACGGAGAGAAGCTGAGCGTGCGGGTGGAAACTTGCCGGTCGAACCGGTTGTTGAACCAGACAGCCTCGAGTTTGACGCGGTCGCCAAAGAAACGTTGTTCAATCCCGGCATCGATCGTCCGCGACGTTTCGGCTTCAAGCTCCTGGTTGCCGAGATCGAACGGCGAAAGGCTGAACGACTGACGCAACGTCGGCTCCTTCACCCCTCGGCCTGCGTTGCCCTTGAGCTTCGTGGTGCCGACCACGCCACCTCCGGTACGAAGAAATACCGCAGCCGATACCCGGGGTGTCACGACGGTGCCGAAGTGCTCGTTCCGCTCGACCCGCACACCGGTGGTCAGCGCAAACCAGCGACTGATGTGCTGGTGCTGCACGGTGGCCCCCACGTTGTCGCGCCGCGGCGATATGCGGCTGCCCTCAAGGCGATCGGTCAGCGTGCCGCGCTCGCCGTCCCAATCAATGGCCAGCGTCAGGAACTCGGTGCCCGACAGTGCGCCGGCATGGGCAAAACGAAGGTCGGCCTGATAGCCGGCCTGATGACGCAGGAATCTGGACGCCGTGTCGAACGTGAAATCGTAGAACTCAAACGGCGACTCGCGGTCGCGATACGACGGCGTGTAGGGTGCGTCAAACGAAAGGTTCGTTGAGCCTTGCTCGGATTGCGCCAGCGCGTAGGTGAGGTGATGCGTAAACGTGCGCGTCGCCTGATGTTCAAACAGAAGGCCACCCACCAGATGTGACTGCGTGAAAAACGCGTCCAGGTCAGGACGGCCAAACGCCGTCTGCCCTGGCGTGCCCACCCGGCTGTCTTCATAGCGGCCGACCAGACGCATCGTGATACCCGCTGCCACCGTCGTCCCGGCCGTTATCGAGATGGTGGTAGAGCCGTAGTGATTGTTTGGTTCGCGATTGTCGGTTTCGGAGCGGCCACCGTGAAGGGAGTAGTCCCACCGAGCGGTGCCGCCGGAAAGCGTGGCGGACCCGCGCAGGGTGCCAAGACTGCCGCCGCTGAACTCGCCCGCAAGCGCCGGCCGGCTGCCGAGGCGGCCGCGCGCCGATACCAGGTGCAGCACGCCGGCCATGGCGTCCGATCCGAACAGCGCAGAGTGCGCTCCGCGCACGAATTCGACGCGGTCCAGATGGCTCGTGGAAAGTCCGCCGAAGTTGAACGCGCCGCCGGGCTCGTTGAGGGCTATGCCGTCGAGCAGCACCTTGGTGTAGTTGTTCTCTCCGCCGCGCACAAACAGCGACGCAAGATTTCCGCGGCCGCCGCTTTGGACGACAACGGCGCCAGGCGCCTGCCGCAGCAAGTCGCCGACAAGCCCATCGCCCCGGCGTTCGATGGCGTCCCGGTCGAAGACCGTCACGCTCGCCCCGACCTGGCTTGTTGGCACGGCGCTTCGGGTGGCGGTGACGACCACCGACTCGCGGATTGGCGCGAGCGAGAGCACCAACAGGGCGTCGGTGCCCGCCTCGACTGTGACCGTAGCGGCATTAAAGCCGGCCAGCGATGTGGTGGCTGTGCATTTCTGGCAGGGCACCGCGAACACAAACACACCCGCGGCATCTGTGAGCGTGGTGGCCATTGTGGTGCCGTCCGCGCGCACGAGCGACACAGGCACCCTGGCCAGGGCAGCGCCGGAGGCATCAGTCACCGTCCCGCGCAGTGGAATCTGAGCCGAGGCAAAGGTCGGCCACAGCAAGAGAGAGAGAAAAAAAAGGCAGGCAGAAGCGAACGAACGTGCAGGGGCCATCAGGTTCCTTCTCCGGCGTGATTCGCGCCGGACTGATGCGCACAATGCGCATCAGCAAAAGGACGAGCCCGTGACCAGGTATCCTGACTTGCGGATCATCGCCAGCGTTCGCGTCTTCCCAGATCGTCCAGCGCATGCTGCACGTTTCCAGTGACGGTCGAGGTGCCCGTGGTGAAACGACGGGCCCCCAATCAAATAGAACGCTGACTCCCCGCTGACAGTGGCGTCACCGTGTGGGATTTACACCCACTTCCCAGTGGCCGCCGGGCAAGCGTCGGTTGTCGGTTTCGACTATACCATGCCAAAATAATCGCTTGGCTCCATGGGAAGCACGATGCGTAGTTCAGTAGTCACCGTTCGCTCGGAACCCGTCGCCCAGATGACTTCGGTCTCGGGCCCCCTTCATGTGCGAGCGGAAATGCTGACCGTTGCGACCAACAAACCGTTGCAGGTGCTGGACCTCACCGACTCGGTCAGCGACCGGGTGAAGGCACTCGGCGTGCGCGAAGGCACCGCCACCCTCGTGTCGCTCCACACCACGTGTTCGGTATTCACCAACGAGAGTCAGCAGGCGCTGCGCGAGGACATGGAGCAGTTCCTGCAGCATGTGGTGGACCCGGCCACTCCGTGGCTGCACAACGACCCTGAGCATTCCGACTGCGACCGGATGAACGCCGGCGCGCACCTGCGCGCCCTGTTGCTGGGTCACAGCGTGACCATGCAGATCAGCGGCGGCGAACTGGTGCTCGGCCAGTGGCAGCGCGTGCTGATGGCCGAGCTTGACGGCCCACGCTCGCGGTCGTTGCGGCTCCAGGTCATGGGCGTGGCCTGAGCATAGGGCGCATAGTGCAGGCACGACTCTCCACCCTCGGGCTGGCGGACATCGCCGCAAAACTCGACGCCAGCGAGCGGCTGTCGCTTGACGACGGTGTGAGGCTGTTTGCGTGTCCCGATCTTCACGCGCTTGGCTGGCTGGCCAATCGCGAACGCGAGAAGCGCCACGGCGGCCTCACGTTCTACAACTACAACCTGCGACTGGAAGCCACCAACGTGTGTGTGGCCACCTGTCTGTTCTGTTCGTTCTCCAGGCTGAAACCCGGTGACGCGCAGGCCTACACAATGACGCTCGACCAGGTCCTCGACAAACTGCGTCAGCGCGCCCATCAGCCGCTGACCGAAGTCCACGTCGTCAACGGCCTACACCCCGATCTGCCGTTCGACTACTACCTCGACCTGCTCCGCGGTCTGAAGGCCATACGTCCAGGCATTCATCTGAAGTGTTTTACCGCGGTAGAGATCGCGTTCTTCTCGGAGCTCTACAAGCTGAGCGACGAAGAAGTCCTTCGCCAGTTGCTGGCGGCCGGCCTCGACTCACTCCCTGGCGGAGGCGCGGAGGTGTTCTCTGAGCGTGTGCGCCGCAAGATTTGCCACGACAAGGCCGACGCCAATCGCTATCTCTCCATTCATCGCATCGCCCACGGCCTTGGCATGCGCTCGAACGTGACGATGCTCTACGGTCACATTGAGACGATGGAAGAGCGCGTGGATCACATGATGCGCGCGCGCGCCCTTCAGGACGAGACCGGCGGATTCCAGGCGTTCATCCCACTGGCATTTCACCCCGACAACAATCAGATGGAAAAACTGCCCGCGCCATCGGCCAGCGACACGCTACGGGTGCACGCGGTGTCGCGCCTGATGCTCGACAACTTCCCGCACATCAAGGCGTTCTGGATTGCGACCGGTGTGGACGTGGCGCAGATTTCGTTGTGGTACGGCGTGGATGACCTGGACGGCACCGTGCAGGAAGAGAAGATTTACCACATGGCCGGCGCCCGCACACCCGAGATCCTGACCACCCAGCGCATTCGCGCGCTCATTCGCAACGCCGGCCGGCTGCCGGTGGAGCGCGACACGCTCTACAACGTCGTCACGCCGCCGGATGCTGCGTAGTGCACACCCCGGCGGCCTGTGGCCTTGATAGAATCCGACCACACCACTCACGAAGGAGTTTGATAAATGGCTCATGAACTGGCACCACTTCCGTATGCGTTCGACGCGCTTGAACCCCACATCGATGCGCAGACGATGCAGATTCACCACGGCAAACATCACGCTGCATACGTCACGAACCTGAACGCCGCCGTCGACAAGCACCCGGAACTGGCGGGCAAAAGCGCTGAGGATCTGATCAAGAACCTCGCCGCGGTTCCCGAGGACATTCGCACCGCCGTGCGCAACAACGGCGGTGGCCACGTCAACCACACGATGTTCTGGCAGATCATGGGCCCCGGCCAGGGCGGCGCGCCGACGGGCAAGCTCGCGGACGCCATCAACGACGCATTCGGCAATTTCGATACGTTCAAGGATCTGATCCAGAAAGCCGGCGCCACGCGGTTCGGCAGCGGCTGGGCCTGGCTCGTGGAAGCCAACGGCAAGCTGGCGGTTGAGAGCACGGCCAACCAGGACAACCCGATGATGGACGGCAAACGCGCCATCATGGGCGTGGACGTGTGGGAACACGCCTACTACCTGAAGTACCAGAACCGCCGGCCCGACTACCTCGCGGCCTGGTGGAATGTTGTCAATTGGAACGAGGTCGCAAAGCGACTCTGAGGATGTTCACCTGAAGGCGTGAAGACATGAAGGATTTTCGTGTGAATCTCCGTACAGAGTGACGACAACATCGGCGTCAGCCTCGACCGCAGCGGTGTCGGCGGCGATGGTCACATATCCGTCGGCGTGCGCCATGGAGGTGATATCGCCTGATGCTTTGAACGCAGGCTCGGCCTGGCCGTTGATGATGCGCACCATGTAGAACTGCAGGCGGCCTGGTGTGGAGGTGATGCGTCGCGCCAGGGGGAGCGTGACCTGGCGCGGTTGCCATGGCGGCAGGCGCGCGGTGGCGCGCAGGAGCGGGATCAGGAACACGTGGGCGTTCGACAGGCACGACGTCGGATAGCCCGACAGACCCAGCACGGGTGCGTTGCCGATGCGGCCGAACACGGTCGGCTTGCCGGGCTTGATCGCTACGCCGTGGAAGATCACCTCGCCGTGTTGGCGCAGCGCGTCGATCACCAGATCGCGTTCACCCACTGAACTGCCACCGGAGAACACCAGGATGTCGCAGCCGCCGGCCTCGCCCAGTGTCTGCGTCAACGCCTCGATCGAGTCTCGGGATGTCGGCAGCACCACCGGCTCGCCGCCGTGGCGCCGGACGAGCGCTTCGAGCGTGAAGCGGTTGACGTTGTAGAGCTGGCCCGGGCCCAGCGGTTGTCCCGGGTCCACCACTTCGTCGCCGGTACAGAGAATCGCCACGCGCGGACGCGCGTACACCTCAACATCCGTGCGGCCCAGCGCCGCCAGGACGCCGATCCGTGCCGGTGTCAGCACCACGCCGGCATCGAGCACCACATGTCCCGACGTAATGTCGCCGCCGCGCGGGCCCACGTGCTGACGCGGTGTCGCCGCCCGATGAATCTGGACCGCCCCATCCCCGGGCGTCGTCTGTTCCACCATCACGACGGCATCGGCGCCGTCGGGCAACGGCGCGCCAGTGGCGATCTCGACGCACGTACCCGCGGTGACGCGTTCGCCTGACCGATCACCGGTGAACACGCGGCCCACGAGCCGTAGTGTCGCCGGCGTGTCAGGTGTCGTGCCGGCCGTGTCGGCGGCAATCACGGCGTACCCGTCCATGGCCGCACGGTCGAACGGCGGCACATCGAACGTGGCCAAAACCCCGCAAACTAGTGCCCTGCCGTCGGCTTCCGCCAGCGAAACACGCTCGCTTCGGCCGATCGGCCGCGGGGCAGCCAGCACATGGCGCAGCGCCTCGTCGAACGGCAACGTGTGCACAAAGGGACGCATGGCTTCAAGTATCATCCAACTTATGTCCGCCAATGCCCATCGCGCTGCTTCACCCTCGTCTGTGCCGTGCCTGGTGCTGACCGTGAGCGATACCCGCACCCGCGAGACAGATACCAGTGGTCAAACCATCGCAAGCCTGCTTGAAGGCGCCGGCCACATTGTGGTGGCCCGCGAGTTGGTACCCGACGATCCGATCAAAGTTGCCGAGGCCATCCGCGCGCACCTTGGACGAAAGAATGTCCGGGCGGTCATCACCACCGGAGGCACGGGCGTCACGTCGCGCGACGTCACGCACGAAGCGGTGGCATCGATGTTCGACAAGCAGCTTGATGGGTTTGGCGAACTCTTCCGCATGCTGAGTTATCAGCAGGTTGGAGCGGCTGCCATGCTGAGCCGCGCCTGTGCGGGCGTGGTCACCGGCTGTGTGGTGTTTGTGTTGCCCGGCTCCGAGGCCGCGGTGCGACTGGGCATGGAGAAACTCATCCTGCCGGAACTGGGCCACGTGGTCAGAGAGACATCACGATGAAATTGGCGCTGGTGCTGGTGGCCGGCGCCCTCCTGGCTGCCGTACAGAAACCCACGCCTCTTCCCGTGCCGGCGGGCGCGCTTCCGACCGTGCTTGACCGCGTCGCCCTGCGCTGGGTGGAAGACACATTCAAGAAGATGACCCTGGACGACAAGGTCGGTCAGGTCGTCATGTCCGGGATCGATTCAATGTATCTCTCGTCGGACACCGATCAGTTCGATCAGCTGATGGAGAAGGTGACGAAGCTCAAGCTCGGCGGCTTCGTGGTGTTTGGCGGGTCGGAACGCGCGCCCGGCGTGTTGCTCAACACCGCGTACGGAACCGTCACCCTCGGGCAACCGCTGGCCGCGGCGTCCACGCTGAATCGCCTGCAGGCCGCATCCGCCATTCCGCTGCTGGCGTCCGCGGACTTTGAAGCCGGCGTGGGGTTTCGCATTGCCGGCGCCACAACGTTTCCGCGCGCGATGGCGTTTGGCGCGGCGATGGACGAGGAACTGGCGCGCTCTGCAGCACGCATCACCGCGCAGGAGGGCCGCGCAATTGGTGTGCACATGAATTTCGCGCCCGTCGTTGACGTGAACAACAACGCGCGCAACCCGGTGATCAATACGCGCTCACTCGGCGAGTCGCCCGCCGCCGTTGGCCGACTCGCCGCGGCATACGTGCAGGGACTGCAATCGGGCGGGATGCTCGCGACCCTGAAACACTTTCCCGGTCACGGCGACACCGACGTGGATTCACACATCGGTCTTCCGATCATCACCCATCCCCGCGATCGTCTCGACGCCGTGGAACTGCCGTCGTTCAAGGCCGGCATCGCCGCGGGTGCCGACGCGGTGATGACCGCCCACATCCAACTCCCAGCGCTCGACCCGGCCGACTTCAGTCCCGCCACGTTGAGCCGTCCAATCGTCACCGGCCTGCTCCGCGGCGACCTCAAGTTCGAAGGGCTGATCGTGACCGATTCGATGGGCATGGATGCCGTCGCCCGGCGCCTCGCGCCAGGCGACGCGGCCGTGCGCGCGATTCTTGCGGGCAACGACATCGTGCTGCACACGCCAGACGACGTGGCGGCCGTGATCGGGATCAAGGCGGCTGTCGAGAAGGGCACCATTCCGCTTCCGCTGCTCGACGCGTCCGTACGGCGCATCCTGACGGCGAAGGCTCGGCTTGGTCTGCACACAAAGAAGCTGGTCTCGCTCGATGACCTGCCGTCGCTGGTCGGCGGAAGACAACGCGCCCAAGTGGCGCGAGAGGCGAGTCAGCGGTCCATCACGCTGCTGAAGGACGACCGCAATCAGGTGCCGTTGCGCGCGCCGCGCGAGGCTGCGGTGTTGTACTTGTCGGTGCTCGACTACCCGTCAGGGTGGCGCATCGCCGCGCCGAGCCGGACGGTGATCCCGGAGATTCGGCGCCGATGGCCGTTCCTAACGGCGATCGAACTTTCTGACCGATCCACCCCGTCAGAAATTGATCTCGTCCGCGCCTCAGCTCTCCGCTTCGACGCCATCGTCGTCTCCGTCTTCGTCCGCGCGTCGTCTGGCAGTGGCCGCATGGACCTGGCGCCGCCTCTGACGAAATTGCTCGGCGACCTGGCTCGGCTCACCGCAGGTACGCCCAAGCCGTTTGTCACAATGTTTTTCGGCAATCCGTACGTGCCTACATTCCTGCCCGACCTGCCGGCGGTGTTGCTGACGTACGATTTCTACGATTTGGCGGAAGGTTCGGTCGTGGCGGCGCTGGTGGGGGACAACCCCATTGGGGGCCGCCTGCCCATTTCGCTGCCGGGTTCGTTTGACGTCGGCCACGGGCTGGTCCGAGACCGCATTGGTCGCCGACCCTGAGGTATACTTATCAGCTTGTGCGCCCTTAGCTCAGCTGGATAGAGCGTCTGGCTACGAACCAGGAGGTCGCAGGTTCGAATCCTGCAGGGCGCACCACACACCCCATGCAAGTTCCTCATGGAGAGATCCCATGGAGCGACGCGAGTTCATCAATACAACCGTGATCGGGGCCGCCGTCGTGGCCGCAAATATGGCTACTGAGGCCGCTGGGCCGTTTACGCGGGCCCATCGTGACGTGCCCGCCGTCGGGTCAGGGCGCGCCACGCGAAAAATCCTGATCGCGGGCGGGGGCTTTGGCACGAGCTTCATCAGGTACATGGCGGAGCTGACCGGCAAGCCCCGCTCGAAGCTCTGCTACCTGCCAACGGCGTCGGCCGATTCGCCGGCCGGCATCATCCACTGGTTTCGCAATTGCGCCCCGCTCAACGTCGAGCCTTCAGCTCAAGAAAGTTTTATCGCCAGCACCCAGCAGAGTCGCAGTTGGGAAGAGGTCCTCCTCTCTGTGGACGGCATCGTCGTCTCTGGCGGCAACACACTGAATCAGCAGGCCATCTGGAAGGCACAGGGCATCGACGTTGTACTGAGGGAGGCGTGGGACCGCGGCATCGTGCTCGGCGGCGCCAGTGCGGGATCGTTGTGCTGGTTCGAAGAAGGCACCACGGATTCCCGGCCGAAGGAACTCTCAACCGTGTTGTGCCTTGGCTTTTTGAAGGGGAGTCACAGCCCGCACTACGACAGGGAGCCCGGCCGCAGGCCGCTGTATCAGAAGCTCATCGGTTCCGGTGAGATGAAGCCTGGCTACGCCTGCGACAACGACGCGGGCATCTACTTCGAAGACAACGAGGTGGCGCGCGTGGTCTCAACCAGAGCCGAAGCCAAGGTGTACTACGTGAACCGTGTCGGCAATGGGGCGGTTGAACGCGTCCTGGAACCGGAACAGATCGCCGAAGCGCCCGACGCCGACTGATGCGGCTGGCAATGTGCGCGGTCGCGCTGTTTAGCGCGGCGCCACGACCCCCGTCTGCCGCGCCATCAGCGGACGCTGAATCCGTCCCCCCAGTTTCCTATGTCATACTCATCTGCCAAATGCCTGTTACCACTGCGCGACTATCTCTGGTAGCCGGGGCCTGTGCGCTGGCTGGACTTCTTTCGATCCCAGGCGCGTCCGTGAACGCGCAACAACCGCCGGCGCCGCAGTTTCTGACAAGCGCTGCGCAACTGGCGGCCTACACGCAGGCCGCCACCCGTGACCTCAACTACCTGCCTGGTGAAGTGATCGTGAAGTTCCGAGTGGGTGTGAGCGTCAATCAGCAGGCGCGTGCGCTTTCCTCGGTGCGGTCGCAGCCATCAACTGATCGGTTGCAGTGGATTGCCGACCGCACGGCGCGCCTGATGGTGCCCGAAGATCCGGACTCGATCGCCGTCGCGGCCAACCTCATGCGCCAACCCGAAGTGGAGTATGCCCAGCCCAACTGGCTCCGGCAGCCGTCGTCGGTTCCCAACGACACGCAGTATGCCGCGCGGCAGTGGAACATGACGTTGCTCGACATGCCACGTGCCTGGGACATCAACACGAGCGGTGGCGCCGGCGTGACCGTGGCCGTTATTGATACGGGCCTGACCAGCGTGAATGCCACCTACGCCTTCAAGACGTGGAACGGGACGGCAATCGTCACGGCGCAGGTGCCTGTAGGCATCAACCCGGACGTCGATGCGTCGCGTCTTGCGGCGAACCGTGACTTCGTGTTCTGGACCGGGCCTGTGATCGACTTCCACGGGCATGGCACGCACGTGTCGGGCACCGTCGCACAATCCACGAACAACAATCTGGGATACGCAGGTGTCGCCTTCGGTGCGAAGATCATGCCCCTCAAGGTGTGTTTGAGCTTCTGGGATATCCAGATTCTGCAGGCGGAAAACGGTGTGACCGGATATCCGTCCTTTAATATTGGAGGATGTCCGACGTCGGCGGTCATCGCGGCCGTGCGGTATGCGGCTGACAACGGTGCCAAGGTCATCAACCTCAGCCTTGGCGGTACCGATGCATCACCGGCCGATCAGGACGCAATGAACTATGCGCTGGCGCGTGGCGTGTTCGTGGCGATGTCTGCCGGCAACGAATTCGAGGACGGCAATCCGGTGACCTATCCCGCATCCTACGGAAAGTTGGTGGCCGGTGCGATGGCCGTCGGTGCCGTTGGCCGCACCCAGGTGCGCTCGTATTATTCGACCACTGGTGACTTTGTGGAGATTGCCGCGCCCGGAGGTGACGCGCGTGAGGGCGGCTCGAACGGCGTGATCTATCAGTCGGGCATGCTGTTCAGCGACTACAACCCGGCTGTGGTGATCCTGCCCCGGTTCAATCGATATTCGGATGTCGGCTTCCAGGGCACGTCGATGGCGTCGCCCCACGTGGCGGGAATTGCTGCCCTCCTGATGAGCCAGGGCGTGACGTCGCCGGCAGCGGTTGAAGCGCTCATCACCGCGACCGCGAAAGACCTTGGCACTGCGGGGCGCGACAATCTCTATGGGGCGGGTTTGATTCAACCGCGCACGGCGCTGCGGGGATTCGGGGTGTTGAGGTGATCATGTCGCGTCGTTTGAGTGCTCTTGTATGCGCCGCTGTCGTGTGGTCGGCTGCGCCGGCATGGGCGCAGGCTCCCGCGGCCGCCTCGACGCCACGGTTTGGCGTGCGCGCGTTTGGTCATTTCGAGTGGCAGACGATGGCCGCGAAAGAGACGTTTGATGCGGTCACCGGCAAGTCCACGCTCACGGGCCTGGGCGGCGGAGTGGAAGTGCAGCGAATCTGGCGCGGCATCTTCGCGCGCACGGTGATCTCACGCATGTCACAGTCGGGGCAGCGCGTCTTCGTGTTCGACAACACGGTGTTCTCCCTGGGCGTTCCCCTCGACATCACGATGACGCCGATCGAACTCGCTGCGGGCTGGCGCTTCAGGCCCATCGGTGCTCTCGGGATCGTCGGCTACCTCGGTGCCGGCGGTGTGTTCCTGAGTTACAACGAGTCATCCTCGAGCGTGGCGGGTGAAGAGGTCAGCGAGCAGATGAGCGGCTTCCTCCTGTTCGGCGGTGTGGAGGTGCCTGTGTGGCGGTTCGTCACGGCCGGTGCCGAAGTCGGGTGGCGGAAGGCGGAAGTGCTGAACCCGGGTGGCGCCATGGGCGCCTTCCAAGAGAACGATTTCGGCGGCGTCACCATGCGCGTGATGGTGTCGATTCGAAGGTAGCCCCCTGCACGAACAGTGGATGCGCGAGGCCCTGACGCTGGCGCGTGAAGCGGCAGCCGCAGGCGAAGTGCCCGTTGGCGCCGTGGTTGTGCGCGACGGTGTCGTCATTGGCCGGGGCCGCAATGCGCCCGTCGGTTCGCACGACCCCACGGCACATGCGGAAATCGTGGCCCTGCGCGACGCGGCCTCGCACGCCGGCAACTATCGCCTTCCTGACGTGACCTTATACGTCACGCTCGAACCCTGCATGATGTGCGTGGGCGCCCTCATGCACGCGCGGGTGCAGACGGTGGTGTACGGCGCCACCGAGCCCAAAGCCGGCGCCATGGAGTCCACGCAGCGGGCGCACGAACATCCGGCGCTGAATCATCAGGTCACAGTGGTTTCGGGCGTGCTCGCGGCAGAGTGCCGCGATGTCCTGCAGGCGTTCTTCAGAGACAGGCGCTCGTAGGGTAGGGGCTTTATAGCCAGTACCGAGTGCTTGCAGCGTGTTTCATTTGCCGATTCGGCGGCGGATATGAGATCCTATTCAGCCGTCCATTCTCTGCGGAGAGGTACCGAAGTGGTCGTAACGGGATCGCCTCGAAAGCGATTTGTCGGGTAACCGGCACGTGGGTTCGAATCCCACCCTCTCCGCCAATTAATTGACGCAAGTCCTTTAGATGCAACACTTAGTATTTTTAAGGGCCATGCGCTCCCTCATTCGCTCCCCTAAATTCTCCACAGTGAGTCCAGCAACGTGACTGCGTGGTTGTTCCGTTTGCACTGGCTGGACACCGGCCAACACGCCGCGTGGGCTGTGCATCGAGGCTCCCGGATTCAGAAAAGGCTAGGCCCTCAGCGAGCCAGGTGACACGATGCGCGGGCTTGCGTGGTGCTGGTCTTGGGGCTAAACGTCGCCGGGCGGCATTGCAGTGGAGACGGACATGAACAAAATGCGGTCTATCGGTGTGGTGATGTTGGCGGGGCTGTTCACGGCGACCGCGGTTGTCGTGCAGGCCCAATCGCCTGTGCTGGCCAAGATGGCGGGGACGTGGGTCATGGACTTGGCAAAAACGCCATTTGCCCCAGGCGCGGATCTCCGATTCCGACGCGGTGAGAAGGGCGGCATCGAAGAACTCCGTGGAGCAGATCCCAAGGCGATCACCGCGTCCCTCGAGAGCGTCATTCGCGACCTTGATCCCGAGTTCGACCCCGCCCGCATTGTGACCGGCGCCTGGCTGCGCAAGAACAGCGTCGACGACTTCCTGACTCAGTCGGCGGTCGGCGGTGTGGTTGGCGGAGTGCTCCTGCTGCTGGCCGCACTCGGCATCTACGGTGTCGTGGGCCTGATGGTGGCCACTCGGATCCGCGAAATAGCCGTACGTGTCGCCTTGGGCGCTTCTCGACGACGGGTGATAGGGATGGTGTTGTTTGACGTGGTGAAGTTGGTCGTGCCTGGCGTGGGCATCGGGGTGCTGATCGCGGTCGCCTTCGTCAAACTCAATGGCCGGGATTTCGGCATCCCGCTGAGCGGCCTGGAACCGCTGGCGTATGTCGCCGGTGCGGCGGTCGCCTTGTGCCTCGCCGTGCTGGCCAGCCTCGCCCCGGCCCGCCGCGCGGCCTCCATCGAGCCCATGATCGCCATGCGATCGGAATAAAAAAGGCCCTGAAAAACAAAAACGGCCCAACGACGCATACGGTCGTGGGGCCAGAGTCGACTTCGTGGTCCTTACTAGCGGCGGTATACCCACCGGGACGCGGTCCATCAGGTCGATCCCTCACCGCGCACGCTGAGCGTATCACAACCCGCCCGCCGGGGCGGTGATAATCTTCCGGCGCATGTGGCACGACCATGCCTAACAACGACCGGAAGGTGATCACCCTTGTGGTGGCCACGCTCGCAGTCGGAATTCCCATAGATGCGTTCGGCCCGCCAGGCGCGCAGTCGCTCGTCAGCCTCTGGACCTGGGGTGCCTTGCTCTGGGTCCTCGCACACACCACACCCACTCATCGTCGTGAACTGGTGGTGTGTGTGGTGCTGGCCACCGCGGGTGAGTTGTTCCTGATGGAGGTCTGGGGCCTCTATCAGTATCGCCTGCACAATCTGCCGCTGTTCATTCCTCCTGGCCATGCCCTTGTGTTTACTGCGGCGATTCGTATCAGCCGACGCGTGCCGTCCTGGTTTCCCTGGGCTGTGTTTGCCGGCTTCGCGCCCTACGTGGCCTACGCCTCATGGGCAGGGTTCGACACGCAGGGACTGTTGTGGTTTGCCGTGCTTGGCGGTTTCATGGCCTGGGGCCGAGAGCGACCGCTGTACTGCGTGGCCTTTGTGATGGCGCTGGCGGTGGAAACGTACGGGACTGCGTTGGGTGGATGGCGATACCACCTGGTCGAACCATGGTTCGGCCTGACGACCACTAATCCTCCCGTGTGTGTGGGGGCAATCTACTGCACGCTGGAGGTCATGGTGCGTCGCGTGGGGCTTCTGGGAGCACCGCCCCGGCACTTGGCGCAATCGGCATGCGTGAGGCACGATGAACAGGTATGCGTGACGTCGTCGTAATCGGTGGAGGAGTCGTGGGCGTGGCATGCGCCCGGGAGTTGGCCCAACGGGGCGCGACGGTCACAGTGCTTGAGCGGGATCGCATTGGGCACGGGTGCTCGTATGGCAACGCCGGCTGGCTGACGCCGTCCCTGGCCTCGCCGCTGCCGAATCCAGCCATGTTGCCCAAGGCGATGCAGTGGATGTTCGATCCGGAGAGCCCGCTCTACATCCAGCCGCGCCTGGATCCTTCATACCTGCGATGGCTGGCCGGGTTTTTGATGTCGGCGCGAAAGACAAAGTACGAGCGTGGCACCGAGGCGCTCGTCGAGTTGTGCCGCGTGAGCGTTGATCTCTGGGAGGAAGTGGCGAAGCGTGCGCCGGGTTCGTTTGGTTTCGAGCGCCATGGCCTGCTGGCCGTCTACGAGAAGGCCGAATCGTTTGAGGCCGCCCGATCGTCGGTGGATTTCGTCGCGAAGCGCGGCATCCGCTCGGAGCGGTGGACGTCCGACGAAGTCCGCGAACGCGAACCGGCCATCGTGGGCAAACAGGTGGGCGGTTACTTCTATCCCGACGATGCGCATTGCGAACCGTATCGAGCGGTAACGACGCTTGCGGCCGAAGCGAGGGCTGCAGGTGTGACGTTTGTCGAGGGCGCAGAAGTCTTCGGCATCACCGGCAGCGGCGCCGGTCCCCGCATGTTGAAGACCACTCGCGGCGACGTGAAGGCCGACCGGCTGGTGGTGGCTACAGGGCCGTGGTCTGAGCAACTCGGTGCGATGTTGGGCGTGCGCCTGCCCGTGCTGGGCGCAAAGGGGTACTCGCTGCTCCTGCCGCGGGCCAATCCGCATCCGACGCGATCGATCTATCTCATCGAGCGGAAGGTGGCCGTCAACCCTCACGCTGATGCGCTGCGCATTGCCGGCACGCTTGAACTCGTCCGCAACGACTTTTCGATCAACGCCCGCCGTGTGGATGTGATCCTGCGCGGCGCGAAGGCCATGCTCAACCTGGGTGATTCTCCGGTGGTGCGCGAGACCTGGCGCGGATTGCGGCCCTGTACCCCCGACGGGATGCCGCTCATCGGGCGCGCGCGCTGTGGCGGCGAGGTGTGGCTGGCCACTGGCCACCAGATGACGGGGCTCAAGACGGCCACGGGCACGGGCCTGCTGCTGGCGCAACTGATGTCTGGCGAGACGCCTCGCTTCGACCCCGAACCCTTCCGCGCAGATCGGTACTGAGGCCTGCAAATGATCGGCACCACCGGCATCCACAATCTGCGCGTTGACGCCATCGTCGGCATCTATCCCCACGAGCGAGAGAAGGTGCAGACGCTGTTCCTTGATATCGAGCTCGACTACGACTTCGGTCCGGCGGCCGCGTCGGATGTCATCTCGGACGCCGTGGACTACGACGGCGTCGCGTCGGCGGTCACGGAGTTGATTCAGACGCGCCGGTTTCAACTGCTTGAGGCGATGGCCGAAGCGACGGCGGCGATGGTGCTGGAACGTGTGCCTGTGGTGCAGGCCGTGCGCCTGGAGATTCGGAAGCCCGCCGCTGTTCCGGCGGCGGCGAGTTCGTTCGTGCGTGTCACGCGGAGGCGTGCGTGAGAACGCCACGCCTCGACGGGGCTCCAGTCGCCGTTGTGACCGGCGGCGCCCGGCGGCTAGGCCGCCATCTCTGCGAAACACTGGCCGATCGGGGCTACCGCGTTGTGGTCATCTATCGAGCGTCAGCCGATGATGCGGAATCGTTGGCGACTGAAATCGGCGAGAGCGGCGGTACGGCACGAGCGCTCCAGGCGGACATCGGCGTAGCGGCGCAGGTGCATGAGGCGTTTGACAATATCGCGGCGCACGAGGGCCGCGTTGACCTGCTGATCAACAACGTCGGTAACTACAACCCGCAGGACGTCACGCTGTTGGACCCGGCCGTGTGGGACGCCACACTCGCCACAAACCTGTCGGGCGCGTACTACTGTTGCTTTCACGCCATCACGCTCATGCCCAATGGCGGGCAGATCATCAGCATCGGCATGGCCGGGCTCGAGGGTATTCGCGCCAACCGGCGTGGCGCCGACTACTACGTCAGCAAGACGGGTCTGCTGGTGCTGACGCGCGCACTTGCGTCCGGCTACGCCACACGCCAGATTCGCGTGAACATGGTCTCGCCCGGCCAACTCGACAACTCGATCGATCTGCCGCCGCCCGACCTCATCGGCCTCGAAGTCCCGCTCGGCCGCGCCGGCACCGTGCAGGACATCAGCCAGGCGGTGGAGTACTTGTTAGACGCGACCTATGTCACCGGCGCCAATATCGACGTCGCCGGCGGATATCGACTGTAACAACACCAGTCGGTATGCGCACAACCGCGTCGTCGTTCGTGCCGCTGTGGGACCGGCAGGCCGAATGGGCCCGCCGCATGGAGATGGTACGGCAGGCGCGGAAGTTCCTCTACCAGACGCTGTTCTACATCGAGTACGACGCGTATGGGCGCGAGATGCTGGATGCGTTGCTTGACGCGCAACGCCGCGGTGTGCGCGTGCAGCTGATCATCGACGGTTTCGGCCAGCGGCTGGGCGGCGTGCTCATGACTCGCGCTGACCGCACGGCCCTGGCTGCGGCACTCGCCGCACTGCGCGTCGCCGGTGCGGTGGTGACGATGTATCGTCCGCCGAGATTTGTGCAACGGCAACTGGCGGGTGGGCACCACGTGAAGATCCAGGTGTCGGAGGCCGGTGAAGCCATCCTCAGCAGCGGCAATGTGACGAAGTCGTCGTTTGAGGGGTGGAACGAGTACGCGATGGCCGTGCGCGGAGCCGTGGTGCCCGTACTGCTGGAGAGCTGTGCGTTGATTGGCGGCGTTGTGTCACCGGAACACGTTGCCCGGTTGCAGGCGATAGCGGCGACCGAGCGCGAAGACATCACCCTCGATTACTGGTTCTGCAACCCCAACTTGCATCAGGGTCTGACGGGCGCGTTGGGCTGGTGGGGACCGAACGCGCTCACCGACCGCATGATCGAGATGGTGGATGCGTCGCAACGGTCACTCCGCATTACCAGTTTTTATTTCAAGCCCACCGAGCCGCTGATGGCTGCAGTGTTGCGCGCGGCGCAACGCGGCGTGGAGGTGGAGGTCTTTCACTCCCACCGGGACGCGTTGCCGGCCACGGATCTGGCGTGGATTGCGGCCGCGGCCAGTTACCCCCGGCTGCTGGACGCTGGCGTTGCGCTGTACGAAAACCGCCGCGGCGAACACTCCAAGATCGTGCTGGTGGATGACGAATGGGCAGCGTGTGGCAGCTACAATTTCGAAGACGCCGCCCACGATCGGCTGGCGGAGGCGATGCTGGCCAGCCGCGACGAGAGGGTGGTGGCGCCGGCGCGCGCGATCTTCGACGAGCTACGCGACAGCGCAGACAACGCACGCGTGACGCCTGAGACCGTGCGGCAGTGGGCTGACCGGGCGCGGCGCCGCGTCGGCCGGTACGGCCGGTTTAAGCGATGGATGTAACAGCGATGACCGGATTGCGATTCAAGGAAGTGGAACACAAGTTCGTGGTGGGCGACCACTTCGACCTGGATGGGTTCCGTCAGGCGCTCGCCGCGCTCGGACCCGTCCGGCATGTGACGCTGCGCGTCCGGGATCGGTACTTCATCACCGAGTCTGGCCGCGATCGCGGCTTTGTGATCCGTCATCGATTCGACCGCGAGCTGCATGAGTTGACCATCAAGTCTGTGGCGGCTGATGCCGAGGTGCGCGACGAGATCAACCTCAACCTCAAGGCCGGGGATCAGCAGGCGACGGTGGACGCCTTTGTCGGCGCCCAGGGCATCGTCTGGCAGGGTGCGCTGTGGAAGGACCTTGAGGTGTGGCATTTCGCCGATTGCGAGGTGGTGCACTACATCGCCACGGCCGGTGACCGTGTGGTGCGATGTGTGGAGTTTGAGGCCACTGACAAACCCACGCTGGAAGCCGCGCTGGCCGTGGTCAACCGGTATGAGGCCGCCACCGGGTTCGCCGAAGCCGAGCGCAATCCGGCGTCGTTACTCGAGTTGATGTGGCCGCACGTTCTGCAATCGGGCAGGACTACACTTACAGAATGAACCGGGTCGTCACCGACTACGAAGCCTACCTGTTTGGCGAGGGCACGTGGCTGCGCGCCTGGGAGAAGCTGGGCGCCAGGCCCGCGGTGGTGGAGGACCAGGCCGGCTATACGTTTGCGGTCTGGGCACCCACCGCCAGCCGCGTGTCAGTGGTCGGCAATTTCAACGGATGGGACGCCGGCGCGCACCCGATGCGCAATCTCGGCGTCAGCGGCTTGTGGGAGACGTTCATCCCCGGCGTGGTTGAAGGTGAGCCGTACAAGTTCGAATTGCAGTCGGCGCTGGGTGGGCCGTCGTTCACGAAGGCTGACCCGTTTGCCTTGGCGGCGGAACATCCCCCGCGCACGGCTTCGGTGACCTCCACGCTGGGCCGCCATGAGTGGCGCGATCACTCGTGGATGGACGCTCGCACCCTGCGCGGCGGCGTGGCGCTTGATGCGCCGATGTCGATTTACGAAGTGCACCCCGGGTCATGGCGGCGGAAGCCCGAGGAGGGCAACCGATCGCTGAACTGGAAGGAACTCAGCAACGAGCTGATTCCGTACGTGAAGCAGCTCGGCTTCACGCACATCGAGCTGATGCCGGTGATGGAACATCCGTATGAACCGTCGTGGGGCTATCAGGTCACCGGCTACTTCGCTCCCACGAGCCGGTTCGGGTCTCCCGACGACTTCCGCGCGTTCGTAGACACGTGTCACCTCAACGGCATCGGCGTGATCCTCGACTGGGTGCCTGGACACTTTCCCAAGGATGCTCACGGGTTGGCACGGTTCGACGGCAGCGCGCTGTACGAACACGAAGACCCGCGGCAGGGCGAGCACCAGGACTGGGGCACGCTGATCTTCAACTATGGCCGCCACGAGATTCGCAACTTCTTGCTGACCAACGCGCTCTATTGGCTCGAGTCGTTCCACGTGGACGGGCTGCGTGTGGACGCGGTGGCGTCGATGTTGTACCTCGACTACTCGCGCGATGCCGGCCAGTGGATTCCCAACCGCCACGGCGGTCGGGAAAACCTGGACGCCATAGACTTCTTCCGCGAGTTGAACACGATCACGCACGAACAATATCCGGGTACCGCGATCATTGCAGAGGAGTCCACCGCGTTTCCTGCTGTGAGCCGGCCCACATGGGTGGGCGGACTGGGCTTCACCTACAAGTGGAACATGGGCTGGATGAACGACATCCTGACCTATGTGAGGAAAGACCCGGTGTTCCGCCGGTGGGAACACCAGCACCTGACCTTCTCGATGCTCTACGCGTGGAACGAGAACTTTGTCCTGCCGTTCTCACACGACGAGGTCGTGCACGGCAAAGGCTCGCTCATGACAAAGATTCCCGGCGACGAGTGGCAGCGCGCCGCCACGCTGCGGACGCTCTTTGCCTACATGTATGTGCATCCGGGCAAGAAGCTGATGTTCATGGGGTCGGAGTTTGGCCAGTGGCACGAATGGAGCCACGAGCGCTCGCTCGACTGGCACCTGCTCGCCGGTCCGGTGCACTCCGGGCTCCAGCGCTTCGTCACCGATCTCAATCATCGCTACCTGGCGGAACCGTCGCTGTACGAGGTGGATTTCGCCGAACCTGGATTCGAGTGGATCGACTGCAACGACCACGAGGCCAGCGTGATCTCGCTCATCCGGCGCGCGCACGACCCCGAGGACTGGGTCGTGGCGGTGCTCAACTGGACACCCATCCTGAGGCACGACTACCGCATCGGCGTGCCCGAGGCCGGCTTCTACGAGGAGATGCTCAACAGCGATGCCGAGGTCTATGGCGGCAGCAACGTCGGCAACGAAGGCGGCCGCCAGACGGAAGAGGTGCCCCGACACGGGCATCAGCAGTCACTCGTGCTGACGCTGCCTCCGATGGGCACACTCATTCTGAAACTTAGGAACTTGGGAACTTAGGAACTGGGGAACTTAGGAAATGGGGAAGTGATACCCGATCCGTTCCGCTGGTTGGAAGATCCAGATGGTCCCGACACTATAGCTTGGGTGGGAGCGCAGAACCGGCGCTCGGAGGCGTTTCTTTCGTCGATCCCCGCTCGAGATGAAATACGCGCCCGGCTGACCGCGCTCTGGAACTACGAGCGCTGCGGCCCGCCGGAAAAACACGGCGACTGGTACATCTTCTCGAAAAACGACGGGCTGCAGCCGCAGGCGGTGCTCTACAAGACGCGTACTCTCGACGGGCCCGCAGAGGTGCTGCTCGACCCTAACCTCCTCTCAACCAACGGCACGATTGCGCTCACCGCCACCAGCGTGTCTGACGATGGCCGGTGGCTCGCGTATGCGTTGTCGGCGAGCGGATCAGATTGGATGACGTGGCGCATTCGTGATGTCGCCACCGGCGTGGATTTTCCAGACGAAGTGCCATGGTCGAAGTTCTCCACCGCCTCGTGGACCCGCGACGGCAGCGGCTTCTACTACGCCGGCTACGAACCTCCAACCGACGGCAATCTGTTCACGAGCGTAAATACGGGCCATAAGGTCTGCTTCCACACGCTCGTCGCTAGTGTTGGGTCCAGCGTCCAGAGTCCAGGGTCCGAAGAGGCGCCAGAACTTCGGACCCTGGACCCTGGACGCTGGACCCAGGACTCCGTGGTTTTCGGGTCGCCCACCCATCCGGATTGGTTGTTTAGCGCGGACGTGACCGCCGACGGGCGGTGGTTGGTGATCACGCAGAGTCAGGGTACCAATCGCGAGAGCCGGATCTTCCTGCAGGACCAGTCGGGTTCTGCGGCACTGCCGACTGACGCTCCGGTCGTCCCGTTCCTGGATCGCTTTGATGCCGCCTATCAAGTGATCGCAAACGATGCAGACGTGTTTTACGTCCTGACCGACCACGACGCGCCGCGCGGGCGGCTGGTAGCGATACGACTTGATCACGCGGACCCGTCGGCGTGGACCACGGTGATCGCAGAGGCGCCGGGCACCGACGTGCTCGCGTCGGTCATCCGCGTTGGTGATGCCTGGGTGGCGGTGTGGCGCACAGACGCGCACGAGCGCATCGTGGTGCACGCCCTTGATGGTGCTCCACAAAGAGACGTCCCGCTGCCTGTGAAGGGCGCCATTGTCTCGATGACCGGGCGGCGCCACCAGCCGGATGTGTTCTTTTCGTTCTCGTCGTTTACGTACCCCAGCACGGTCTTTCGCCACATCGTCTCCACTGGCGAGACGAGTGTCTGGCACGAGCCGAAGGTCGATTTCGATTCACACGCGTTTGAGACGACGCAGGTGTTTTATCCATCGAAGGATGGCACCCGCATCCCGATGTTTATCGTGCACAAGCGGGGGCTGGTTCTCGACCGTAGCCACCGAACGTATCTCTACGGCTACGGTGGCTTCGACATCTCACTGACGCCGGCGTTCTCCGCGTCGATTGTTGCGTGGATGGAACGCGGCGGCGTGTTTGCCCAGGCCAACTTGCGCGGCGGCGGGGAGTACGGCAAGGCTTGGCACGATGCCGGTCGGCTGAAGAACAAGCAGAACGTGTTCGACGACTTCATCGCCGCGGCTGAGTACCTGATCTCGAACGGTTACACGACATCAGCCCGGCTGGCGATTGGCGGCGGCAGCAACGGCGGCTTGCTCGTCGGCGCGTGTATGACGCAGCGCCCCGACCTGTTCGGCGCGGCCGTGCCGGCCGTGGGCGTGCTCGACATGTTGCGGTTTCACAAGTTCACCATCGGATGGGCGTGGACGTCGGACTACGGCAATCCCGATGACCCCGAGGATCGCGCGGTACTGCTGAAGTATTCGCCGCTGCACAACATCAGGCCCGGCACCCACTACCCGGCCACGCTTGTCATCACCGCCGACCACGACGACCGCGTGGCGCCCGCGCACAGTCACAAGTTCACCGCCACGCTCCAAGCGGCCCAGGCCGGTCCCGCGCCCATCCTCACGCGCATCGACGTCAAGGCCGGCCACGGCGCCGGCAAGCCCACGGCCAAGGTCATTGCCGAGAAGGCCGACGTCTGGGCGTTCCTCGAAGCGGTCCTGCGCTAGGCGTGGAACCGGCCTTGACGAACAGGCCGAGCTACGTTCCGGAAGTAGCTCGGGCTGTTCCTCAAGCCCGAGTTAGTCGTGACGCAGTGACACGAGCGGGTCCACGCGCGACGCGCGACGCGCGGGCCATGCGCTCGCGAGCGCGGCCACCACCAGCGGCAGCACGGCTATGAGCGCAAACGTCACGGGGTCCGTGGCGTCGATGTCGAACAACATGTGGCGCACGGTGCCGGTCAGCCACCACGCGGCCACCAACCCCACACCCACGCCAATGGCGGTGATCGTCAATGCCTGGCGCAGCACGAGCGTCACGAGGGTGGACGGCGTGGCGCCCAGCGCCAGCCGGATGCCAAGTTCGCGCGTGCCCTGCGCCACCAGGTACGCCATCACGCCGCCGATGCCGATGCTGGCCAGCACCACCGCCACGCCGGCGAACAGCGAGAGCAGCACCATCGCGAACCGCCGCCGCGCCAGCGACGCTTCCATCCGCTGCTCCATCGTCTGCATCCGGTACACGGGCACGGCTGGGTCAAGCGACCGCACCACCTGTGTGGCTGACGTCATCAGCGCGCTCGGGTCGGCATCGGTGTGCGCCACCACAAAGAGCGATCGCGCGCCGGTCTGCGTGAGCGGCCGATACAGCGCAATGCGCGAGTCCGCATCAAGCGCGTACTGTTTGACGGCGCCGACGACGCCGACGATGGTTTCCCAGGGGGAGGTGGAGGCGGCGTCGCCAAACTTGAGGCGTTTGCCGATGGGGTCGGTGTCGGGGAAGAGATCGCGGGCCAGGCGGGAGTCTATGACGACCGCGCGCGGCTGATCGGGCGTGTCAGCCGCCGTGAAGAGACGACCGCGGTGGAGCGGAATCTTCATCGCCTCGAAGTAGCGGCCGGCCACCGTACGCATGTCGGCGTTGATGAAGACTTCGCCCGACGGGGGGACCCGGCCTTCAATCGTGATCGGGCCCCAGGCGAAGAAGTTGCTCAAGGGCAGTGCGGTCACGCCGCCAGAGGCCGTCACGCCTGGAATGGTGTCGAGCTGCTCCCACAGCGTGCGATACGCCTCACGAATCGCTTCGGCGTTGGGATACCGCGGTCCCGTGAGCGTCAGTTCAAGTGTGAGCACACCGTCGGCCGAAAAGCCCGGCGAAACCTGTTGCAGGCGCGCGTAGCTGCGCACAAGGAGTCCGGCGCCGATGAGCACAAGCACGGCGAGGGCGACTTCGCCAATCACCAACAGCCGTCGCAAGTGATGGCCGCGACCCCAGAGTGTGTGGGCGCCCGAGTCGCGCACGCCGTCGTGCAGCACCCCCTGGACGTCCAGCCGTTGCAGACCCAGCACCGGCGCCAGACCGAAGAGCAAGCCCGCGGCCATCGAGACGACGAGCGTGAAGAGCAGGACCGTGCCGTTGATCCCGATGTCGCCCAGACGCGGCACGTTCTGCGGCTGCAGTTCCTGGATCCAGCGAATCCCCAGTTCAGCGAGCGCGATGCCGAGCACCCCACCTGCGATGGAGAGCAGCAGGCCTTCGGTCACCAGTTGCCGCGCGATTTGTGCGCGCTTGGCGCCGATGCCCAGCGCCAGTGAGAGCACGGCCACAGCGGCCACGGCCCGGGACGAGCCGAACGACCTGATGGCGGATTTCAGCAGCGACATGGTGAATTGAGGCGGGATCGTAGCACCGCCGGCGGCCCGCCCAAGCGCCGGACTCGGGCGTCCAAAGCCCTGAATGCCTGCCGTGGCTTGACTTCCGGGGGGGCGGTTGACAGCATTCATGGGGAAACTCTTGTGACACGTGTGTTTTGTTCGACCTCATTGATTGCTGTGGCGGGGCTGCTGGCCGGCCTGACCGCGGCAGGCTGTTCTCCTCTTGGCCCCACAACCGCGGAGAGCTCTCTGCCCAATGCGGCGATCTCGGTTGAGAACTTCAGCGGCTCGCTGAAGGTGAAGGGCGTGGCGTTCTATTCGTTTTCCGTCGTGGATGGTGGCACCACGTACCTGAGTCTGCTGAGCCTGAAAGAAGCCGGCGTGGACTCTGACGTGCTGGTCACCATTGGTCTCGGCGTGCCGCGCGCCACGGCGTGCGTGGCGACCAACGTCCTTTCGGTGAAGGCCACGGGCAGCCTTCAGCTGACCGGCACGACCAACCCCGGCGTGCATTGCGCGGTCGTCTTCGATTCAGGCAACCTGACCAAGGACGCCACGTTCTCGCTCAACATCGCGCGTCCAAAATGAAGATGTTCCAAGTGTTCCGTGTGGGGGCAGCCCTCGTGGCCCTGTCTGTGACCGCATCGGCGTGCAGCAGTACGACGGCGCCGACGGAAGCCGACAGCACGATCACGCCCCTCGAATTTACGACTTCGACGTTCGCCGGTACGCTTGAGGCCAAGGGCAACGGGTTCTACTCATTCGCAGTGAATCAGGCCGGGCCTGTGGGGCTGACGCTGGCCGCGGTTCAGACACCAGGGGGTGCCGCGCTCTCGATCCCGATTGGGATCGGGATCGGCGTGCCAAGCGGCACCGGCTGCGCCCGCACCACGTCGCAGAGCACCGTGCCGGGCCTTGCCGCACAGATGACCGTGACCCTGAATCCGGGTACCTATTGCGCCGCGGTGTTCGACACCGGAAACCTGACGGCTGCCGTAAACTTCGCCATGCGGATCAGGCATCCCTGACCACCCGTGAGAGTGAGACCAAACACCGCCATGAGAGCTGCATCCTTTCTCAAGACCACCCTAGCCGCTGTTGTGCTGGCTTCGTCGCTGGCCATGGCCGGCTGCGACGAAGACACGCCGACCACGCCAACGCCCGACCCGACGACCGCCACTGTGACGTTCGCCAGCAACCTTGCGCTGGGTGGGTCGTCCACGCGTTCGTTCGACGTCACACGCGCGGGGAACGTGAGCGTGACGCTCCTCGGTGTCGGCGGCTCGACCACCCTGAAAGTCGGCCTCGGCGTTGGTATTCCCCTGGCCAACGGGTCCGGCTGCGTGCTGAGCCGCTCGGTTGAAGCCGCGGCGGGCACCACCGCGCAGCTCGAACTCGCGGTGGATATCGGCAAGTACTGCGTCCAGATCTACGACCCCGGCACGCTCACCACCGTGGTGGCCTTCTCGATCAACCTGGTCTACCCCATCTAGCGCGATCGTCGTTTTGCGTCGGTGAACCCTCGGGCTTGAGGAACAGCCCGAGCTACGTACCACCCCGAGCTACGTACCACCCGAGACCCCGTACGTAGCTCGGCCTGTTCCTCAAGCCCGAGGCCCCCGCGCGCTTGAAGACCAGCTTGAAGACCAGCGCTACAAAACCCGCCCCGGACGTGAGAAACTGCGCCCGGGGAGAAGACGCATGAAACTCAGATACGTATTACCGGTGGCCGTGACGGTCGCTGTGGTCGCCCAGTGGTCGTTCATGGCCGCGGCGCCTCGTATGTCCGCGGCGCCTCGTAGCACGCAGGCGCAGGACCAGGACGTAAAAGCGGCCTACGAACGCTCTGCCAGCTTTGGCCGGCGCACCGACGGGCTGGTTGCCAACGTCCTTCAGACTCCGGTGTTCATCGAAGGCGGCGCGAAGCTGTGGTACCGCAAGTCGGTGACGGGCGGTAACGAGTTTGTGCTGGTGGATGTGTCGGCGAAGTCAAAGGCGCCCGCGTTTGATCACACCCGGCTGGCCGCCGCGCTCAGCGCCGCAGCCAGCGCGAAGTACACGGCCGTGACGTTGCCGTTCACCACCTTCACGTTTGCCAACGGCATGCAGGCGATTGAGTTTTCGATCGGCGGCGGGGCCGGCCGCGCCGGTGGCGGAGGTGGCGGCCGACAGGGCGGCGGTCCTGCGGCACCCCCCGTGCCGGCCTGGCGCTGCACGCTGTCTGACTACACCTGCACGCGCACCGCTGCCGCGCCGGCCCCACAGGCGGCGCAGGGTGCGGGCGGAGGCGGAGGTGGTGGGCGGGCCGGCGGCGCTGCGGGCGCGCAAGCCGAGGCCGTGCGTAATTCCCCCGACGGCAAGTGGCAGGCGCTGATTCAGAACTACAACATCTTCGTGCGGCCCATGCCCGCGCCCGGCGATCAGGGTCAAGGTCAGGGTCAGGCGGGTGCCCCGACACAGGCCGGATTCATGCTGAGCACCGACGGCTCCGAGGGCAACGCCTACACGTTTAATTCAATGCGGTGGTCGCCCGACAGCCGGAAAATCGCCGTCTTTCGCCGCAGGCCCGGCTACGAGCGGCTCGTCCACTACGTCGAGTCGTCGCCCGCCGATCAGGTGCAGCCCAAACACTCGACGAATTTCTACCGCAAGCCGGGCGACGTGGTGGATTTTGATCACCCCGTGGTGTTCAACATCGAGACCCGGCAGCAGATGTCCGGCGACCTCGAGCTCTTTCCCAATCCGTACGCAAATTCACGACTCGAGTGGTGGGCCGACAGTCGCGCGGTGACCTTTGAGTACAACCAGCGCGGACACCAGATCTACCGCGTGGTCGAAATCGATGCGGCCACAGGCCGCGCGCGCACGCTCATCGAAGAAGCGCCAAAGAGCTTCGTCGAGTACTCGGGCAAACGCTTCCGCGAGGATGTGGGTGATGGCAAGGAAATCATCTGGGCCTCGGAGCGCAATGGCTGGAACCACCTCTATCTGTACGACGGCGTGACCGGCCAGGTGAAGAACCAGATCACGAAGGGCGAGTGGGTGGTGCGTGGCGTCATCACCGTGGACGCGGCGGCGCGCCAGATCTGGTTTACCGCCAGTGGCATGCACGCGGGCAAGGACCCGTATCTCATTCACCACTACCGGGTGAATTTCGACGGGACCGGCCTGACGGCGTTGACCGACGCTGACGGCAACCACACAGTGACGCTTTCGGCCGACAAGCAGTTCTACGTGGACTCGTGGCAGCGGGTCGATGTGCCGCAGCAGTCGGTGCTCAAGCGCACAAGCGATCAGTCTGTGGTGATGGAACTGGAAAAGGGCGACGCGTCGGCGTTGCTCGCCACCGGGTGGAAGTACCCCGAGGTCTTCACCGCGAAGGCCCGTGACGGCGTCACCGACATCTGGGGCATCATCATTCGGCCGACCAACTTCGATCTGTCACGCAAGTACCCCGTGATCGAGAACATCTATGCGGGGCCCCAGGGGTCGTTCGTGCCGAAGACGTTCAGCACGCAGGGCGGGATGAACGCCATCGCTGAACTAGGCTTCATCGTCATTCAGGTGGACGGCATGGGCACGTCGAACCGGTCCAAGGCCTTCCACGATATGGCGTGGCGCAATCTGGGCGACGCGGGATTCCCGGATCGCATCCTCTGGCACAAGGCCGTGGCCGCGAAGTACCCGGCCAACTACGACCTGACGCGCGTGGGCATCTATGGCACGTCTGCCGGTGGCCAGAATGCCGCTGGCGCGGTGCTCTTTCATCCCGAGTTCTATCACGTGGCGTATTCGAACTCCGGTTGTCACGACAACCGCATGGACAAGATCTGGTGGAACGAGCAGTGGATGGGCTGGCCCATCGGCCCGCACTACGGCGCGTCGTCCAACGTGGACAATGCGCACAACCTGAAGGGCCGGCTGATGCTGCTCGTGCCAGAAATGGACACGAACGTGGACCCGGCCTCAACGATGCAGGTGGCGAACGCGTTGATACGGGCGAACAAGACGTTCGAGTTGGTGGTGGTGCCGGGCGCCAATCACGGCGCGGGCGGCGCGTTCAGCACGCGCAAACGCAACGACTGGTTCGTGAAGCATCTGCTGGGGATCGATCCGCCGAACTGGAACATCACGGATCTGCCTGCAGCCGGCAACGGCGATGCGCACCTGGGTGAGGAAGACGAGATCGACTACTTCGAACTCGAGCGCGCGCCGTTTTTCCCGGAGAAGCCGCACGGAGGTCTCGCCCGGCTGCGGAGATCTGGGGCATAATGGCGCCGCTATGGCAATCACTGCGGGCACACGGTTTGGGCCGTACGAGATTCTTGGCGCCATTGGCGCCGGTGGAATGGGCGAGGTCTACAAGGCCACCGATACCCGGCTGAACCGGACGGTAGCCATCAAGGTGCTGCCGCCGCACTTCGCGGGCGACGCCGACATGAAGCAGCGCTTCGACCGCGAAGCGCAGACCATCGCCGGGCTCAACCATCCGCACATCTGCACGCTCCACGACGTCGGCGAACAGGACGGCGTCAGCTTCCTCGTCATGGAGCACATCGAGGGCGAGACGCTGGCCGCGCGCATCTCGCGCGGCGCGCTACCCATCGACGACGCGTTGAAAGTGGCGGGCGAGATCATCGATGCGCTCGACAAGGCGCATCGCCAGAACATCGTGCACCGCGACCTCAAGCCCGCGAACATCATGCTCACCAAGGGTGGCACCAAGTTGCTCGACTTCGGGCTCGCGAAGTGGGCCGCGTCCGGCCAGAGCGGGTCGCACGGGGCCCAGGAGACGCGCATGGACGTGACTGCGCAGGGCACGATGATCGGGACGATGCAGTACATGTCTCCCGAGCAAGTGGAGGGGAGAGAAGCCGACACACGCACAGACCTCTTCGGATTCGGCGCCGTGCTGTACGAAATGCTCACGGGCAAGAAGGTGTTCGAGGGCAAGACGCAGGCGAGTTTGATCGGCGCGATTATGAAGGCCGAGCCGCGGCCCGTGTCGCATCTGGCGCAGATGACGCCGCCCGTGCTGGACCACGTGGTGAGCCGCTGCCTGGCGAAGGATCCCGACGACCGCTGGCAGACCGCGCACGACCTGATGATCCAGCTCGCGTGGATCAGCCGCAGCCGCACGGACACGACGGTGTCGCCCGCCATCGCCGAGGCCGAGCGCAAGAGCCAGCGGTTGACGATGATCCTGACAGCGAGCGCGCTGGCGGTGGCAGCGGCTCTTGCCGCGCCGGCGTATTTCTACCTGCAGGGCCCGGCCGAACCCGAGGCCATCCAGTTCCGACACACGATCATCGGGTTGAGCGCGCCGGACATCAGCATTTCGCCGGATGGACGCCTGATCGCGTTTGTGGCCAAGCCCGACACCGCAGGGTCGACGTCTTTGTACGTGCGACCGGTCGGGTCCGTGACCGCTCGAAAGATCGCAGGCACCGACAACGCGTCCCAACCGTTCTGGTCTCCCGACAGCGCCTCCATCGGGTATTTGACCAGTGGCCGATTGAAGAAAGTGGCGGCGGCGGGCGGTGCGTCGGAAGACATTGCGGAAGCCAAGGACTTTTTCGGCGGCGCGTGGAGCGCGGCGGGCGACGGCACGATCCTCTTCGGCACCGCAAAAGGACTGAGCCGTGTCTCCGCGGAGGGCGGCCCTGCGACCGTCATGACCGAACCGGGCCAGGGAGAAACCGGCCACCTGTGGCCGAGCTTCCTCCCCGATGGCACGCATTACACGTACCTGGCGTGGTCGGAAGACGCCGCAAGTCGCGCCATATACGTGGCCGCGCTCGACACAAAAGACCGGCAGCGGTTGATCGCGGAAGAATCGAACGCCGTCTACGCCGCTTCGACAGGCTCGACGGGCCACCTCTTCTTTCATCGCGGCCCGACGCTGTTCGCGCAACCCTTCAACGCGAAGAAGCTCGCCTTCACCGGCGAGCCCGCGCAGGTGGCCGGCGGAATGGCGACCGGACAAACCGGCCGCGGCCTGTTCGACGTCTCCCAGACGGGGGCGTTGATCTACTTTCAGGGCGCCAGTGACGGCGGCGTATCCGGCGTAGGGCGCATTGCCTCCGCGCAGTTCGGGTTTGTCGATCGGTCGGGTAGCGCGATGGAGATCGGGGTCGCAGTCGGGGACCTCGGTGACATGGATCTGTCACCCAGCGGCGCGCTGATTGCCGTCACGAAACAGGAGACGGGCTCACGCAGTTCGGATATCTGGGTGGTTGATTGGCGGCAGACCAAGCAGACACGTCTGACCACGGACGCTTCCGATGACGTCAATCCCGTGTGGGCGCTGCCGACCGGCCGGCAGATCGCATTTACGACGTGGCGCAAGGGCAACGCCGATATCTACATCAAAAACGCCAACAACGTGGGCGACGAGACGCCGCTCATCCAGACACCGATGAATGAATCCATCGAGGACTGGTCCAAGGACGGCAAGTTCATTGTCTTCGGGTGTGGCCAGGATGAGTTCCAGGACATCTGCGCGGCGCCCATTGATCCCGACGGCAAGCCGGGCAAGCCATTCACGGTGGTCACCGGGCGCCATCACAAGAACGAGCCGCAGTTTTCCTACGACGGAAAGTGGCTGGCCTACACCTCCGACATCAACGCGCCGGGCACGTTCGAGGTGTTCGTGCAGTCGTTTCCCGGGGGTGACATCAAGCTGCAGATCTCCCGGGAGGGCGGTGGTCAGCCGCGCTGGCGACGTGACGGCAAAGAGCTCTACTTCAGGGCGCTCGACCTCAGGCTGATGGCCGTGGACATCGCCCTCGGCGCCAGGATCGAGCCCGGCGTTCCGCACCAGTTGTTTACTTCATCGACCGCCCATCTGACGGCACTGGACCCCATTCGCCATATGTGGGCCGCCCTGCCGGACGGGCAACGTTTTCTGACGCGGATTAACCCGGCGTTTCGGGCGAACGCGGGCGCCGCCGGGACAGGGAGGGATGTCGCTAGGGAATTCACCCCACCGGGACAGTCCGGAGCACGCACCGGCGGCCCAGGTGCGTATTCCAGCGGCCTCACGGTGCTGCTCCACTGGCCATCGGCGCTGCCGAAGGAGGGCAAATGAGCCTCGCCGCAGGAACACGACTCGGGCCGTACGAAGTGCTCGGCCCGATTGGCGCGGGTGGCATGGGCGAGGTCTACAAAGCCAGGGACACACGCCTCGACCGCATCGTCGCGATCAAGATCCTTCCGCCGGAGTGGGCCAACGACGCCGCGATGCAGGAGCGCTTCGACCGCGAAGCGAAAACCATCGCGTCGCTCAACCACCCGAACATTTGCGTGCTCCACGACATCGGCACGGAAATGACGTCGGGTGTCTTTTCCGCCGGTACAGGATCAGCGGAAAAGACACCCGACGTCATTTCCTACCTTGTCATGGAATACATGGAGGGAGAGACGCTCGCCGATCGCCTGACGCGCGGCCCGCTCACGCTCGACGAGGCCATGACCGTGACCATCGCGATTGCCGATGCGCTCGACAAGGCGCATCGCAAGGGAGTGATTCATCGGGACCTGAAACCTGCGAACGTCATGCTCACCGGGAGCGGACCCAAGCTTCTGGACTTTGGTTTGGCGAAGTCGCAGGCCGCGCTGCCGGCGGCCTCGAACCTCACGATACCCGGCATGATCCTGGGCACCTTGCAGTACATGGCGCCGGAACAGTTCGATGGCGTCGAGGCCGATCGCCGCTCCGACATCTTCGCGTTCGGCGTCGTTGTGCACGAGATGATCACGGGCAAGAAGGCGTTCGAGGGCAAGAGCCAGGTGCTGTTGATATCGGCCATCGCCACGGCCACGCCGCCGCCGGTGTCACGGGTGCAGCTCTCCGCGCCGCCCGCGCTCGACCATGTGATCAAGACGTGCCTCGAGAAGGACCCGGCCGACCGGTGGCAGGACGCGCGTGATTTACTGGCCGAGCTTCAATGGATCGTCGATGGTGGCGAGGATGCCGGGTTCTCCGTGTCCGCCGCGGCGGGAACGCCCAGACGGCGATGGCTTCGCCGAGCCGCGCTCGCGGCGGCGGCCGTGCTGGTGGCCGCACTGGCTGTGCCGGCCTATCTCTACTCGCAGGGGCCAGCCGAGCCGGAAGAGGTGCGCTTCCGCGTGCCTCGCAACCTCACGGCCGAACCCAGTGAGGCCCAGAACGGCAATCCTGGAAACGCCACTGGAGTATTCAGTCCGTCTGACAGCGGGATTTCTCCCGACGGGCGCGCCATTGTCTTTCGCGCCCGACAGACCATGGCCGATACGTGGTTTCTGTACGTGCGGCCGGTCGGGTCCGTGACGCCCCGGCCGCTGCCCGGCACCGAGGACGCCGTTCAACCGTTCTGGTCGGCCGACAGTCAGTCGATCGGGTTCGTGACGCGCGGCAAACTCCGCCGCGTGCGGGCGTCGGGCGGCGCGCCCGAGGACATCGGCGATGCCCCGGATTTTTTGGGCGGCTCATGGAACCGCGACGGCAGGATCATCTTTGGTTCAGCCTCCGGCCTGTTCGTTGTTCCTGCCGACGGCGGAACGCCGAAAGCGCTGACGACGCTCGGTGACGGCGAGGTCGGACACTACTGGCCGCGCTTCCTGCCCGATGGGCGTCATTACCTGTATCTGGCCCAGTCGGGTCAGGCCGCGAATCGCGGGATTTACTCGGGCTCACTCGACTCTCCACCCGAATCAAAGGAGCGGACGAAGATTCTGGAGGCTGACTCCAATGCGGCGTTCACCTCTTCGGCGGGCTCCGGGTACCTGATGTTTCACCGGGACAGTGCAGTGTTCGCGCGGCCGTTCAACCTCAAGACGATGGCGGTGTCCGGTGAGGAGAGTCGCGTGGCCAGCAACGTGATGTACGGCGCCAACGGCCGGGCCACCTTCGACGTTTCTGACAACGGCGTCCTCATCTACTTTGTGAACGACCAGGGCGCCGCGTCCGGAGGCCAGGAGACCTGGACCTGGCGGTTGCAGTGGGTGGACCGCGGATCGACGGAAAGCGAAACGGTGGGGCCGTTCGGGGTCTACCGAGGCCTGGAGGTATCGCCAGACGGCACGCGCGTGGCCGTGCATCGCCACGATGGCGCAGGCGGCGACATCTGGGTGATGGAGCGGCCACCGCGCACGCCGACCCAAATCACCTACGAGGCGAAGAACGACAACTCGTCGCCGATCTGGTCGCCCAATGGCGATCGGATCGTGTTCGCCTCGCAGCGCAATGGCAAGTGGGGCCTGTACCAGACGCGCTCCGATGGATCCGGCGCGGAGGAATTGCTTGTGGAATCCGAGTTGCGCAAGGCGCCGATGTCGTGGTCCCCGGACGGCAAACACCTGGTCTACTGGGTGCAGGATTCGAAGACGGCCGGCGACCTCTGGGTGCTGTCGATCGACGGCAACAAAAAAAGCGACAAGAAGCCGGAAGTCTTTCTGGCTACGCCCGCCGACGAAACGCACGCGCAGATTTCGCCCGACGGCAAGTGGATCGCCTACACATCGAACCTGACAGGCCGGAAGGAAGTGTGGGTGCGGCCATTCCCGTCAGGACTGGGCCAGTGGCGGATTTCACCAGACGCCAGCACCTTCGGCGGCGACTGGCCCCGGTGGAACCGGAGCACCCCGGGCATCACGGAGATTTTCTACCATTCCATCACGACGTCTTTCACGGGCGGTATCTACGCTCAACCCGACGGGTTCCAGGGCCCGATCTTCTCGGTGGCGCTGAAGGCCACGGCCGGCGCGCTCGAGGTGTCAAGTCCGCTGGAGGTATTGCGGACCATGGCCATCCGTCTGGCGCACGGCGCCGACTACCATACGTACGGCGTCTCACCAGACGGCAAGCGCTTTCTCGTGATGCAACGCGTCCTCACGACGGAGGCTGCGCCCGACGCGTTCCTGACCGAGGTGCCTGTGCCTGGGCTGACGGTGGCGATGCACTGGACCAAGGGGCTGAAGAAATGAGGAAGAGCGATACGGAGCTCGGCCTGGGCCTCAAGATCGAGTGACGCCGGAGCTGCGCAACGCTTCGTCTTCGTCGTGAAAGATCTCGAAGATCGTCTCGAGCCTGGTGATGTGCATCAGGCGGCCGGTGCGGTCCGTCAGGTGCAGCAGGCGCATGGTGCCGCCCTGTCTCCTGACCGTTATGAATTTGCCCGCGAGCATGCCGATGCCGGCGCTGTCCATGCGGGTCACGTCTTTCAGGTCGATCAGCAACTGGACCCGGCCTTCAATCGCCAGGCGGTTGACATGATCCCGCAGCATGACATCACCTTCATCGAGTTCGAGTCGGCCCTTGAGCCGGAGGATCGTCACATCAGCGACGCGTTGCTCCACGATTGTCATGGACGCTTCCACGAGCCACCTCCCGTCAATCGAGATACTTGATGAGAATCACTTCATTCCGCGCTTCGTTGTAAATCAACTCGTCCACGAGGGATCGGGTCATAGCCAGGCCGAACCCGCCAGGCCTGATGCCTTTTTCCTCTCGCTCGGTGAAATGTTTGAGCGGATCGCCGTCGGGATTCGAGATCGCCGCGTGTTTCAGGCGATCGATGTCAAAGCCCCCCGTCAAACATTCCGATCTGCTTGACGCGATCGTCACGGCGTTCTCGGGTCCGGTCCCGAAGCGACGCCGGCGATCGGGCCTGCTGCCGGGCCTGAAGGCCTCGCGGCCGCTGCGTGTGCTCGTCGCCGAGGACAACGTCACCAACCAGAAGCTCATCACCGCGCTGCTCAGGCAGCGGGGCCACAGCGTGTCGATGGTGGCCGATGGGGCACTCGCGGTTTCGCGCGCTAAAAAGCAGCGGTTCGACATCATCCTCATGGACGTGCAGATGCCCGGGATGACCGGGTTGGAGGCGACGGCGGCCATTCGCGAGCACGAACGGACCACCGGCCGCCGGACGCCGATTGTGGCGCTCACGGCCAGTGCCATGACGGGGGACCGTGAGGCGTGCCTGGCCGCCGGTATGGATGCGTACGTCGCAAAGCCGCTACGGCCCGATGATCTGTTTTCGCCGATCGACGCCCTGTGCGCGCCGACAGACGGGACCACGGCCCAACCACCCGCGCCCGCGGCAGATGGAGTTCCCGCGGTCAACCTCACCACGCTTCTTGCCGGCTTCGGCGGCAACCGGCGTCTGGTGCAGGAGGTGGTGGACGTATTCCTGGAAGACGCGCCGGCGATGTTCGCGCGGCTCCGCGATGCGGCTCACGCCAGCGATGGCGCGGCCATCGCGGCCGCCGCGCACGCCATCAAAGGCTCGGCCGGGCTCTTCTCCCAGGGCACCGCCTACCAAAGCGCTCGTCATGTTGAGCAACTCGCACGCTCGGGCGAGGTGGCCAAGGCTGAAGTCGCCTGCTCGAACGTCGAAGCCGACGCGTCGCAGCTGATGGCCGAGTTGCGCCACCTGCTTTAGGGCTCGATCTACACGAGACATGAAGGTCTGAAGGGCCTTTCCGAACGTAGCTCGGCCTGTTCCGCACCGCCGAGGACCGCGCTTTTCTCAGCGTGCGCTGATCACTTTGATCTGCCGGTCGTCGATGCTCTCGAGCACCTGCAGCGCGCCGCCGTAGTAGCGCGAGATGCCGACGTCGATCGGCCATACCTGCTCCTGGCATCGCGGCACGATCGTCGGGCGCACCGTGTGCGCCACCACCATGCGGCGCGCGCCGAGGATGGTCAGCGATTCCTTCAGCATCGCGCAGGCCTCTTCCTCCGGGAAGGCGGCAAAGTGCCGGCTCCACATCACCCCATCATCCGCGCTCCCGTCATCGAGACCCTGAGTGGCAGGCGGTTCATCGGTGCGGCCCAGCAGCCATGCGCGGACATCGTCATTGATCGCCGCGATGCCGTAGCGGGCCCACTTGGGAGTGACGCCGCCGTGCGCGAAGATGGTGTCTCCCACGCGCAGCACTGCGGGAAACGCGGAGATGTGCAACGCGTACGGGCCACCCGGCATGAAGGCCGCGCTTCGCGCACGTTCGTTAGCTGGGACGCGTGACAGTCGCGGGTGGCGCAGGTTGAGGCCGGGGACGCTGTCAAAGGCCTCGAACGCGTCCGGGTTCACCCAGCGATGGTCTGGCCGCGCGGCGAACACTTCGTGATTGCCGATGAGCACGTGCACCACCCCGCCCGCGGCTTTGGCCTTGGCCCGCACGTCGAGGACAAAGTTCAGCACCGCGAGGTCATCGCTGCCGCGGCCGATCACGTCGCCCATTTGGACGACGGTGAGGTCACCGCCGATCCAGGCGCCCGTTCGGTCAGTGGCGCCCGCGAGCTGAAAGGCCAGTCGCGCCGCGTCAATGTCGGCATGCAGATCGCCGATGGCCACGAGCCTGCGCACCCGCGGCGCCTGCGCACGGGTATCCGCAGGCCAAAGCGCGCCAAGCGCGACGCCGATGGCGCACGCGATGACCAGCCATCCAAGGCGGCGCCGAAGGGGGAACGTGCGTAGGAAAGTGATGAGGGGATTATAGCGTTCGCTCTTCGCCCGTATAATCACGCCACTTAGGGCCCGTGACGCACTCGCCATCGCCAGGCAGATCGCCGACGCGCTCGAAGCCGCCCACGAGCACGGCATCATCCATCGAGACCTTAAGCCCGCGAACATCAAGGTCCGCGCCGACGGCACCGTAAAGGTGCTGGACTTCGGACTGGCGAAAGCAATGGACCCGCCTTCGCCGGAGGCTTCGGCGGGCAAGCCCGGCTATGCGATGAACTCGCCGACGATGACGAACCGCGCGACGCAGATGGGCATGATCATCGGCACGGCCGCCTACATGGCGCCGGAGCAGGCCCGGGGCCGCTCGGTGGGTCGTCATGCCGACATCTGGGCGTTTGGCGTCATGCTCTACGAGATGTTGACCGGCATGCGGGCGTTCGAAGGGGAAGACATCTCGATCACTCTGGCCAACGTGATGAAAGACGACGTGGCCTGGAACGCGTTGACGAAGGATCTCCCGGCGCCGATCGGGCGTCTGCTTCGTCGCTATCTCGAGAAGGATCCGAAAAAGCGCTTGAGTTCGATCGGCGACGCGCGGCTCGAGATTGACGAGGCGCTGACGTCGCCCGCGCCGGACGTGTCGGGCGTAAGCGGTGCGCCCGCAGCACCATCGTCGGGTCGCGGCAGCCGTGTCGCGTGGCTTGTGGCCTCTGCCGCAGGGCTTGGCCTCACCGCCCTCGCGTACCTGCATTTCACGGAAGGGCCCCCGGAGCCGGCCGTGACGCACGTCTCGCTGCCGCTTCCCGCGGGAGGAGCCGGGTTTCTGGGCGTCTCTCCGGACGGCCGCCGGGTGCTGGCCGGACTCAACAACCTGGCGGTTCGCGACATGGATGCTGGCGAGTGGACGCCGATTGAATCGGCGCGAGGCGCCCGCACACCGTTCTGGTCTCACGATGGGCGATCGATTGGGTGTTTCGCCGACGGCAAATTAAAAACCGTCGCCGCTGCGGGCGGTCCAGCCCGGGAACTATGCGCGGAAACCGGAGCGGGTTTGGGCGGCGCGTGGCGAAGCGATGACGTTATATAGCGTAGGGGCATGAGGTGGGGCGGCAGAAATTTGGCCTTTCAAGACGATAGACCGTATTAGCGGCCTCCCGAGTCAACATCAGGCCCGTTCTCAGACCCAGAGGTTACTAGTCCTGCTTTTCGTATACCTGACTTTCACGTATCTGTTGCCCCTTCGTGTTGGTGCCGGTAATCGTTCTTGTGATTGTCTTGCCGTCGGCCGCTAGGACGTCGCGCACTGTTTCTTTTTCCTTTCCCTCTTGTACGATCGATTCGTTCGTTCGGGCGTTGATACGCTTGCTCGTGATGGTTTTCTGCGCCCCCGAGAATGATGTGTACGGATATTCCTTCCCGTCGCGTTTAAAACGGGTCGTGGTGGATATCGACTTCCCCTCCGCGTTGATAAACTCGCACTTTTGACTGATCCAGTCGCCATCCTGAGTGTGGGTGTAGGTCGCGCTCTTGGGCGCTGGGCCGGGCGAGTACGTCGATTGGGCCATGTTCTGCTTCCACGTGCCCATAAAACCATCTGCAGGCGACAGCGTCACCACCACCGCAAAAAGAACAAGCATCAAATTGTTTTTATGTGTGGGATGGTGTGGGTGACGTGCTTCCATTTTTTATCTTCTTTCGTATTCCTTGTTAATTAATGCACGTGGACTTGCTGTTGAAGATCTTGATGATCCCACCTGCTGCCTAGCCGGTCTGGGGCTGCCACCGGCGCAGCAGCGCCGCTAACGAGGCCGCCAGGTCCGCATCGCTCACCTGCTATCGAGGCTTTGGTGGGAAGTCAAAGGACGGCTCTGGACTGCCGAGTATAGATAGTGTATTTAAAATCAGCAGTTTAGGGGAAGTCTCTGGACTGCATTGAACGTAAAGTTGGCGGAGAGAGAGGGATTCGAACCCTCGGTAGAGTTTCCCCTACACACGCTTTCCAAGCGTGCTCCTTCAACCACTCGGACATCTCTCCGTTCAA
>SHUF01000023.1 GCA_009694745.1 Acidobacteriota bacterium
GTCCGACCTGCGCGCCCTGGTGGCGTTACCGACATCGGTGCGCACTTACGCCTTAATTGAAGGGTAGGAAGAGAGGGGGACGGGTGTGTTTTCCGCAGAAATCGGGAAAAAGGGGACAGGTCTGAAAAACGACCTCTGGAAAAACGACCTCTGAGGTAGTTTTTCTTCAGAGGAGTAAAAAAACTACCTCAGAGATCGTTTTTCAGACCTGTCCCCTTTTTCCCGATTTCTGCGGAAAACACACCCGTCCCCCTATTTGTCGTCCCCCTATTTGTCGAAAAGCTTCTCTGTTTCGGAGCTGAATAGCACCCAGAGGCCGTAGCCGCCGAGAAGGGTGCCGAAGGGAAATTCGATCAGGCGGAGGGCTGAGAGCACGATGCCGACAATGCGGGCCCAGCGCTTGAACTTCAACAACCCGATGCCCGTGATGATGCCGGGGATGCCGATGCAGAGCCAGAACACGAACGCGACCATGCCGGTGATGCCCAGGACCGATGTCCCCAGGGCGGCATCCTCCCCGCCCTCCGAGCCGACAATCCCCGCGATGATGCTGAGAATGGCCGCGGATCCAAACGCCAGGAGGACGTAGAACGCCCCAAAGACGATGAATAGCGTACCGAGCACTTTTACGTGAGTCGCCATCGGTACGCCTCCAGGAATCTACTCGTCGTCGTCCTTGGCCGTGGCGGCCGGGTCGTCGAAGTCGGACAGCGTAGATGTGCTGTCTTCCGCCTCATCGTAGAGGCCACCGAGGCGGCCGCTGAATCGCTCCTTGAGCGGGCCCTTGGGACCCTTTTCCTTGGCGTCCCAGCGCTTCTCCGAGCCCGCGCCTTTCCGCTTGGGCGGACCGAAGTTCCGACCGGCCGGTGAGGGCGGACCCGAGCTGGACCTGAAGCCGCCGCCGCCACCCCCGCCGCCGGCAAAGCCGCCGCCCGCGCCTGGTGGCCGGGGCGTGAAGCCCGCACCCGGCGGGCGAGGTGCGAATCCGCCAGGCGGACGTTCCTCCCTCGGCCGGGCCTCGCTCACCGACAGCGACCGTCCCATGAACGGTTGCTGGTTGTACCGGTTCACCGCCTCCTCGGCCTGCGCGCGGTCGATGTATTCGACAAACGCGAAGCCTCGCGGCCGGCCGGTTTCACGGTCAACGGGAATGACGACCTGTGACGGATCCCCTACCGGCGCAAAATGCGCGCGGAGGTCCGCCTCAGTAGCCCCGTAGGGCATGTTGCCGACGAACAAACGAACTGCTGCCACTTTCTCGGTCCTCGTTATCTGGATCTGGATGACGCAATCGTCCGGTCAGGGGACCCGGGCGCTGCAAGGGGAATCGGTCGCAAAGGCGTCAAGGCAGAAACAACCAGGGGATGGTGTTTGAATGGTTGGAAGACTAACAAAGCTGCTGCCAGATCGCAAATGGGGCCGCGGCGATGGGGTAACATGGGCGGCTTGGCGCAGCCGTCCTGACGGCTGCCGTGGCACCCATGTCAGACGAGACCTTGACGCCTTCCTCGCGCCCCCCCCGAGCCCTGGTCGTGCGCGGGGCCCGCACCCACAATCTCAAAGGGGTGGACCTGTCGCTGCCACACCGACAGCTCGTGGTGTTCACCGGCGTCAGCGGGTCCGGAAAATCGTCGCTCGCCTTCGACACCATCTACGCTGAAGGCCAACGCCGTTATGTGGAGTCGCTCTCCGCCTATGCGCGGCAGTTCCTGGAGCGCATGGAAAAGCCCGACGTGGACAGCATCGAGGGCATCGCGCCGGCCATCGCCATCCGCCAGAAGAACAGCGTCAGGAATCCCCGGTCCACCGTTGGCACGACCACCGAGATTCACGACTACCTGCGGCTGCTCTGGGCCAGGGTCGGTCACACCATTTGCCGACAGTGTGGCAAGGAAGTGGAGCGCGAGAATCCCGAAGTCGTGGCGGCCGCGTTGCTCGGGTTGGCCGAGGGCACCCGGCTGCTCGTGGGATTTGACCTGCCGCTGATGTCCAGCGATCTCCACTCGCCGCCTGTCGACCTCGACCCTGGCGAGGAATTCACGTCCGAGGATGTGGCTGATGCCGCAGCGCCCGCCGAGGACCCGGCCCGGTTGGCGCTCGATCGGCTGCGGCGGCGAGGGTTCGGACGCCTGTGGCTCAACGGCCAGGCGGTGGGCCTTGAAGAGGTGGACGCCAGCCGCTTGCGCGGGGTGACGTCGCTCGCGGTCGTGGTGGACCGGATCAAAGTGGAGCCTTCCGTCCACACGCGGCTCACAGATTCGATCGAGACGTCGTTTCACGAAGGCGCGGGCGCGGCGTTTGCGATTGAAGTTGACGCGGCCGGAGCGGCCGTGAGCACGCATCGGTTCAGCGAGCGGTTCGAGTGCCGCAACTGCGGCATTGCGTACGAAATTCCGCAGCCGCGGCTGTTTTCGTTCAACAACCCGTTTGGCGCGTGCCAGACGTGCCATGGGTTTGGCAACGTCATTGAACTCGACATGGACCTGGTGGTGCCCGATGGGTCCAAGTCGGTCAACGACGGCGCCATCGAGCCATGGACCAAGCCCCACTATCGGGGATGCCTGGTTGATTTGAAACGCTCGGCGAAGAAGTCACGTATCCGGCTTGATGCGCCGTGGCACGACCTGACGGACGAGGAACGCCGCTTCATCATCGAAGGGTCTGGCGAAGACGCTGAACCTGACGAGGATGGGTCTACGGGCTCGTATGCGGGAATTCGCGGTTTCTTCCGCTGGCTCGAGCGCAAGAAATACAAAGTCCACGTGCGCGTCTTCCTCAGCCGATACCGCGGTTACCAGACGTGTACGTCATGCGGTGGCGCCCGCCTGCGTCGCGAGGCCCGCGACGTGCGTGTGGGCGGCGAGACGATCGACACCGTGTGCGCGCGCACCGTCAAGGCCGCGCTTGGGTTCTTCGAAGGTTTGCCGCTCACGGAAAAGGAAACGGTTGTCGCAGACAAGATCCTGCGCGAGGTGCGCCGCCGCCTCGGCTTCCTGACTGATGTCGGCCTCGACTACCTGGCGCTGGACCGCTTGTCGTCCACGCTCTCAGGGGGCGAGTCGCAACGCATCAACCTGGCCACGTCGCTCGGGTCAGCGCTGGTGGACACGCTGTATGTGCTGGACGAGCCGTCAATCGGCCTCCACTCGCGCGACAACGAGCGGTTGATCTCGATCCTTCGTCAACTGCGCGACCAGGGCAACACGGTGCTGGTGGTGGAACACGACGAAGACATGATCCGCGTAGCCGACATGATCGTGGACCTGGGCCTGGGTGCCGGCGAACAGGGCGGGCGCGTGCTGTATGCCGGTCCGCTCCCGGGGTTGCTCGAAGACCAGCGGTCGCTCACCGCCAAGTACCTCCGAGGTGACTTGGCGATTCCGCTGCCCAGCAGTCGCCGCAAGCCCACCGCGCAGCGCATCAAGATTCGCGGCGTGACCGAACACAACCTCAAAGGGATCAACGTTGAGATCCCGCTTGGCCTATTCACCGTGGTCACGGGCGTGAGCGGTTCGGGCAAGTCCACGCTGGTGCACGACGTCATCTACGCCGCGGCGAAACGTGCGAAGGGCGATTGGGACCGGCGCGTCGGGGCTTACGACCAGCTTGAAGGGATAGAGTACGTCACCGACACGGTGCTCGTGGACCAGCAGCCGATTGGCCGCACGCCGCGGTCCAACCCTGTGACGTACTTGAAGGCTTTTGACCCGATTCGCGAGTTGTTCGCGGCCACGAAAGACGCGAAGGCGTTCGGGTTTACCTCCAGTCATTTTTCCTTCAACGTCCCGGGCGGCCGTTGCGAAACGTGTGAAGGCGCCGGCGTGGTGCGCGTGGAGATGCAGTTTCTGGCCGATGTGTTTGTGCCGTGCGACGACTGCGACGGCAAACGCTTCAAGCCCCAGGTGCTGGAGGTCCAGTACAAGGGCCGCAACATCGACCAGGTGCTGGACCTGGCAGTGCGCGAGGCGCTCACGTTCTTCGGCAATACGCCGAAGGTGTTGCGTCGCCTGCGGGTGCTCGAGGAGATCGGCCTGGGCTACCTTCGGCTCGGTCAGCCTGCGACGACGCTGTCTGGCGGCGAGGCGCAGCGCATCAAGATTGCATCCCACCTGAGTGTGCAGGGTGGCGAGCGGATGCTCTACATCCTCGACGAGCCCACCACGGGCCTGCACTTCGACGACATCGCCAAGTTGCTGGCGGCGTTTCGCAAACTGCTGGCGGCGGGGCACACGCTACTTGTCATCGAGCACAACCTCGATGTGATCAAGACCGCCGACTGGGTCATCGACCTGGGTCCAGAGGGCGGCGACGCCGGCGGGGAAGTGATTGCCGTCGGCACACCGGAACAGATCGCCGCCCACCCGACCTCGTACACCGGACACTACCTCGCTCCTGTGCTTAAGGCTGGGCGCGACGACGAGCCGATTGAGCGATAAGTCCGCCGTGTGGACCGGGTGGCATCGCGCACCCACTCTCACGGTGCTGCGCGCCATCCTCGGCAAAGTGCTTGTCCACGAACGTCGAGGCCGCCGCGTCTCGGGCATCGTCATCGAAGCCGAAGCGTATATCGGTGAAGACGACCCCGCGTGCCACGCCGCCGCAGGGCCGACGCGAAGGAACGCCCCGCTCTATGGACCGCCCGGACGGGCGTACGTGTACCTCAACTACGGGCTTCACTATCTGGTGAATGCCGTGACGGAGCGCGAGGGAATGCCTGCGGCAGTACTCATTCGCGCGCTCGTGCCGCACGAAGGGGTGGACCTGATGCGCCGCCGCCGCCCCGGCGTGGCTTTGCACCGACTCTGCGCCGGCCCGGGCAACCTGACGAAGTCACTCGGCATCGACCTGCGCCACAACACCGGCGACCTGGCCACCGGCGCAGTGCGGCTCGAAGACCATGGCTTCGCGGTTCGCGGAGTCACCTACTCAGCGCGGATTGGGATTCGGGTTGGCACCGACAAACTTTGGCGCGCGACGGCTTCTGGCGCGCGATTTGTGTCCTCGTAGCTCGGGTTTGAGGAACAGCCCAAGCTACGTTCGAATACGTGCTATCTCCTCGACGGCATCTGTTCGATCGGGACGTCGAGCGTGACGCGGCGGTTCTGACGCACGACGTCGACCTTCGCCGTGGTGCCGCTGCGCTCAGCGGCCACCAGGCGTGAGAAGCCGGCCAGGTCCGTGACGTCGCGGCCGTTGACGGCCACGATCAGGTCGCCTGGCCGCAGGCCGGCCTGGTAGGCCGTTGAATTCCGGTACATGTTCTGAATCAACACGCCGGGAATGGTGGCGATGCGAGTCTCTCGGGTCTCTTCCAGTGTGAGCGCGCGCAATTGTCCGAGTCCGACGATGGACCCGCGTCGGACTTCGCCGTATTTGATGAAGTCGGCCATGACGTCGCGCGCCAGGTTCGAGGGAATGGCGAAGCCGATGCCCTCATACCCGCCCGACTGCGAGAAGATCTGCGTGTTGATGCCCACCAGTTCGCCGCGCGCGTTCACGAGCGCGCCGCCGGAGTTGCCCGGGTTGATCGCCGCGTCGGTCTGGATGAAGTCCACGAACTGATCCGGCCGCGCCAGCGCCGACACAATGCCGAGCGATACCGACTGGTTGAATTGATACGGGTTGCCGATGGCCAGCACCCACTCGGCGATGCGCAACTTGCTTGAGTCGCCCCAGGCGAACGGCGTTAGTCCTGTCGCGTTCACTTTAACGAGCGCGAGATCTGTGGCCGGGTCGGTGCCCACGATGGTGCCGTCCATCTCGCGGCCGTCGGGCAATGTGACCTTGATCTTGAGTCCTTCCACGCGCAGGCCGCGGTCGTCGCCAATGACGTGGTTGTTCGTCAACACGTAGCCGTCGGCCGACACGATGACGCCCGAGCCCAGGCTCTGCGACGGCTGCACCATGTCGCCGCCTCGGCGACCGAAGATCAGGTCTTCGATCGGGTTGGACTGGACGCGGACGAACTGCGTGGACGAAATGTTGGCCGACGAGAGGACGGCGCGCTCGGCTACCGAGGACAAATCAGGCAGAGCGCCGGCAGCCACCTGCGGGCGTTGCAGCGCGCCGGGCATCGCCTGCGGTGGCGCGGTGTCGGTCGGCGAGGTCGAGACCAGCTTGCCGGCCAGGATAAACCCGCCCATCACGCCAAGTCCGAGAAACGATCCGAGGACAATCGCCCGTTTGATGCGATTCACACGTGCTCCTTGCTGCCGCAGGCAGCCCTCGGAATAGTGATCGTCAACACGCCGTCTGCGAGGTCGGCGGTAATCTGGTCGAGTTCAATCGGCACCCCGAAGCGGAAGCGGCGAGCGAACGAGCCCTGCGCGCGTTCGAATTGCTGGTACCGCTCGCAGGCACCCGGCGCTGGGCGCCGGCCGGCCACGGTCAGCGTGTCGGAGGCGTATGCGATGCTGACATCCGACCGCTCCAGGCCCGGCAGCTCCACAGTCAGGATGAACCGATCGGTCGTTTCGTAGAGATCGGCGGCCGGAATCCAGCCGGGCGTGGCCTCTCCGAAGAGGTTCTCTAGCCGCTCCTGCATGGTCAGCAGGTCCCGGACCGGATCCCAAGGCATGGAACCGATGCTAGCAGAACTGGTAGAATTTCGAGTTCCCTCGATTCAGGACCAGATACACCTATGAGTTCCCTGCAAGCGTCACGCCTCAAAAAGGGTATGTTGATCAAGTTCGACGGCGCGTTGGTGCGCGTGCTCGAGATTCAGCACATCACGCCCGGCAACCTGCGCGCCCACGTGCGTTCGAAGATGCGCGATATCGGCAACAACCGGTTGGTGGACCACAAGTTCCGCGCCGACGATACGGTGGACCGCGCCATCCTCGACGAACGGCAGATGCAGTACCTGTATCGCGAAGCCGACATGTTCGTGTTCATGGACACCGACAACTACGAGCAGGTGCACCTCTCCACCGAAGTCCTCGGGGAGGCTGCGCAGTACCTGCTGCCCGAGGCGGTGATCAGCGTCGAGTTCTACGGGGAGGCGCCCGTGGGCATCCACTTGCCGGGCACCGTGGACCTCAAGGTGGTGGACACCGCGCCAGGCATCAAAGGCGCGACGGCCTCGGCCCAGGTCAAGCCGGCCACCGTGGAGACCGGGTTGGTCGTCAGCGTGCCATCGTTCATCAACAACGACGACCACATTCGCATCAACACCGACACGGGCGACTACCTGTCGCGGGTGTAGGGACAGGGCATGGATCACACACGCACCGCGCGACCCGGGTGGCTCGAGGTGGTCACCGGCAGCATGTTCAGCGGCAAAAGCGAAGAACTGATCCGCCGTTTGCGTCGAGCCCAGATTGCGCGCCAGAAGGTGCAGGTGTTCAAGCCGGCCATCGACCGCCGGTTTGATGCTGAACACATCACGTCGCACAGCGAGATGCGCATTCCTTCGGTCAACGTCATGACTTCGCGTGAGCTGTACGAGCTGGTGCTGCCCGAGACTGAAGTGGTGGGTGTTGATGAAGGGCAGTTCTTCGACATTGAGCTGCCGGCGGTGTGCACGGCGTTGGCCGACCAGGGCAAACGCGTGATTGTGGCCGGCCTCGATCAGGACTACCTGGGCAAACCCTTCGAGCCGATGCCGCAGCTGCTGGCCATTGCCGAGTACATCACCAAGACGCTGGCCATCTGCATGGTCTGCGGCGGCCCCGCCAATCACACCCAGCGCCTGGTCGCCTCACGCGAGCGCGTACTGGTGGGCGCCGGTGACAGCTACGAAGCCCGCTGCCGCCACTGCTTCGACCCATCATTGGGAACTTAGGAACTTAGGAACTGATCAGTTCCCCAGCTCCCCAGTATCATAAGCCATCCAATCAATCCCGGCTCGCCCATCGCCATCGGGTCTCCGAGCCAGCTGGGTGGGGTGAGCAGGATGAAGCCGAGAATGAAGAGCACCCAGGCGTCGTACGGCACGGTCGCGCGTTCGTCGGTCCAATAAAACGCGCGCCACAACACGCCGGCGATCCCCGCGGGCTTCGGGTGTGTCTTACCTTCCAGTTCGATGTACGTGTAGTAGATGCGATTGGCCACGGTCACGATGGACAACATGCCCATCACCCACAACACGGCCGCCATCCGGTTCGTGAAGGCGCCGACCATGAAGAGCACGATGCGCTCGGGGCGCTCCATGAAGCCCACTTTGCATTTGGTCAGCAGGCTTTCGGCGCGGGCGCGTGTGTAGCTGGTCATGGTCGCAAAGACCATGGCGATGGAGGTGACCAGCACGTAGTCGGTGCTGCCGAGTTTGGAGTACAGTACGATTAGACCGACCGAGAGCGAGAGGTCCGAGAAGCGGTCGATCACCGAATCCCAGAAGCCCCCGAACTTGGTGTCGGCGCCCGACTCCACGGCCACTTTGCCGTCGATATAGTCGAACACGCTGGCGGCCAGCATGATCACGCCTGCGAGGGGAAATCGGCCCTTGGCCAGCGCGAAGCCGGCCGCCAGGCTGATGAGTACCCCGGTGAACGTGAGAAGATTGGGGTGTATCCGAAGCCTGATGCAGGTGGCGATAATCAGCCGGAGGGGAAAGTTGAACGTGGCGCCCACCGCGCCCGTGAAGGTCACGGCGGATGTTAACTGATGGCCATTCACGAACTCAAGGGCCAGATCGGACGACTCCCCGAGCAACCCGGGGTCTACCTCTTTTATAACGAGGCCGGCGACACCCTCTATGTGGGCAAGGCCAGGGTACTGCGCGACCGGGTCAAATCGTACCTGGGTGCCTACGGCACCAACCCGCGCATTGACGCCCTTCTGCGCGATGCCGCCCGCCTGGAAACCATCGTCACCGACTCTGTGGTTGAGGCGCTCGCGCTTGAGAATCACCTGATCAAGCAGCGCAACCCGCGTTTCAACGTGTTGCTGCGCGACGACAAGACCTATCCCTACCTGCAGTTGACGACGAACGAGACCGCACCGCGAGTGTTGGTGGCGCGGCGGGTGGAACGCGACGGATCGGTCTATGCGGGGCCGTTCATGCCGGCGTCATTGGCGCGGCAGACGATGAGGCTGACGCACCGGTTGTTCGGAATTCGATCGTGCAACGAGGTGATTGACGGCAGACGCGACCGGCCGTGCCTGGAATACGACATCAAACGATGCCTGGCGCCCTGTGTGGCAGCGGTGTGCACGCTTGAGCAGTACGGGCGCGCGGTGGGGCAGGCGCGCCTGTTGCTGGAGGGACGTCAGGCGGAACTCATCGACGGCCTGCGCACCGAGATGGTGGACGCGTCACTCGACGAGCGTTTTGAGCGCGCCGCCACGCTGCGTGATGCCATCCGCACGCTCGAGACCCTGCGCGATCGGCAGCAGAAAATGTCGACCCCTGCGCTGGGGGACCGCGACGCCTTCGGCGTCAAAGTGGGCCCCGCCGGCGCCGTGGTGCAAGTCTTCCAAATGCGCCGCGGCCGCGTGGTGGATCGGGTTGAAATGACCTCTGAGGTCGTTTCCGCCGCAATCGATGGAAACGACCTCAGAGGTCTTTCCCCCTCTGAAGTGACCGAGGCGGCGGTTCAGCAGTTTTACGCCGAACACGAGCCGCCGCCCGACGTGCTGGTGTCCGAGGAGCTCGCGGCTGATGTGCGCGAGCCGCTTGAGTTGTGGCTGAGCGAGCGGGCGGGGCGGCGGGTGCACATCGTGACGCCCAGTCGCGGCGACAAGCGTGGGCTGGTGGACCTCGCGCTGCGCAATGCGTCGCTGTCGTATGACACCCACTTCGGTGATGGTGCGGTCGTGGCCTTCGAGGCGCTGGACACGTTGCGGCGCGTGCTGGACTTGCCGACGTTGCCGCGGCGCATCGAGTGTTTCGACATCTCCACGCTGCAGGGCACGAACACCGTGGCGTCCATGGTGGTGTGCATCGAGGGGCGCATGCGGCGAAGTGAGTACCGCAAGTTCGCCATCAGAGGCGTCAGCGCGATGCCCGACGATTTCGCGTCTATGGAAGAAGTGGTGCGGCGCCGCTATCAAAAGCTGCTGGAACAGGGCGGACCGTTCCCCGACCTGATCCTCATCGATGGCGGGAAAGGCCAGCTGACCGCAGCGTATACCGCGTTGCGGCAGCTCGGACTCGACCGCCTCGTCGCGGTCGGCCTGGCGAAGCAGGAAGAGTTGCTGTTCCGGCGCGACCGGATCGAGGGTATCGCGCTGCCGCACCAGACGCCGGCCCTCAGGCTGGTACAGCAAATCCGCGATGAGGCGCACCGGTTCGCCGTGACGTTCCATCGCGCCAAACGCACCAAAACCGCCCTGCGGTCCGAGCTCGACGACGTACCCGGGATTGGGCCGAGGCGCCGCAAGCAGTTGCTCACCACCTTCGGGTCGCTGGCTGGCGTGCGTCGCGCGAGCCGCGAGGAACTCGACCGCGTGGTGGGCCCTAAAACCGCCCAGGCCGTGATTGACTACTTCGCTGGCCGGTAGCTCTCGTGGACGCTGGACTCTGGACCCCGTGGTATCTTCAATTGCTTGTCGCTCGAAGCTGCTGTCCCCGCATTCATCATCCTGATTGCGTCGTTGTCCTTTCACGAGGCGGCGCACGCGTGGGCGGCCGACCGTCTGGGCGACCCGACGGCGCGCATCCTGGGCCGGTTGACGCTGAACCCGCTGGCGCACATCGACTGGATCGGCACCGTGCTGTTTCCGCTCGTCGGCATGTTGTCGGGGTTGTCCCTGATCGGTTGGGCCAAACCCGTGCCGGTGGACATGCGGAATCTCAAGGCGCCGCGGCGGGATTTTGCACTCGTCGCGCTGGCCGGTCCGGTCAGCAACGTCGTTCTGGCGTTGGCCGCGGCAGTTTTGTTGAAGGCGCAGGGCGGAATCGTGCCCGAGAGTGGGCAGACCCTGCTGACGACAACTCTGGTCATCGCGGTGGTGATGAACGTGTCGCTCGCGATATTCAATTTGCTGCCTATCCCGCCGCTAGACGGGGGAAATGTGCTGGCGGGCTTCGTGCCGGAAGGGGCCGCGCGAATGATTGATCGGATGCGCCCTTACGGATTCTTCCTGTTGTACGCGCTTCTGCTGTCGGGCGTTCTGACTCGTTTCGTATTCCCAGTCTCTGACTCCATTGCATCATGGCTCTTGTGACATCCAGGCAACGCGTCGTCTCCGGCATGCGGCCCACCGGCCGGCTCCACCTGGGGCATCTGGTGGGCGCGCTGGAAAACTGGGTGGCGCTTGAGCGTCAGTACGACTGCTATTACTTCGTCGCGGACTGGCATGCCCTGACCAGTCACTACGCTTCCACTGAGAACATCACGGCCGACGGGCTCGACAACGCGGCCGACTGGATCGCGGCCGGGCTCGACCCCGAACGCAGCACGCTCTTCATCCAGTCCATGGTGCCCGAACACGCCGAGCTCTATTTGCTGCTGCAGATGGTCACGCCCATTTCGTGGCTCGAGCGCGTGCCGACCTACAAGGAACAGATTGAGCAGATGACCGACAAGGACCTTTCGAACCTGGGGTTCCTTGGCTATCCGCTCCTGCAGGCCGCCGACGTCATCATCTACAACGCGCACTTCGTGCCCGTAGGTGAGGACCAGGTGCCGCACCTGGAACTGTCGCGTGAAGTGGTGCGGCGCTTCCACAATTTCTACGGCGAGGTGTTTGTTGAGCCGCAGCCGCTGCTGACACCGACGCCTCGCCTGCCGGGTCTCGACAATCGCAAGATGAGCAAGAGCTACGGCAACACGATCGACCTGTCGGATTCGGTCGAAGACGTGGTGAAGAAGATTCGGCAGATGTATACCGATCCGAAACGCGTCCGTGCGGACATTCCCGGCACGGTCGAGGGAAACCCGGTGTTCATCTACCACGACGTGTTTAACCCGAACGTCGCGGAAGTCGACGAGCTCAAGGCGCGCTACCGAGCCGGCACTGTGGGCGATGTCGAGGTCAAGACGAAGCTGGTCGCCGCCGTCAACGCGCGCCTGGAACCAATCAGGGAACGCCGCGCCCAGGTGCTGGCGCGTCCCGGCTACGTGCGTGAAGTGCTAGTGGAGGGCTCGCGCAAGGCGCGTGTGGTGGCGCAGGAGACGATGGCGCGAGTGCGCGCGGCGGTGAAACTTGAGTAATGAGCGCACGTTTACCTCAGCGGATGCGCCGGCGGACTTTGAGTCCACCCTGCAGGCATACCCTGTGCGCGTGGAGCGGTTCGAGGGGCCGCTGGATCTGTTGTTGCACCTGATCAAAAAACATCAGGTCAACATCTACGACATTCCCATCGCGCTCATCACCAAGCAGTACCTGGACTACCTGGATCTGATGCAGGACCTCGACCTCGACATCGCGGGCGACTTCCTGGTGATGGCGGCCACGCTGATCCACATCAAGTCGCGCACGTTGCTGCCGCGGCCGGACCCGACGCAGGACGATCCTGACGAAGACCCGCGCGAAGCCCTGGTGCGACGACTGCTGGAGCACCAGCAGTTCAAGGCTGCGGCCGAATTGCTGCACGATCGCGAAATTCAGCGCAGTGCCCAGTGGGGGCGTCCGGATGGGCGCGTGGCCGAGGTGGTGGGCGAGGCGCCAGAGCCCGAAGTGGAAGTGGACCTCTTCAGCCTGATGGCCGCGTTCCGGCAGGTGCTGGAGCGCGCGCGCAACCGGCCGAAGGTGTATCTGCCAACCGAGCATATTTCCATTGAGAGCCGCATCGAGTTGCTGCTCGCGCGGCTGTCGGTGACCGAGGCGTGTGGGTTTGAAGATTTGTTCGCCGATGTGCAGACCCGGCCGGGAATTGTGGTGACGCTTCTGGCGCTTCTCGAGATGATTCGTCTGAAACTGGTACGGGTCTTTCAGCAGGCGAACTTTGGCGCCATTCGCGTCTACAAGCGCGAGCCGCTGCAGGGCGCGCCCGACTTTTCGCATGAGTGAGGCCAGTCGTCATGTCTGAGTTGAAGGCCATTGTGGAAGCGCTGATCTTTGCGTCACCCGAACCGGTGACGTTCAAGGCGCTGGGGAAGCTGCTCGACAGCGAGCCGAAGGAAGACATCGCGGCCGCCGTGGATGCGGTGAGGCAGGACTACGGCCGGCCCGGCGGCCTGCAGTTTGTGGACATCGCTGGAGGGTACCAGATTGTCACCAGGCCCGAACTGCACGAATGGGTCCGCCGCCTGTTCCACGAGCGCACCAGCCAGAAGCTGTCGGTGGCCGCGCTTGAGACGCTGGCGGTGATTGCGTATCGGCAGCCTGTCACGGCGCCTGAAATTGCCGAGATTCGTGGCGTCAACACCTCGGGCGTGCTGGGCACACTCGCCGACCGCAAGCTCGTCAAGATCGTCGGCCGCAAGTCGGTGGTCGGTCGGCCGTTCATGTACGGCACCACGCGCGAGTTCCTCGAACGGTTCGGCCTCAACGACGTGACGGACCTGCCCAAGGTGGAAGACATGTCGGAACTGCTGGGCTTTGATCTGCCCAGTGGTCTCGGTGAGCTAGAGCCCCAGACCGCGCTGCCGTTCGATGGCGTGGAAGCCACCGAAGCCAGCGACGTGACGGAAGTGGCAGACGTGATTGAAGTGACTGAAGAGAACGATGACCCGATCCAGTAAGCCGCCAGCGAGCGGGGTGCGCCTTCAGAAGATTCTCTCCCATGCCGGCGTGTCGTCGCGCCGGGTCGCCGAAGGACTGATCACGCAGGGGCGCGTCGTGGTGAATGGCCATGTGGCCGACGCCCTCGGCACCAGGGCCGACCCCGATCGCGACGACATCCGCGTGGATGGCCGCAGGCTGAAGCTGAAAGGTGACCGCCAGTATTACCTCATGTACAAGCCGCGCGGCGTGGTCAGCACCCGTTCGGATCCGCAGAACCGGATGACCGTGATCGATGTGCTCTCTAAAGCCGGCATCCGGGGCTACTTCTATCCCGTGGGGCGCCTCGACTATGACTCCGAAGGGTTGATCATCCTCACCAACGACGGCGGATTTGCCGAGAAGGTGACCCACCCCAAACACGAACTGGACCGCGCGTACGAGGTGCTCGTCACGGGCCTGCCCGACGCTCGCGACCTCGAGCGCCTCTCACGCGGCATTGTCATCGACGGCCGCCGCACCCTGCCCGCCAAGGTGCGCGTGATTCGTTCCTACCCCAGCAAGAAAGAACCACAGACGATGGTGGAGATTGTCATTCGCGAAGGGCGCAATCGGCAGGTGCGCAAGATGTGCGAGCTGACAGGCCACCACGTGATGTCCCTGCGCCGCACGCGCATCGGCTCGATCACCGACCGCCGCATCAAGCCAGGTCAGGTGCGCGAGCTCACGCCCGATGAAGTGAAAAGCCTCAGCGGGTCTCGGCCTTGAGGATCAGGCCGAGCTACGTACGGAACGGGGCTGGCACGTAGCTCGGGCTGTTCCTCAAGCCCGAGGCACGCTAGTCGAATATCTTTTTCCAGAATCGCACGAGCGCCCAGACGTCTGACGTCGTGACGCTGTTTGTCGCGTCGGCGTGAGAGACCGCGGGCGTCAGTAGCCAGTCCACCTGTGTGGCGCCGGAGCGGTGCAGGAACGCGGCTACCGCCGGCGTTTCTGTTTGCGGAATAACGGTGTCCACTGCGCCGTGCACCAGAAAGACGCGCGATCGCGTGGCCGGCGAACGTTCCGGTGACAGCGCGGGATCGCCACCCACTCGCTCGGCGAGGTCCAACAGCCGCAGACCCAGGCGGGTAGCGTCACGCGCGCTGACATCAGCCATTACCGAACGTGCCGGCTCCGCGAGGGTCGCGCCCAGATCCCGAGCCTCACGAAACAGCGCCTCCGCGCGCGCCGGCTCCGAGACGTCCACCATCGACGCGTCGAGGAAGACGCGTATGGCCCGGTCGAGGGGCGCCACCTGCCCGGCAGGCACCAGATGCGGCAACGCCGCCAGCAGGAAGAGCACGGTGCCGTAGTCATGCGCGGGCTGGGGGGAACCGTCGGGCAGCAACCCCGCGCACAGGTATCGCACCACCCGTGGCAGGTCGCCGTGCCCCCCGAACGATACGACCATATCGAGCGTGTTGGCGAGCGATGGCCGTCCTGCGGCGACAAGCGCCAGTCCGCCCCCGAAACTAATTCCGATGAGTCCGATGCGTCCTGTCGGTGTGATCTCAGGCTGGCCAGCCAGCCACAGCGCTGCGTCCTCGATCACGTCCGTCGATCGCGGCGTGACCAGGAACTTCCGCAGGTCGGGCAACGGCAAACTCAGCACGGTGACGCCCTCGCCGGCCAATCGCCGGCTCAGTCGATCCAGCCGCGGCTCTTCGACGCCTGCCGCATGCAGACCAGGAACCACCAGGACGGTTCGAGACGACGCGCCTGCGGTCCCCGACGGCCGATACAGACGTCCTTCAACGGCGCCGTGGCGCGTGGCGACCGAGACATCCGTCGCGTCCACGGGTTCCACGCGTACAGGCAACCAGCGGCGCCCTGGCACCTCGCGGCCCGACAGATCGATGACAAGCGCCAGCGCGCTGACGTATGGCCCGGCGATCCACGCGAGGCCCGCGAAGCCGACGATGAGGACTGCGGCGACTCTCAGCCATTTCCGGTGTTGTGCCACGCAGTGAATAATAGTGGTTGTGTTAATCGCCATCGACGGCCCATCGGGTGCGGGCAAGGGCACCGTTGCCAGGACCATTGCCACCCAGTTGAAGTTTCGGCACGTGGACACGGGCGCGATGTATCGCGCGGTGGCCTGGCGCGCCGATCATCTGGGTATCGATTTGGCGGACGGTCTCGCCGTGGCCGGCGTCGCCGAGCGCGCGGTGTTCGACCTGGACGGGCGCGTAGGCATCGACGGCCACGACGTCACGTCGGCCATCCGGACCACCGCGATGGACGCTGCGGCCGCGACCGTGGCCAGGCATCCCGACGTGCGACGTGTGCTCGTGGCGCGCCAGCGCGACATGGGCCGCGCCGGGGGCGTGGTCATGGAAGGCCGCGATATCGGGTCGGTGGTGTTTCCTGAAGCGCCGGTGAAGATCTATCTCGATGCGTCGCCCGACGAACGCGCGCGACGCCGGGCGCGGGATACGTCGCATGGTGCAGGCCAGGCGGGCGCCGAGCCAGACCGCGTCGGCCAGGTGGCGCAGGCGCTGGAGGCGCGCGACTTGTCCGACCGCACTCGCGCCGCGTCACCCCTCATGCTCGCGCCCGATGCGGTCTACATCGACACCACTGGGGTTTCGGTTGACGAGGTCGTGGCTCAGGTCATGGACCTCGTCGCTAATCGTCGTCTTCCTTAGACTCCGGATCCAGTTCCCAGCGGTGTTCGTCGCGCTCGGCGATTTCTTCCCCCCCCATCAATTCCTCGTCGTCGGCGTATTCCACGCCGAGTGCCTTGCCGATGTCGTCCACGCGATCCTGATCCCGGGTCATGTTGTCGCCGCCGGGCGCTTCATCGCCCAGCGCGTAGGCGTCCTGCCACTTGGCGTCCACGTCGCCGGCCGTGAGTTCCGGGCTGGCTTCGGTGTGTTGCTTCAACTCCGCGCGCAGTTCGTCGTGGCCCGAGCGTGCTGAACTCAGGAGGCGGGCATCGTCACTTTCTCCGGCGAAGGCTCCGACCTCCGCCTCGGGCAGCACGCGCCGTGCACGCTGCAACCGCGCGGGCGGCGGCACGGCGGCCTTCTTCACGGGGACGGCGGCCTTCTTCTTCGCAACCTTCTTCACAACTTTCGCGACCTTCTTCACCGGCTTTTTCACGGCCTTCTTCGCGGCCTTTCGCGCCGCTGGCTTCGCCGCCTTGCGCGACCTGGCAGGCTTGCGGGCCTTGCCCGCCTTGCCCGCCTTGCGGGACTTGAGTGATTTCGCGGGCTTTCCTGCCTTGGAAGGCCTCTTTGCTGGTTTCTTGGCCATCACGGGTTCTCCTGCATTGCTTCTGACGACTTGTTTGACCTATGGCGCAGCCGTGACGGATAATCGTCTGCTGTCCGCAATCCTGCGGACACACACCGACAGCCCGTCGAAGCTGGAAATTCGACAAAGGGCCGCCCAGGAGGCCCCAGAACTCAATGGGTAATGTAGACGAAACAACGACAAAGACGCACGGCCATTCTGGCCAGAAGCCGAAACCGGGAAACTCAGGGTTTTCCGCAATGCACACCGACCTTGATGTCGACCAGCAAGAGTACGCCCGAATGTTGGATCTCTACGATACCAGCTTCCGGAATCTTGCGGAAGGTGAAGTCGTCAAGGGCACGGTGGTGAAGGTCACCCCGACCGAAGTGGTGGTGGATGTCGGCTTCAAGTCCGAAGGCATCATCGCGATCGAAGAATTCATCGACGAAAACGGTCACATCGCGGCGCAGGCCGGCGACGTGGTGGATGTGCTCCTGGAGCGCACCGAGGATCGCGAAGGCTACGTCGTGCTGTCGCGCGAGAAGGCCGAGAAGATGAAGATTTGGGACGAGGTCGAAAAGGCCTTCCTGGATCGCCGCGTGGTCATCGGCCGCGTGATCGAACGCATCAAGGGCGGACTCGCCGTGGACATCGGCGTGCGTGCCTTCCTGCCGGGTTCGCAGATCGATGTGCGGCCTGTGCGCAACCTGGATGCTCTCAAGGGCCAGGAATTGCGCATGCGCGTCATCAAGGTCAACAAGAAGAGGGGCAACATCGTATTGTCGCGCAAGGCGTTGCTTGAGGAAGAAAACGCCGAGAAGAAGAAGGTCACACTCGACACGCTGGCCGACGGCAAGGTGCTGCGTGGCTCGGTCAAGAACCTCACCGACTACGGTGCGTTCATTGACCTGGGCGGCATCGACGGCCTCCTGCACATCACGGACATGTCGTGGGGCCGGGTCACGCACCCCTCGGAAGTGGTCAAGGTCGGCGACGACATCGATGTCATCGTGCTGAAGTACGACCCGGCCACCGAGCGTGTCTCGCTCGGCCACAAGCAGCTGGTACCGGATCCGTGGAGCAACGTCATGGAGCGTTACCCCGCCAGCATCCGCGTGACCGGCAAGGTGGTGAGCCTGACCGACTACGGCGCGTTCATCGAGCTCGAGCCCGGTGTTGAAGGCCTGATCCACGTCTCAGAGATGTCGTGGAGCAAGCGGGTGAAGCACCCCTCGAAGGTGCTCAACCAGGGCGACTCGGTAGAAGCGATGGTGCTCGGTGTGGATCCGGGTGCCCGGCGCATTTCGCTGGGCCTCAAGCAGGTGGAAAACAATCCGTGGAACGAACTCTCGGAGAAGTACCCCATCGGCACCACGATCAACGGCAAGGTGCGAAACCTCACCGAGTTTGGCGCATTCGTGGAAGTGGAAGACGGCATCGACGGCCTGATCCACATCTCCGACATGTCGTGGAGCAAGATCAAGCACCCGTCGGAAGTCCTCAAGAAGGGCGACGATGTGGAGGCGCAGGTGTTGAGCATCGACGCCGAGAACCAGCGGTTGTCGCTGGGGCTCAAGCAGCTGCAGACCGGCATCTGGAAGGAGTTCTTCGACAAGAACCACGCCGGCGATGTGGTGGAAGGCAAGGTCGTGCGGCTCACCAACTTCGGCGCGTTCGTCGAACTGGCGGAGGGCATCGAAGGCCTCATCCACGTGTCGGAATTTGACGCAGCGGCTGGCGGCGAGAAGCTGGAACTCAAGACGGGCGAAAACTACCAGATGAAGATCATTCGCCTGGTGCCCGAAGAGCGGAAAATCGGCCTGAGCATTCGCGCGCTCAAGGACGAACAGTTCCGGGCGGACTGGGAAGCCTACACGGATTCCTCCGGCCGGCCTGAAGCCACACTGGGCGATCACTTCAAGCACTTGAAGTAAGCGCCGTTTGCACAAGATCAGGGCTGTTGCGGCGTTCGCGCCGTGACAGCCCTTTTTTTGTGGCCTGTGCAATCCCGTACGTGTTCCCGCTTGGCGCCTGGGACATGATCGAGCTGGTGTTTTTCGTGAATCAGGTGCAGACGTCTCATCGCTGGGGCGCCGCCGTCCTCGTGATGGCGATCGGTGGCGGCGGGCGCGCTCGCGACGCCCATCGCCGATTCCGTGGCCCGGGTCCTCGATCTGGATGTGTTCGAAATCCAGGCGGGCGAGACCATTTGGGGCCGGTCCGACGGTGGTGGTGGGCCGGCAGGTCAGCGACAGGCTGTTCGTGGGGTTCAAGCACGAGTTCGGCACAGCCGGAGCCCAGCGCCTGTCGTTTGAGTACCGCTTGACCCGGTTTCTCAGGGTGGTTTCCACGATTTCGACCGGGGGCGACGCCGCAGACCTCTCGGTCCGAACCGACGCCGCCGGCCTCGACTTGATCTTTGTGATCCGCAGGTAGGACAATCCAGTGCTTAGCGGCCTTGATAGGCGCGCGTACCATGACAAAAGCCGAACTCGTCGAAGAAGTGTCCCGCGTCTCCGACCTCACCAAGAAACACTCCGAGGTCATCGTTGACAGTGTGTTCCAGACGATCATCGACGCCCTGCACCGCGGCGAAAAAATCGAGTTGCGCGGGTTCGGCAGCTTCCGGCTGCGCCAGCGTGAGCCGCGGAGGGGGCGGAATCCGAAGACCGGCGACAAGGTGGATGTGCCGCCGAAGAAGGTGCCGTACTTCAAGCCCGGCAAAGAGCTGAAGGACCTGATCAACCAGACTCCGGTGCCCCCCGACGGGGAACTTGGCGCGTAGCGCGGGGGTATGGAACGCCTCTGGACGCCGTGGAGGCTGGCTTACGTGACTGCGGCCAGTAAAGACGCTCCCGGGTGTGTGTTCTGTCAGGCGCTGGCCACCGGCGCCGATGAGTCGCTCATCGTGTTTCGCGGCACCGCGTGTTTTGTGATTCTCAACCTCTACCCGTACAACAACGGCCACCTGATGGTGGTGCCGATGCGGCATGTCGGGCGCCTGTCGGGCCTCGAGCCCGACGAAGCCGGCGAGATGATGCGCCTGACGCGGGTGGTGGAGATGGCCCTGCAGGAGTTGTATCAGCCACACGGCTTCAACATGGGGCTGAACCTGGGCAAGTCGGCCGGCGCCGGCGTGCTCGATCACCTGCACATGCATGTGGTGCCGCGCTGGAACGGTGACACCAACTTCATGACGGTGGTGGGCGACACGCGCGTGTTGCCCGAAGATCTGGCCCGCACGGCCGAACGGCTTCGGCCGATTCTGTCGCGCCTGGCTCACAGCGTTTGACCAGTTCGAAAGGGTCCATGGAGTTCTCTCGCAGTACTGACGAAGACGCGTTTCTCGAGACCGTGCGCACGTTTGCCCGTGAGCGGGTGGCGCCGCGCGCCGCTGAAATTGACGTCACCGGCATCTTTCCCCGCGACGTGATCCGCGAGGCGGCCGCCCTGGGGTTGACCGGTATGACCCTGCCACAGTCGGTGGGCGGATTGGCCCTGAGTTACGTCACGTATGCCGCCGCGCTGGAGCTGGTCTCGGCGGCAAGCGCCACGGTGGCGGTCATCCTCTCGGTGAACAACTCGCTGGTGGCCGAGCCGTTGCACGAGTTCGGCACCGACGTCCAGAAGGAGAACTGGCTCCGTCGTCTGGCGACTGGCGATGCGCTCGGGTCATTTGCGCTGTCAGAGGCAGAGGCGGGGTCGGATGCCCGCAACCAGCAGACATTCGCGCGGCTTGATCCCCAGGGGTACGTGATCTCGGGCCGCAAAGTCTGGGTGGCCAACGCCGACGTCGCCGACGTCGTCATCGTCTTTGCCGCCACGCAACCGGATGTGCGGGGGCGCGGAATCTCCGCGTTCCTCGTGCCGCTCGACAGGCCCCGCATCAACCGCGTGCCGTCGCCCGATTCGCTAGGTGTGCGTGGACTGGGCTGCATGGACCTGCATTTTGACGAGGTGCGTGTGGGTGCGGGTGCGTTGCTGGGCGAACAGGGCCGCGGCTTCAAGCTCGCAATGCGCGCGCTTGAGGGCGGTCGCGTTGCCATTGCTGCCCAGGCGCTGGGTGTGGGACAGGCGGCGCTTGATGAGGCCGTGCGGTATTCGCGCACACGCGTCGCGTTTGGTCAGCCGGTGGGGAACTTCCAGGTCATTCAGTTTCAACTCGCCGACATGGCCACCGACCTGGAAGCGGCACGCCTGCTGATGTGGCGCGCGGCGGATGCGCGCGACCGCGCGCCCAGGGCCACCACTGAAGCGGCGATGGCCAAGCTGCAGGCATCCGAGGCCGCGCACCGGGCGGCCGACCGTGCCATGCAGATTCTGGCGTCGGAAGGGTACCGACGCGGGTCCACGATTGAACGCTTGTTCCGGGACATCCGCGCTGCCGAGATCTATCAAGGCACGTCAGAAGTGCAGCGCATGATCATCGCCGCAGACGTGCTGGGGTAGAAAACGACCTCTGAGGTAGTTTTCTAGGGCTCATTTGCGAAAACTACTTCAGAGGTCGTTTTCTACCCCAGCAGGTGCTTCGCGATTGTCTGTAGCTGCAGGTTCGACGTGCCTTCGTAGATCTGGCCGATCTTGGCGTCCCGGTACAACTTCTCCACGGGATAGTCTCTGACGAAGCCGTTGCCGCCGTGCAGGTTCACGGCGAGTGACGCCGTGCGCTCCGCGGCTTCCGAGGCAAACAGTTTGCACATGGCGGCCTCGGCCAGAAACGGCTTGCCCGCGTCTCGCAAGCGCGCGGCGTTGTAGACCGACAGCCGCGCGAGTTCCACTTCCATGGCGGCGCGGGCCAACTGAAACTGCACGCCCTGATAGTCGGCAATCGCGGCGCCGAACTGCTTGCGTTCCTTGGTGTAGCGAATGGTGTGGTCCAGCGCACCCTGCGCTAGGCCGACCATCTGGGCGCCGATGCCGATACGTCCTTCGTTCAGCGTCTCGATCGCCACCTTGTAGCCTGTGCCGACATCTCCCAACACAGACTCGGCGCCGACCAGGCAGTCTTCGAAGATCAACTCACAGGTGCTTGATGCCCGGATGCCAAGTTTATCTTCCTTCTTGCCGAGCGAAAATCCTGGCGCGCCGCGTTCGACAATAAACGCCGTGATGCCCTTGTACCCGAGTTGGGGGTTGATGGTCGCGAACACGATAAAGACGTCGGCCTCGTTGCCATTCGTAATCCACAACTTGCGGCCGGTGATCACGTAACCGGCGTCCGTCTGCCTGGCGCGTGTCTGCAGCGCAAATGCGTCGCTGCCCGACCCGGCCTCTGACAACGCGTAGGCGCCAATCGTGGAAGAGGCGAGGCGGGGCAGGATCCGCTGATGTTGCGCTGGTGTACCCCAACGCAGGAGCGCGTTGATCACGAGTGTGTTCTGGACGTCCACCATCACGCCGACCGAAGGGTCCACGCGCGACAGCTCCTCGACCACCAGGACCGAGTGAAAAAAAGTACCGCCCGCGCCGCCAAGAACTTCCGGAACTTCCACCGACATCACGCCAAGCTTGAACAACTCCTCGATGAGGCGCGGCGATAACTTGGCCGCGTCGTCCATCTCCCGAACGAGCGGTCGCACCTGGCCTTCCGCGAATTCGCGCACGCTCTGGCGGAGCAGGACCTCGTCTTCACTCAGAACGGTCAAGGGGGTCATGGTCGCACTGGCCGCGGGTGTCATCGCGGTTACTTTATCACCGGCGCCTAGGAGACTCCGGCCGCTCGGAGGCGGGTGTTATGATGGCTGAAGCCTGTGATGACACGCCGCCTTCTTCTCCTGGGCATTGGTGTCTGTGCTTGGGCCGCGTCAGGGGCAGCCCTGGTGGGCACTGCCTCGAGCCAGAATCCTCCCGCGCAGGACCCGCAGCGACCCACCTTTGTCAGTCGAATCGACACCGTCCGGGTCGACGTCATCGTCACCGACAAGCAGGGCCGGCCGGTGGTGGATTTGACCGCGGCCGACTTTGAAATTGAGGAGAACAAGAAGCCGCAGAAGGTGGACTCCTTCAAGCTCATCCAAATTGACGATGAGATGGACGTGGACCCGGCGCAAAATCGCGAGATCCGGTCTCTGGAGCAGCAGGCCCGCGAGGTGGCGCGTGACGATGTGCGTGTCATCGTCATTTTTCTGGATGACTATCACACGCGAATGCTCAATTCGATGGCCGTGCGCGAGAAGCTGGCACGGTTTGTCCGTGAGCTGAATCCACGTGATGTGGTGGCGCTGATGACGCCGCTGCTGCCGACGGCGGGGATCACGTTTTCGCGAAATCACGATGCCACCGCGCGTCAGATCATGGCGTTCCAGGGCCGGAAGTTCGACTACACGGTGAAGCATCCGGTCGAAGAGATCTACATGTACCTGCAGCCGGCGCAGATCGAGATGCTGCGCAACCAGATCGTCACAAGCGCGCTGGAAGGGTTGTGTGTGTATATGGGCACGTTGCGGGAGGGCCGCAAAACAATCCTGTACGTTAGCGAAGGCCTGACCAGTTCGGTGCCGCAGGGTGCGCGGACCACCGGGATGTCGCCCGGCACGGGGCGCACGCCGACCCAGCCTCCGGCGTCGGGCCTGGCCCAGCAGATGGAAGCCGAACGCGCGACGCAGTCGCAGCAGACCGTGCTGCTGGACTACATGCGTTTCATATTTGTGGCGGCGAGCCGCAGCAATACGTCGATCTACACCCTGGACCCGCGGGGCCTGGCCGCGTCGGAGTTCGACATCGCCGACACCGTCAGCCTGGAAGACGACCGGCGCGCGCTCAACGAATCCACGGATGTGTTGCGGATACTGGCCGGCAATACAGACGGTCGTGCGATGGTCGGCAGCAACGACCCGTTGCCAGGACTCAAGCAGATGCTGCGCGACAGCAGTGCCTACTATCTGCTCGGCTACACGTCTACGGAAGCGCCGCGCGACGGCAAGTTCCATCCCATCAAGGTTAACGTCAAACGCCGCGATGTCGAGGTGCGGTCACGCAGCGGCTACTGGGCGTACAGCGACGACGATGTGGCGAGGGCGTCGGCGCCGGTCTTTATGCGCCCGCCCGAGGTGGTCAAGGCGTTCGACGCGATTGCAGAGCCGGCTGCCGGCCGGTTGATCCGAAGCTGGTTTGCGGCAACACGGCGGCCGGATGGCCGCAGCGATGTGACCTTGGTGTGGGAAGCGATCAGGCCCAGCGGCCCGGAGGTCCCCGCGCGAGTGGCGGTGACGGCCAGCACGCCGGTCGGCAGCCTTGTGCATCGGGGTCGCGTGCCGAAATCAGCGGACCCCACGGGACGAGTGGCGGGGCAGGTCACGTTCGCGGCGGCCCCGGGGCCGTTGGTGGTCCGACTCTCAGCCGAGAACGATGGGGGCGATGCGCTCGACACCGACTCACGCGAGTGGGTGGTGCCCGATTTTACCGGCCCCGACGCGTCAATCAGCACACCCCGCGTGTACCGCGCACGGACGGCCCGCGATATTCAAACGCTCAAGGCAGCGGCTTCGCCGGTGCCTGCGACGGAACGTCACTTCTCGCGAATCGAACGGCTGCTGGTCCGGTTCGAGGTCTACGGCCCCGGCGTCGCCACGCCCACGCTGCGCCTGCTGAATCGCAACGGCGACGTGATGTCGAGCTGGCCGGTGACCGGGCGGCCCGACGGCGGGAGCGAAGCCGAGGTCGCGCTCGCTGGTGTGCCCCCCGGCGACTACCTCCTGGAAGTGAAGGCGTCGAAGGACGCGGTGGCCGCGACGACCCTGGTCGCCTTCCGCGTCACTGGTTGAGTTCCCCAGTTCCCCAGTCTTGATGTGGTAGCATCCCGCCTCATATGCTGACACCGCTTCTCGCACTGCAGTCGGCCCTGGCTGCATTTACCGTGTATTACCTGGGCGCATGGTTCACCGGCGCCCGAGCGGCGCAAACAGCGCCGGGCGTTCCCGCCGAAGCGCGTGACACGGCCGCACCGTCGCCGGCCCATCTGGGGATCGGCCTGGTCACGAACTTCTTCGACACGCTGGGCATCGGCTCATTTGCGCCGACCACGGCCATCTACAAGTTCTTCAAGTTCGTGCCGGATCAGTTCATACCAGGCACACTCAACGTCGGTCACACCATCCCGACCATCATTCAGGCGTTCATCTACACCGCAGCGATTGACGTGGATGAAAAGACACTCATCCTGATGATCGGTGCCGCGGTCGCGGGCGCCTGGCTGGGTGCGAGTGTGGTGGCGAGCTGGCCCAAGCGGACCATTCAGATCGGGATGGGTTTCGCCCTCCTCGTGGCCGCGGGACTGTTTGCATGGCGGAACCTTGGCGGGGGCGGCACCGAGGTGGGCACGACCGGACTCGAAGGGACAAAGCTCATCCTGGGGCTCGTGGGGAACTTCGCGCTGGGTGCACTGATGACGCTCGGCATCGGCATGTATGCGCCGTGCATGATTCTGGTGGGGCTTTTGGGGATGAATGCGGCGGCCGCCTTCCCGATCATGATGGGGTCGTGCGCGTTCCTAATGCCCGTGGCCAGTGCACGGTTTGTCCAGAAACATGCGTACGCCCGGCGGCCGGCCCTAGGCCTCGCCATTGGCGGCATCCCCGGCGTCCTTGCCGCCGCCTACATCTTCACCTCATTGGACATCTACTACGTCCGATGGCTGGTGGTGGGCGTGGTCCTGATCGCCGCCACGATGATGCTCAAGTCGGCCTTCGTCGACAAAGACTAGAAGAGTCGGCCATCGGCAATCTCCAATCGGGGAACCATCTGGGAATCGGTGTCAGGTGGTTCCCCGATTGCCGTTTACCAATATAAGATTTCCCTATGACCTGGCTCCGAGAATCGATGGCCCCCTTCTTCTTCAACGCGATGGCCGACGAGCCCGAGGCGATCGCGATTCTTGAGCGAGAGGTCGAGACCCTCAAGACCAACCAGAACCTGATCCTGGCCGACCGACCGGGAACGCTGATCCTGGCGACTCGCAGCCTTCCAGGCTCGCTGTATGAGGGGGTCACCCGGCGCGCCGGTGTGGAGCGTCCCATCTCGTACGCGATGTTCGCGCATTCGCTGACCCAGATGCCGGGGATGGCGCAGACGCTGGAAATTCAGCGCTTCCAGTTTGACTGCAAGACCGAAGCGCAGGTGCAGGCCGGTCTGGTCGCCGGGGTGACCATCCCAGAGGACGTGCGGATGGCCGCGCAGAACGTGCTCTCGAAGGACACCAGATTCGACATGGATGAGTTCGACCGGCTCTTGTCGATCCTCTGGATCAATCACGCCGCGTACGTGCGCGTCTCGCCGCCGAAAAAAACGGCCGAGGCGCTCGTGATGCTCCATCTGTGTGAGGGGCTGAGCGGTCTGTATTTCGACTTCACTCCCCTGGGGGCGGGCTCAAAGGAAATGCGCCTGTTGTTTGGCACCGCGAATCCGCCGCACAACGGGTATCTGGCGCAGGTGGTGGAGATTCTGAATCGGTTCGACCTGGGCGTTCGCAGCGGCGACGTACTCGACATCTCAACCGGTGTGCGGCCATACGCGTTGTTCTCGCTGTGTGTACGGCCGCGCAACGGTCAGACCATTTCGGAGGGACCGGGATTCGGCGATCGGCTGCAGAGCGAGCTGTTCAACACGCAAATCCTGGCCGCCAATTCGCCCGAGTACCGTGAGTTTGTCACCACCGGCGTGATGAGCGGCGAAGACGCCGCGCTGACACGGGCGCTGGTCGCGTTCTGCCACACGCAGCTGGCGCATGCCCAGCCCGACCGCTTTGACTGGGAGGAAGCGCAGGCCGCGATTCATGCGAATCCGTCGCTCGTGGCGCAGTTCGTGGCGCTGTTCCGGCTACGGTTCAGCCCCGAGGATCGGGATCGCCGGGCGGCGTTCAAGACCATGCGCGAGGCCGCCGGCAAAGCGGTGGCCGGCTACGACACCGGCCACGCCCATCTCGACGAGATTCGCCGCGTCGTGTTCCGCTGCTGCCTGACGTTTGTGGATCACGTGTTGAAGACCAACTTCTTCGTCAAAGAGAAACAGGCGCTGTCGTTCCGCCTGGACCCGGCGTATCTGACGGATCTGGGACCGGGCACAACGGGGTTGTTGCCCTCGGGCACCCCGTTTCGCATCACGTTCTTTTTTGGCGGCGAGGCCTTCGGGTATCACATCGGGTTTTCGGACATCGCGCGCGGCGGATGGCGCACCGTCATTTGCCAGACCCACGACGACTTCCTGACCAATGCGTCCACGTTGTTTCGCGAAAATTTCGTCCTGGCGCATACGCAGCACCTCAAAAACAAAGACATCTACGAAGGCGGGTCGAAGCTGGTGTTGCTGATGGATGCGTCGGCGTACGCCAAGGCCCCGAAGAGCGTGCAGGAACGCATCCTGAAAAAGGAACAGCGCGATGTCTTCAGCGCATTCCTGGACATCTTCGTGACCGAAGGCGGCGTCGCGAAACATCCGGCGGTGGTGGACTACTACCGGCAGGATGAGCCGATTGAGCTGGGCCCAGACGAGAACATGCACGACGACATGATCGAGGAGATCGCGGTGACGTCGAAGCGGAGGGGCTACATCCTCGGCACTGGCGTGATCTCCTCGAAGAAGATCGGCATCAATCACAAGGAGTACGGCGTCACCTCCACCGGCGTCGTGAAGTTCGCCGAAATCTCGATGCAGGAAATCGGGATCGACATCACCAAGGATCCCTTCTCGGTGAAGTTCACCGGAGGACCCAACGGGGATGTGGCCGGCAACGCCATGCAGATCATGCTGAACCGTTGCCCGAAGATGCAGATTCGTCTCATCCTTGACGCTACCGCGGCACTCCTCGACATGGAGGGCGCCGATCCCACCGAGTTGCGCCGCATCCTGCTCAAGGATGATTTGCACGCATTTGACCCGACGGCGCTGCACGTGGGCGGATTCATCCTGTTCCGCGGCGCGCCAAAAGACGACGGCATGCGGAAGGTCTATCGGCGGGCCAAGCGCATCGCCGACGGCGTGGTTGAAGAGTGGGTCTCGGTGGACGAAATGTCCCGGGAGTTTGGTGACCTGCCATTTTCGGTGGCGGCGGACCTGTTCATCCCTGGCGGCGGCCGGCCCGAAACGATCAACGACGCGAACTGGGAGCGCTTCCTGCTGCCTGACGGCTCGCCCTCGTCGCGGGTCATCGTGGAAGGGGCGAACTCCTTCATCACACCAAAGGCCCGTCTGGAGCTTCAGAAGAAGAATGTCGTCCTGATGCGCGATGCGTCGGCCAACAAGTGCGGCGTCATTTCGTCCTCCTACGAGATCATCGCGAATCTGCTGCTGAGCGAAAAAGAGTTCCTGGCGCACAAGAAGCAGTACGTGGTTGACGTCCTGAGCATCCTCGAGCGTCGGGCTGAAGATGAGGCACGCCTCCTGGTGCGGCGGCACAAGGAGGGCGGGAAGCCGTGGACGCAGATTTCGGACGAGGTGTCGGTCGAGATCAACAGCAACTACAGTCGCTTGTTTGAGTTCTTCCAGAAGAACCCCGACATCGGCAAGCAGGAGTTGTTTGAGCGTGTGATTCTCAGCCATCTGCCGACGCTCTTGCGCGAGGACCCGGTGTTCCGCGGACGGCTGGGCGTGTTGCCTCCGAAGTACCGGTCGGCCATCCTGGCGGCCGAGATCGGCTCCTCAATGGTGTATCGCGCCGATCACGACGCGGAGTTCGAGGATTCCATCCGATTGCACGTGGGGCGGCGATTCAAGTGAGGGCGCCATATATAATTGACGCCTATGAAGTCCCCCGTTCCCGGCACCGAGTCTGAGGCCAGTAAGGCCCGTTGGGAGCGCGAGGTTCTGGAGCCGACGCTCAAACGGTCCCCTGAACGCGCCGGGGAGTTCACCACGATCTCGGGCCGCCCGATCGATCGCCTCTACACACAAGACGACGTGACCGAGGGCGAGGCGCCTGCGCCGGGTGAGTTCCCCTACACCCGCGGCATTCACCCCACCGGCTATCGCGGCAAGTTGTGGACGATGCGGCAGTTTGCCGGGTTCGGCACGCCCGAAGAGACCAACGAACGCTACAAACAGTTGTTGCGGGCCGGCGGCACGGGGCTGAGCGTGGCTTTTGACCTGCCGACGCTGATGGGACGCGACCCCGACCATCCGCTGTCGCTGGGCGAAGTGGGCAAGTGCGGCGTGTCGATCATGTCGCTGGCCGACATGGAACGGCTGTTTGAAGGCATCACGCTGGCCGACATCACGACGTCGATGACGATCAACTCGCCGGCGCCGATGATCTTCGCGATGTATCTGGTGGTGGCCGAGCAGCAGGGCGCGGACTGGAAGACGCTGTCGGGCACGATCCAGAACGACATCCTGAAGGAGTTCATCGCCCAGAAGGAATACATTTTCCCGCCGCGGCCGTCGATGCGCCTCATCACCGACATTTTCCAGTTCTGCGCGAAAGACGTGCCGAAGTGGAACACGATTTCGGTGAGCGGGTATCACATCCGGGAAGCGGGCTCGACCGCGCTGCAGGAACTGGCGTTTACACTGCGCGACGGCATTGAGTACGTGCAATGGGGCATTGATGCCGGGCTTGATGTGGATGAGTTCGTGCCGCGCATTTCGTTTTTCTTCAATGCGCACTCCGACTTCTTTGAGGAAATCGCGAAATATCGTGCGGCCAGAAAGATCTGGGCGCGCGTGATGCGTGAGCGGTTTGGTGCAAAGGACGAGCGTTCACTGAAGCTGCGGTTTCACAGCCAGACGGCCGGAGTCTCGCTCACCGCGCAGCAACCCTACAACAACGTGGTGCGCACGGCATTGCAGGCGTTGTCGGCGGTGCTGGGCGGCACCAACTCGCTGCACACCAACTCGCTCGACGAGGCCTTGGCCTTGCCGACCGAAGCGGCGGCCACGCTGGCGCTGCGCACGCAGCAGGTGATCGCGTGTGAGAGCGGTGTAACGAACGTGGTGGACCCGCTGGGTGGGTCCTACTTCGTCGAGAAGTTGACGCTCGATATGGAAGAGGGCGCCTACAAATACTTTGACGCCATCGACCGCATGGGCGGCATGGTGGCGGCGGTGGAGGCCGGCTTCCCGCAGCGCGAAATTGCCGAGGCGTCGTATCGGTACCAGCAGTCGGTGGAACGCGGCGAGAAGATCGTCGTGGGCGTCAATGGGTACGTGGATCGCGATGAGCCGCCGTTCCCCATTCTCTACATCGACGATCAAGCGTCCGACCTCCAGATGGCGCGGCTCAAGACGCTGCGCAAGACTCGCGACAACGCGCGTGTGGCTGTCACGCTGGAGGCGCTGAAGGAAGCCGCGCGTGGCGCCGACAACACCATGTATCCGCTGCTGGATTGCGTGCGGGCCTACGCAACGGTCGGAGAGATGTGTGATGCGCTCCGCGAGGTGTGGGGCGAATACGAAGAGGTCCCGTCAATCTAATGCGAACGATTCGTGTCGTGATCGCCAAACCCGGCTTGGACGGCCACGACCGTGGCGCCAAGGTCATCGCCCGTGCGCTGCGGGACGCGGGCATGGAAGTGATCTACACCGGCCTGCGCCAGACGCCGGAAAAAATTGTGGCGGCCGTGTTGCAGGAGGACGCTGATGTCATCGGCCTGTCCATCCTTAGCGGGGCGCACATGCACATTTGCCCGCGCGTCATAGCGCTCCTGAAGGCACAGGGCCTGGACCATGTGACAGTGGTGGTCGGCGGCATCATTCCGGATGTGGATCGCGAAAAACTGCAGGCGATGGGTATTGCTGGTATCTTCCTTCCGGGCACCCCGATGCAGACGATTGTGGACTTCATCAACCAGCATGTGCAGCCGCGGGCCGAGGTGGTGTAGCCGATGGCCACGCTGCTGCTCGCCGACGATAGCGTGACGATTCAGCGCGTCATTGAGCTGACGTTTGCCGACGAGGGCATTCGCGTCATCTCGGTCAGCGACGGCCAGAGCGCCATTGCTCACCTGAACGCCGAGAGTCCGGACATCGTGCTGGCGGATGTCGGCATGCCCGACGTCGATGGGTACCAGGTGGCCGCACACGTCAAACACACACCGGCGTTGGCGCACGTGCCGGTGTTGTTGCTCACCGGGGCCTTCGAGCCGATCGACGAGCCGCGAGCGCGCGCCACCGGCTGTGAAGGTGTGCTTGTCAAGCCATTCGAGCCGAGGCATTTGATCAGAACGGTACGGAGCCTGTTGTTTGGCCAGAAGCCAGCCGACTTGTGGCTTGCCGACATGCCCAGGGTGGAGATTCGCACCGAGCGCCCCGCATCGCCGCCGGAGCCGCCCGCGCCAGCGCCGAGTGAGGTGAGCGCCGCGGAGCCGATTGAAGCACCGGCGCCGATCACGTTATCCGTGCCGTACGAAGCGGACTCCGGTCCCGATCTCGCCGTCGCGCTTGCGAGTCTTGAGTTTGTGGGCGCGCCCGAACCTGAGCTACCGCCCGACATTCACGTGCTGGCCGCTTCGCCCGACGGTGATGACATGCCGAGTCTGGAGTGGGATCTTTCCGCCGCGCCTGCACCCACCGCCGCGCCCACACCCGTACCAGTGCTCGCGATGGCGTCGCCGGCTCCGTCGCCGGAGCGCGAGACGCCACTACCCCCGGCCGAACCGATGTCTCTGGCGGCCGTGTTCTCGGCGCTGCTTGCGGCCGAACGAAAAGGCATCGAGCCGCGTGCCCAGGCTGTGGCCGGTGCGGTATTGTCCGAGGCCCACGTTGAAGAAGTGGTGCAGCGCGTGGTCAGTCGCATGACCGACGAACTGGTGCGGAAGATCGTGCTGGAGACCGCCGAACGGCTCATCCGCGAGGAGATCGATCGGATCAAGTCGTAGCCGGCTGTCCTCGATAATTTAATGGTTCCTGAAAAACCCGTCCTTGAAGGACTTGAAGAGAAGTGGCGCGTCCGATGGCATGCGGACGATACCTACGGGTTCGATCGGCAGGCCCCGCGCGAGTCGGTGTTTGCCATCGACACGCCACCGCCCACCGTCAGCGGCTCGCTGCACGTGGGGCATGTGTTTTCGTACACGCACACCGATGTCATTGCGCGGTACCAGCGCATGCGCGGCAAAGCCGTGTTCTACCCGATGGGGTGGGACGACAACGGGCTGCCCACCGAACGCCGCGTGCAGAACTACTACGGCGTGCGGTGTGACCCCGCGCTGCCGTACGACCCGTCGTTCACGCCGCCGGAGGCTCCGGGCAAACAGCCCATCTCGGTCTCCCGGCCGAACTTCGTTGAGCTGTGCGAACGCCTGACCGGCGAAGACGAGGTGGTCTTCGAACGGCTGTGGAGGCACCTCGGCCTGTCAGTGGACTGGTCGATGACCTACGCCACGATCAGCGCGCCGACCAGGCGCGTGTCGCAGCTCGCGTTCCTGCGGCTGGTGCAGCGCGACCTGGCCTACCAACTCGAAGCGCCGACGCTGTGGGACGTGGACTTCCGCACCGCCGTCGCGCAGGCCGAACTCGAAGACCGCGAAATGCCGGGCGCGTACCATCGCATCCGTTTTGCACGCGCTGACGGCGGCTTTGTCGAAGTGGATACCACCCGGCCCGAATTGCTGCCCGCGTGTGTCGCTCTCGTCGCGCATCCGGATGATGAGCGCTATCAGGCGCTGTTTGGCAAAGAGGTGCTCACGCCGCTGTTTGGCGTGCCGGTGCCCGTGCGGGCACATGCGCTGGCCGATCCCGAAAAGGGCAGCGGCGTGGCGATGATTTGCACTTTCGGCGACATCACTGACGTGACCTGGTGGCGCGAGTTGAACCTGCCCGTGCGCGCGGTGATTCAGGCGAACGGCACGTTCCGCCCGGTGACCTGGGGAGCCGACGGCTGGGAGTCTCGCGACGCCGCTGCGGCACAAGCGCGGTACGACCGGATAGCCGGGCTCTCTGCCGTCAAGGCCCGCGCGGGTGTGGTGGAGTTGCTGCGCGAAAGTGGCGACCTGCTCGGTGAACCGCGTCCGATCACGCACCATGTGAAGTTCTTCGAGAAGGGCGACCGGCCGCTCGAGATCATCACGTCGCGCCAGTGGTTCATCCCGACGATGGCCGAGCGCGAAGCGCTGCTGGGGCGTGGCCGCGAACTCAAGTGGCACCCGGAATACATGCAGGCCCGGTTCGACAACTGGGTGAACGGTCTCAACGGCGATTGGTGCGTCAGCCGGCAGCGGTTCTTCGGCGTGCCGTTTCCGGTGTGGTACGGCGTGCGTCAGGACGGGACCCCCGACTTCAACGCGCGCCTGCTGCCTGCGGAAGCAGACCTGCCCGTGGACCCTTCCACCGATGTTCCGGTCGGATATAGCGCCGAGCAGCGCGGTGTGCCTGGAGGCTTTGTTGGCGACTCGGACGTCATGGACACATGGGCCACGTCATCACTCACGCCGTTCATCGTGTGCGGATGGGAGCGCGACCCGGCGTTGTTTGCGCAGACGTTCCCGATGCACTTGCGTCCGCAAGCCCACGACATCATCCGCACGTGGCTGTTTTCCACGGTGCTGCGGTCACATCTGGAAACCGACACGCTCCCCTGGGAGCACGCGGCCATCTCGGGCTGGGTCCTCGATCCCGACCGCAAGAAAATGTCCAAGTCCAAAGGCAACGTCGTCACGCCGATGGCGCTTCTTGATGAACATGGTTCTGACGCGGTGAGGTACTGGGCTGCCAAGGGCGGCCCCGGTGTGGACACCGCGTTTGAACCCGGGCAGATGAAAGTTGGGCGACGCCTGGCGATCAAGTTGCTCAACGCGTCGAAATTCACGTTGGCGCGGACCGAGCCGACTGGCCCTGTGACCGAGGCGATCGATCGCGGGATGCTGGCCGACCTCGATGCGCTGGTGCGCAAGACCACCGCCCAACTCGAGGCCTTCGACTACGGCGCGGCGCTGCGCGACACGGAGAGTTTCTTCTGGACGTTCTGCGACTACTACATCGAACTTGCGAAGCGTCGGCGCCAGGGCGATGACGAGGCTGCGAGGTCCGCGATTGCCGCGTCCCAGACCGCGTTGTCGGCCCTGCTGCGACTATTCGCGCCGTTCATGCCGTTTGTGACCGAGGAAGTCTGGTCGTGGTGGCAGACCGGGTCGGTGCATCGTGCGCCGTGGCCGGCTGGAATGGTCGATCAGGCGGCGCAATCCGAAGATTCGCAACGCGCCTACGCCCAGGCCTGCGAGGTCACCAATCGTATTCGTGAAGAGCGGTCGGCGATGAAGCTCGGGTTTGGTGTGCCGGTGCATGCCACCGTGCGCCTGCACTCCGTCCATCAGCCGCTGTGGGCGTCGATCCGCGCGGATGTGTGCAGCGGCAACAACGTGACTGACGCCGACGTGAGTTTCGACGTGTCCACCGACGCGCCCATCGAAGTGCGCCTGATACCCCTGACCGCACCGGAAGTCTGACAATGACACCTGACCCGGTCCCCGCCGACGTGGCTGCGGCCCTGTCGGCTGCGGGCCTGCCTCCCGTGGTGTTCTTTACAGACGTGGATTCCACCAACGATCACGCGCTTTCGCTGGCGGAGCTCGATGCGCCGGAGTTCACCGCCGTGCTGGCCGACGTTCAGCATGCGGGCCGCGGCCGGCGTGGACGCACCTGGTTCTCGCCGCCAGGTGCGGGAATGTATCTATCGGTGGTGGTGCGCGGTGGCGGGTTGGACGCGCAGTTGCCGCTCCTGACCATGGCCGCCGGTGTGGCCATCGCCGACGCGGTGACCAGTGTCAGCGGCCTGCCCGTGGAACTGAAGTGGCCGAACGACCTTGTGATCGGCCGGCCGTGGCGCAAGCTCGCAGGCATTCTGTGCGAGGCCTCGGCTCTGGGCACCGCAAAGGCTGCCGTGGTGGTTGGCATCGGCGTGAACCTCGACCGCGCTGCTTACCCATGTGAAGTCGCGGACCGCGCGACGTCGCTCGCCGCGGAATGCGACCTGCCAGTGGCCCGCGCGAGTCTGGTGGCTGCGTGCCTCGTCCAACTGCGCGCGCGCGTGGCGGACCTCCGCGCGAATGAGACCATCGTGGTGCTGGACCGTTGGCGTGCGCTCGGTCGCGCAGGCCTAAACCAGGCGCCTGTGCGATGGACCGATGAGCGCGGACCCTGCCGGGGTATCGCCTACGGCGTGGATGCCGGCGGCGCGCTGCTCGTGCGGCGTGCGGGACCGGTGGCGAATCCGCCTGAAGGCGAGTCTCTCGAGCGTCTGATCGCCGGCGATGTGGAGTGGGAGTTGTTGTCTCGTGTCTGACGTCGCCGACTACTGCCGCCAGGTGGAAGCCCATCTGACCCGCATCAACGGTGGTCACATGGTGCGTGTCGTGGGCGCAGGCTTCGCTCTCGTGAAACAGTGGGCTGACGAAGGGGTGCCGCTGTCGGTGGTGTTTCGAGCGATTGAACAGAAGGCCGAGCGGCACACAGCGGGCACGTCCAAACGTCCCCTGCGTATCGAGTTCTGCGAAACCGACGTGCGTGAATTGCATGCGGCATGGCGGCGCGCGGTGGGCCTGACCGGCGGCGCGGAACTCGCCGGCCCCGAATCCGTCGATGCGCCGGCCGCGGTCGCCGAGCCCAAGCGGCGTCCAGTGTCGAAGTCGATCGAGCGCGCGATTGAGCGGCTGGGCCGGCTGGCGGGCAGGCTCGAACTGCCTGGAGAGTTTCGTGACGCGGCGAGCCAGGCCATTGAGCAACTCTCGGTGTTGCGCGAGGAGTTGTCGCGCACGCGTGGGGCCGCGCGAGAGCCGTTGATCGAGCGACTCGCGCCGATCGAGCGCGACCTTCTCACACAGGCGCGGCACGCGGTGGCGCCCGGCATGCTGCGCGACTTCACCAGCCAGGCTGAGCAGGAACTGGCGCCGTATCGGGATCGGTTGTCTCCGGAACAGTGGGCGCGCGCGGTGTCAGTGACGGTGGACCGCAGCATCCGCGATCATCTGGCGTTACCTGTATTGGAGTTGTGATGGCCGATTCGTCCCTCGTGGAATTGCAGATCGAGCGGCCGGTGGCCGGCGGCCGGATGTTGGCCCGGCTCGACGGCCGTGTGGTGTTTGTGGCCGGCGCTGTGCCCGGTGAACGGGTGCGCGCGCGGATTACCAAGCGCACCGGCAAGGTGGTGTGGGCCGACACCGTGGAGGTGATCGAGCCCAGCGCGGACCGACGCGAGACGATGGGGGACCCACGTTGTGGGGGTGCGCTGTATGCCCACATCGCGTACGAGCGGCAACTCGTGCTCAAGGCTGAGGTGATTGCCGATACGTTCCGGCGCATCGGTAAGCTCACGCTCGAGGGCGCCGTGGTCGTGGCCGCGTCACCCGAGGAGGGCTACCGCCTGCGTGCGCGCCTTCATGTGCAGGGCACCCGCGTCGGGTTCCTTCTTGAAGGGTCGCACGCATTGTGCGACGCCGAGGTGACCCGGCAGTTGGGTCCGGGCGCGTTCGAGGCGGTGGGCCGGCTGCGCGAGGCTCTCGGGCCGGCTCTGGGCGCGTGCGAGTCCATCGTAGTGTCGGAAAACATCTCCGGCCTGGAGCGGGTCGCGCTCTGCGAACTGCGTCCCGACGCCGATCCGGTCCGGTTTGCCGGGCTACCCCTGACCGACGGCTTGTCGGGTGTGGCGGTGTTGACGCGCAAGGGTATGTTCACCTGCGCGGGGCACGACAAGATTGTGGAGCACGGTCGTGAGCTGCTGGGAGTGGAAACCCGTCTTCACTGGACGCGTCAGGCAGCGTCGTTTTTCCAGGGCAATCGTTTTCTCGTCGGCACGCTCCTGCAGCGCGTGATCGACGTGGCCGGTGCGGGCCATTTCGTGGACCTCTATTCGGGCATCGGGCTGTTCGCCGTCGCGTTGGCGGACCGCGGCGCCAGCGGCGTGGCCGTCGAAGGTGATGCGGCGAGCGGACAAGACCTGACGCTCAACGCTGAGCAGTCAGACGGGCGGCTGGCCGTGCACCTAGGGCCGGTCGAAGAGGTAACTGCGTCGATTCCCGCGCGGCGTCCCGACGTGGTGATGGTGGACCCGCCCCGCACGGGATTGTCCGCAGAGGTGGTTGATGGTCTGTTGCGATGGGAAGCACCGCGCCTGGTCTATGTCTCGTGCGACGTGCCCACGCTGGCGCGCGATGCCGCCAAGGTCGTGGCCGCCGGCTACAAGCTATCGTCGCTCGACGCGCTGGACATGTTCCCGAACACGCCGCACGTGGAATGTGTCGCGGTCTTCGACCGGTGAGCGACGTCTCCATCTTCGCCAGTACGGAGGTCCCGGGCTTCAGCCCGGGACGCGCGGCATGGGCTAAAGCCCATGCCCTCCGGTCTTCACGGACGCCGCAGTCACGAAGCTTGTGAACAGGGAGGCTGTTTCTCCTGTGCGCCAGAAGTTCTCAGGGTGCCACTGGACGCCGACACAAAAGCCCGCGCGGGGTGCGCCGGTCGCATCGATCGCTTCGATGGATTCGATCGTGCCGTCAGCGGCAGTGGCCGACACGACAAACCCGGGCGCGACCACATCGACTGCTTGATGGTGCCGGCTGTTGACGTCGAGCCGGCCGTCGCTCTTCAGGCTCGGTGCGAAGACTTCTGCCAGGCGTGAGCCCGGGACCACCCCGACGTCGTGTGAGATGGCCGTTTTGGGCGTGACCATCGAATGATTGAGGCCGCTCGGACGTTCGGACGGCAGGTCCTGCACGAGTGTGCCGCCCGCCGCGACATTCAGGACCTGAACGCCGCGACAGATGGCGAGCAGGGGAAGTCCACGTTCGATCGCCGCTCGCGCGAGTGGCAACTCAAACGCGTCTCGCTCATCGTCAATCTCAACGGTGGGATGAGGCTCGGCCGCGCCGTACAGCGCCGGCCGCACATCGGGGCCGCCGGTCAGAAGGATGCCGTCAAGCCCTTCGAGCGCGTCCTGTGCAGGGCCAGCCGCCGGCGACAACTCGCGCACCTCGGCCCCGGCCGCCTCCAGCGCCGCCGTATAGTCGGCCCTCGCAAACGCCACCCCAATCACCGGTCGTTTCATGCTTCTCAAGACCTCCGGACTCCGGGACCCCAGGCCCCCGGGACTCCGACAACTTTCACATCCTGACAGGAACCGAGCAGCCCATCAGTTCCAGGGAGCGGGTGAGCTGCCGTTTGCAGTACGCCACAGCGGCGGCGCGCCACAGGCGGACGTCCGCGCGTTCTTCGCGCATGATCGGCTGCCGGTGGTAGAACGTGTTGA
>SHUF01000024.1 GCA_009694745.1 Acidobacteriota bacterium
CGTGTCGCTGTGCCGCGCGTGACACCGATGACGGCATCCTGCGGCGAAAACCCCGCGGCAAAGGCGTTGATGCCCTCCTCCTGATCCATCAGGTAGACCGGCGGCGTCGGCGTCCCCGACGCCAGCGCCATCTCCTCGACCACATTCAACAGCCGCTGTTCCACCAGGTCGGCCGTACTCCTCGTGAGCAATCGGCCGCCAAGCTGTTCGGCCACCACGTGTCCGCCGGCTCGCAACTCCGCGATCTTGTAGAGGCTTCCACCGCCCACCACGATCAACGTGCCGACGGCCGACACCAACCACAGTCGCAGGTCAGTGACCGCCGCCCAGTTGATGGCTCCCGTGTCCGGATCCCTGCCGAGGTACCCCGTCGTGGCCGCGAGCAGAACCTCGATCGACAGGATGATGGCGACGACCGCCAGCGCAAACAGTACGATCAGCCGCGTGGTGCTACGCCGCGCGACATCCTGCTGCTGAAAAAAGTCCGTAGCCAACGGTGTGGCTTAAAACGCAACCTTGGGAGCTTCCGCGATCGCCGCGCTATCGAATTCAAGCAGGCTCGCATCCGCACCGTGCCCAAACATCCCGGCGAAAATGACAGGCGGGAAGGTCTGCTTGTACGTGTTGTACTCGGTGACCGCGTCGTTAAACGCCTGCCGCGAGAACGCCACCTTGTTCTCGGTGGACCGCAACTCCTCGCTGAGCTGCATCATGTTCTGGTTGGCCTTGAGATCCGGATAGGCCTCGGCCAGCGCGAAGAGCCGTCCAAGCGTGCCCGTGAGCGCGCCTTCGGCGGACGCCAGTCCCTGCATCGCGGCAGCATCACCCGGGTTCTGCGCCGCCTTCTGCAGCCCACCGGCCGCCATGTTCCTGGCGGTGATCACGGCCTCGAGCGTTTCGCGCTCGTGCTTCATGTATCCCTTGGCCACCTCAACCATGTTTGGGATGAGGTCGTACCGCCGCTTGAGCTGCACTTCGATCTGCGCGAACCCGTTCTTGTAGCGGTTCTTCAGCAGGACGAGCTTGTTGAAGACCCCGGCCAGCCAGGCGGCAAGAATAACGACGACGCCGACGACGACCAGGACCGTGACGACGAATGTGCTCATGAGCAAAGGCCTCCATGATCCATGATACCGGAGTTGCTCTCCCACTCGACCAGGAGGATCCCATGTTCCAGGAATTCAAGAAGTTCGCGTTGCAAGGCAGTGTCATGGATATGGCTGTGGGCATCATCATCGGCGTGGCCTTTGGCGCCATCATCGCCAGTTTTGTGGGCGACATCCTGATGCCCGTGATTGGAGTGATGGCTGGTGGCGCCGACTTTGCCAACTACTTCGTGGTACTCAAAGAGGGCACGCCTGGCGGGCCCTACGCGACCCTGGCTGCAGTGAAAGCCGCGGGTGGCGTGGCGCTGGCCTACGGCGTCCTCATCAACGCGATTGTCAACTTCCTCATCGTCGCCATGGCGCTCTTCCTGCTCGTCAGGGCGATGAACTCGGCCAGGCGCGCCGAAGCCGCCACACCGGCTGCCCCAGCGCCGCCGTCACGCGAAGAAGTGCTCCTCACCGAGATTCGCGACCTGCTCGCGCGGCGATAGACATGACTGACGTCTTCCAGACGCTCGGAATCAGCCTCCTCATTCAGGCGGTATTTTTCGCTTTCGCGGCGACGTTCCAGACCGACAAGGTGACCGACCTGTCGTACGGCTTGACGTTCATCGCGATTGCCGGCCTCCTGCTGGCGCGTGGCAACCCGGCCCATTTTCCGCAGCTGGCATTGGCCACCATGGCCATCGTCTGGGGCGTGCGGTTGGCGTGTTACCTGTTGGTTCGGATCGTCCATATGGGACGCGATGCGCGCTTCGACGGCATCCGTGAACAGTTCTGGCCGTTCTTCAAGTTCTGGCTCGGCCAGGGCATCGCCGTCTGGGTGATCATGCTGCCGGTCACGATCTGGTTCGCGTCGCCAGGCGATTGGACACCATGGATGACGTTGGGCGTGGTGACCTGGACCGCGGGGCTCGTCATCGAGACCGTGGCTGACGCGCAGAAGTTCATCGCCAAGCGCCACCCCGGCGGCGACCGTCGATGGATGTCTACCGGCCTGTGGAAGTACAGCCGCCACCCCAACTACTTCGGTGAATTGTTGTGCTGGTGGGGCGTGTTTGTATTTGTCGCAGGCAGCTACACCGGCTGGCAATGGGCCGGGGTGCTCGGCCCGGTGGCGCTCACGTGGATCCTGCTCAAGGTCACCGGCATTCCCACGCTCGAAGCGAGCGCGCGGAAGAAGTGGGGTGACAACCCCGAGTACCTGGCGCACGTTCGCCGCACTAGCCGCCTGGTGCTTTGGCCGCGGAGGGCCGTGTGATGCGTTTCACACTTCCCCATCCGTTCATCCTGCTCCTGTCCGGCGTGGTCGTGGCTGCGGCAATGACGTGGGTCGTGCCGGCCGGGCAGTACGAACGTCGCGCTGATGCGGCCACCGGCCGCGACCTCGTGGTGCCGGGCAGCTACGCGCGCGTGGCGCAGACTCCCGTTGGCCCCATGGCGGCGTTGCTCGCGGTGCCCCGCGGCATCATCGCGGGCGCCGATGTGATCCTCACCATTCTTCTGGTCGGCGGCGCATTTGCCCTGCTCGACGCCACCGGCGCGCTCGGACGCCTGTGGGAAAGGTGGTGGGAAGCACGGCAGAGCCGCGCGTAATCGTCGCGCTCGTCAGCCTGGCGTTCGCGATCCTTGGAGCCCTCGAGAACATGCACGAGGAGATCATCGCGCTGATCCCGGTGGTCCCGGTGGTCCTTGTCCTCAGCCGAGGCCTTGGCTTCGGTGCGGCCACCGCGCTCGCGATGAGCATCGGCGCGGCTGTTGTTGGCGCGGCGTTCGGGCCGACGAACCCGTTTTAAACAGGCATCGCGCTCCGATTCGCTGAGATGCCGCCATTGCGCCAGCCCGCCCTGCGCTTCGGGCTGCTGGCTGCCGCGGTGGCCGTCTGGATCGCCATGACGTCACGCGATGACGTGCGCCCGGATGTCGCTGCCTCTGCGACGGGACCAGCAACGGCACGAGACGGTCTGCTCCTCGCTATCGTGCTCGCGCCGATCGTGCCGTATGCCTATGGCGTGCTGAAGCTCGACTGGGGCTTCAACGAATTGTCTGGCCTCTTTCTCATCGCGGGTTTTGCTGTCGGTGTCGTCTCAGGACGGACGCTCTCCGACACCGCTACGGCCTTCCTGAAAGCGATGGAGACAATGCTGGCGGCCGGGCTGTTCGTCGGCGTGGCGCGCAGCATCAGCGTGGCGCTGACTGATGGGCAGATCCTCGACACCATCCTCTATTCGCTTGCCACACCACTCTCAGAAGCGCTAGGTCTGCTCGCAGCCGCGCTGATGGTGCTGTTCCATGCGCTGCTCCACATTCCGGTGGTGTCAGTGAGCGGCCAGGCGGTGCTGACGATGCCGGCGATGGCGCCGCTGGCGGATCTGGTGGGTGTGTCGCGCGATGCGGCGGTCATCGCGTATCAGACGGGCGCGGGCCTCATGGATATGATCACGCCCACCAACGGCGCCCTGCTCGCGATGCTCCTTGGGGCCAAGGTGTCGTACGCGCGCTGGATCCGTTTTGCGATTCCCGGCGCGCTGCTCGTGTCACGGGTCGGCTTCGCCGGTATCTGGCTCGCCGGGTAGAGCGATCACCAAATGAGCTCGTAGCTGATTGCATGTTGGAGGCCAATAAAACCAACCTCGATTGCGCAATCAGCTACGAGCTCATTTCATTCTTCATCCGATTGGGCTGAAACAGCGGCTGGTCGTAGGCCACAAAATACTGGTTGTAGAACGTGGTGTCGCGCCCGTCGTCGTTCACCTGCGTGTAGCGGTAGACACGGTTGTTCAGTGACAGCACGCCGTTGGTGGGATAGCCGAACAGGATCACGGGCTGACGCACAGACAGATCCATCTGGAACCTGCGCGTGTCTTCGCGTACCAGTTCGTTGCGCTGCAGGACAGAGTTCCATTTGTTGTCGGAGATCGCCTGGAATTGCGGCGCGGCGATATTGAGCGAGATTCGCGACAAGCTGTCGCGTAATCTGAGCGCCACCATGCGGTCAAGCGTCAGTTCGACCGGGGGCTGTCCCTCCGGCGCCACCTGACCGGACACCTCTGTGGCCACGAGCAGAGCCGCCAGCACCATCGCCTGAACGCCCAACACCTGTTTCATCGGCACATTCTAAACCCCTAGCCGGGTCTGCTTTTTCCGATTATGCTCCACGGCACCCACCAACGGAGGGCCTATGACTCGGGATGAGATCAACGCATTTTTCGTGCAGCGACAGCAGGCGTGGACGGCCCGGGATCCCGAGGGACTGGCGGCGGGCCACGCCTTGACGGGCATGATCGAGAGTCCGATGTTCGGCAATCGGCAGGGGCGACCGGCGATTGCCCAGAGTTACAAGGTCCTGTTCGCCACATTTCCCGATTGGGACTTCGGCGGCGAACCTCTCGTGATTGACGGCGACCGCGTCGCACAGCCCTTTACCGCGAGCGCCACGCACGTGGGTACCTTCATGGGATTGCCCGGGTCCAACCGCAGATTCAAGATTCAGGGCGTGCGCCTCTTCACCATGGCCGATGGCCTGGTGCAACACGAACGCCGGATGTATGACTTTACGGGCCTGCTGATCCAGGTCGGCGTGCTGCGGGGAAAGCCGGCGAAAGACTGACGGCGGGACCACGGAGCCATGATCTCCGTCATATGGCGAGACCCGTGAGGGGCATAGGCTTTTCGCGAGGTACCAATGACCGAGCGAGCGGCTTCACATCCTGCCGGCGCCAGCGCACGGGACGAGTGGCCCGACCTCTGGGTGCTTGTCCGCCACATCGTTGACCTACACCACCACTACGTGCGCACGGAGGTGCCGGCGATCACCACCGGGCTGAACCGCCTGGTCAACGCCCACGGCCACGCCCATCCCGAGCTGCACTAGGTCCGACAGGCGTTCGCGCAATTGGGCACCGATCTGCTGGCGCACATGGAGAAGGAAGAGCACATCCTCTTCCCCTATATCGATGAACTGGCGGCGGCCCAGCGCAGGACCGGACCATTCCCGCCCAGCCCCTTTGGGACTGTCGCCAACCTCGTGCGGATGATGGAAGACGAACATCAGGATGCACTGGCGCTGCTCGAACGCCTGCGCACGCTCACGAACAACTTCGCCGCGCCGTTCGACTGGCCCAGGAGTGATGCCGTCACCCTGGCGACCCTGGCGCGGTTCGGCGCGGACCTGGTCGAGCACATTCGGCTGGAGGACACGATCCTGTTCCCGCGCGCGCTCGATCTGGAGGAGCGCTTGACGTAGAGTTCAATCCGCATGGAACATCCGTCCACTGAGCTCCTCTCGCAGATTGGCTTATTCCGGCGCGTCATCCCGGAGAATCGGGAGCGGCTGGCGCTCGTGTCGCATCTGCGCCAGTACGAACGCGGCGACCTCGTGTTCGACGAGGGCAACCCCTCAGACTTCTTCTTCATCGTCGTCAAAGGCCTGGTCAAGGTGTTCAAGCGCGCGCCCAACGGACACGATCGAATTCTCGAAATCTTTGGACCCGGTAGTTTGCTTGGCGCCGTGGCGGCCTACGAGGCGCGGCCCTACCCCGCGTGCGCCGCGGCGATGGAGGCCACGACGTGCCTGCTGACCCCGAGGCCGGCGTTTTTTGCCCTACTGGAAGGGCGGCCGGCGCTGGTTCGCGGCCTGCTGGGCAGCCTGTCGATTCGCCTGATGGAACTGACCGCGCGCCTGGCTGAACTCACCGGCACCACCATCGAGACCTGCATCCGCATCATGAGCCGGTGGAGCAAAGACAACGTGATGCTGACGGACAAGGATGGCTTCCTGATTCTTGACCGCCCCGCGCTCGAGGCTCTGGCGGAACAGGGCTACTGACTGCTGAGCGCGGCTTCACACACCTTCCGCAGCCGTCGCAGTCCCGCGAGGGTGTCTGTCCCGATTTCCACGCGCAGCACGCGCCGGCCGCGCTCGACCAGCACCTGATAGTCACCCAGTGCCTGCGCCCGCTTCATGGCGCCAAACGTATAACTCGTACCAGGCACCGGCAGATCCCGCGCATCGTCTGACACGATCACCAGAAAGACTCCGCTATCCGGGCCACCCTTGTGGAGTTGTCCGGTGGAGTGGAGGAAGCGCGGGCCGTAGCCAAGGGTCGTGGCCACTCGCGCGTGGTCGCGTACCAGGTGACGCACGGCCTGCAGTTCACGGTCGTGATCCTCCGACATTGAGAGGAATGCGTTCACGGCAAAGTAGTCACCCGGAACGAGCCGGGCGAGATACGCGGCGACGAGCGCCTCTGGCGACGTCGTTGATGCGAGGGCGTCTGTGTTGAATCCCTCGGCGTAGAACCGAAGGCCGTCGCACTCAAAGAGGGGCGTTGGCGCGGCAGGTGATAACCCCTGCTCGTAGGCCTTCATGAAGCCGCGGGTGGCGACTTTGGCCGCTTCCACGTCCGGTTGGTTGAATGCATTCACGCCGAGGACCGCACTGGCGACGGCGGTGGCCACTTCCCACCGGAAGAATTCCTGGCCGATGTCCATCGATTCGTTCAGCACGATGCGTATGACGGGATGTCCCGCGTGCTCGAGTCGTGTCAGCGACTCTTCGAGCGACGAATCAGATTCTGATGCCGTCCGCAGATGGACGAAGACGCGATCGGAGCCGTACGTCTCGGCAGGTCCGAGCGGTTCGCCGTCAACGGGTACGATGCCAAGGCCACCCTTGCCTGTCGATTCGGCTACCAATTGCTCCAGCCAGGCGCCAAGGGCCTGCACTGATGGCGCAAGCGCAAATGTGAGTTTGTTTCGGCCGTGCGCAGCGGCCGTACCCAGGAAGATGCCCAGTGCCACACCGGCATTCGCGTCTGGCGGAACGGCTGCCGCACACGCGCGCACCATCACCTCGGCCCTGTCGAGTAGCACCCCCGCGTCAAGGCCCATGAGTGACGCCGGCACGAGTCCGAAGACGGTCAACGCTGAACACCTGCCGCCCACATCGGGCCGCCCCAGGACCACATGGCGGAAGCCCTGATCCGCGGCCAGCCTTGCCAGCGATGTTCCCGGATCCGTAATCGCCACGAAATGCCGCCCTGGCGCCGCGATACCGGCGTCGCGCAGGCGGCCGTCGAAATACGCATGGAGGGCCACCGGTTCCTCGGTGACGCCGGACTTTGAGGCGACCACGAACAGAGTGCGGTTCAGGTCGAGCCCTTCCTCCACGCCGCGAACCTGCGCAGGATCGACCGAGTCGATCACCCGCAGTTCGGGATACCCAGGCAACGTAGCGAACATCTGTCGCAGCACCCAGGGGCCAAGGCTGGAGCCGCCCATGCCGAGGATGACCACGTGGGCAAAGCCGGCGGCGTCGCGGCGAAGGCCGGCGAATGTTGCAAGATTCTGGCGGCCGACTTCGATTGCGTCGAGCCATCCCAGCCACTGCGCTTCGTCGCCACCGGTCCACAGTGCCGCGGCGCGCCGCCACATCTGGCGTACTTTGCCGGCCTCTCTCCACTCATCGAGCGTGCGGTCGAATGCCATGGCCAGTTCACCGGCAGCAAGTTGCTGCGTAGCCAGCGCGGGCCGCAGCACGTCTTGACGCTTGCGCTCTATGGCTCCCAGCAGACGGTCGAACGACGATGAAAACGTCGCCAGCCCCTGCACGAGCAGAATGTCAGTGACCGTGTCCAGCGAAATACCGACACGTTCGAGGGCCGCGAGGTTGTTTCGGGCGATGTCGGGGTTCTCGGCCAGACTGGCACGCACGTGTCCGTCAGCGATGAACGCCTGCAGCGTGTCGGCGGGAACGGTGTTTACGGTGTCGGGCCCGATCAACTCGTCCACGTAGTACGTTCGCGACAATCGGGCATCCTTGGTGCCCGTCGACGCCCAGAGGAGGCGCTGCGGCAGCGCGCCCTTCGCGGCGAGCTTCTTCCATCGCTCGGACGCCACCAGTTCCTGGTAGTGCACATACGCCAGACGGGCATTGGCGATGGCGGTCTGGCTTACCATACGCTGCAGCAACGCGCGGCGGTCGGGGTCGGTTGACGTTTCAAGAGCTGCAGCAATACGTGCATCAACCGCCGTATCGATTCTGCTGACGAAGAAGCTGGCGACGCTCGAGACCCGACGCGGATCCCCTCCCGACTGGATGAACTGTTCCAGGCCGGCGCAGTACGCCTCGGCGACAGCCGCATAGACCTTCATCGAGAAGATCAGCGTGACATTCACTGGGATGCCGATCGCGATCAACTGCTGGATCGCGGCGACGCCTTCAGGAGTGGCCGGTACTTTGATGAGGACGTTCGCGCGGGCGACCGTCGCGTGCAGACGACGCGCCTCGGCCACCGTGTCCTCGGTGGATCGGGCGAGGTACGGCGACACTTCGAGGCTGACGTACCCGTCGCGGCCCTTGGTGACGGCATGCACCGGTTGCAGCAGATCGGCTGCCGCGCGGATGTCATCAATAGCCAGATGTTCGTACACCGCCTGCGCGTCGGCGGTCGATCGCGCAAGGAACGCCCGAATCGCCGCGTCATACGCCGTGCCGACGGCGATCGCCTTCTCGAAGATCGAAGGATTCGAGGTCACGCCGACGATGCCGTCGCTCGTGATCAACCGGGCGAGTTCGCCCGACTCGAACATGGCGCGATGAATATTGTCGAACCAGAGGCTCTGGCCAAGTTGCCGGGCCTCGGACACGGGATGGGGCATTTCTCGCTCCTTGAGTCACCAATGTTAGCTCGGCAGAGCAAAGAGACGCCCCCGAAGGGCCGTGGAACTTCCGCTTAGAACACGTGCTCGATGCTGCTGCCCTTCAGCAACAGCTTGCTGACCACTTTCCTGCCCGACGCGTCCGTGATGGTCTGCATGGTGGTCTGGTCACTCGGACTGGTCAGTTCGCGGCCCTTGCAGGGGACCGTGAGAACGGGCTTGCCCGTGATCTTGCTGGTGAACGTGATGTGCTCGCGGTCACAGGCGTACCGGTAGTCACCGGCCTTCAGAACTGACGTCCCGACCATCACATCGGCTACGACGGTCAGGTTGCCCTTGACCGCGACCTCGGTGGTATTTAGGTGCTGCGCTGTCACAACGGCCGAGACGAAAACGATGCTGGCGGCAATTAACAATAATTTGCGCATATGAAACTCCCTCGGAAGGGTTACACCCGGCAACGCACATGCCGCATTGCCGACCGGGAACCGCCGACTGGCACGCCGGTCATGGGCTGCGGCCTGCCCTGGGCGTTGACTATTGCGCGGCGGGAGTGGAGTTTCCCGCACCTCAGCCAATGGGTCGATGAGCCAATCAGCCGATGGGACGCAGCACTTACACAACGCTTACGCGCGGGGCCTGCGACCGCGGCCTACGATTGAGTGAGAAGACAGGTCCCCGATGCGCGCACATCCAATGATCATCCAGGGCGGTCTGGGCGTTGGGATTTCCGACTGGCGCCTGGCGCGCGCTGTCTCGTCGCTCGGGCAATAAAGCGTGGTCAGCGGCACGGCACTCGATGAAGTGCTGGCGAGGCGGCTGCAGATGGGCGACCCCGGTGGCCACATGCGCCGGGCCCTGGACCACTTCCCGGTCGCCAGACTCGCCGACCATGTGTGGAACACGTTCTACATCGCCGGAGGCAAAGCGCCCACCGCCGCGTTCGTGACGCGGGCGCAGGCCTCGCCCACACCGGATCCTGAATGGCAGGCGCTCTGTGTCATCGCCAATTTCGTCGAGGTCTTCCTGGCTCGCGAAGGCCACAACAATCCGGTCGGCATCAACTACCTGGAGAAGATCTAGACGCCCCACCTGCCGTCAATCTACGGGGCGATGCTCGCCGGCGTGCACTACGTCCTAATGGGCGCCGGCATCCCGTTCAAAATTTCCGGCGTGCTGGACCTCTTCGTGAATCACGAACCCGCCACCTACCCACTCACGGTCACTGGTGCCGGCGCAGACGACGCCACGATGTTGGCGTTTGATCCGCAGGCGGTGGTGGGCGTGACGGGACCGCCGCTCGCGCAGCCCCAGTTCCTGGCCATCATCGCGTCGGATGTGCTGGCGTTGACCTTGCAGCGCCGCGCCAGCGGCCGCGTCAACGGCTTCATCGTCGAGGGCCCCACGGCAGGAGGCCACAACGCGCCGCCTCGAGGCGCGCTGCAACTGAGCGATCGGGCGAGCCGGTGTATGGCACGCGCGATGTCGTCAATCTCGACAAGTTGAAGGCGCTCGGTCTGCCGTTCTGGCTGGCCGGCGGTTCAGGCGCGCCTGGACGCCTGCAGGAGGCGCTGGAACGCAGCGCCGAGGGCATTCAGGTGGGAACGGCCTTTGCGATGTGCGCAGAGTCCGGCCTGCGCGCCGACTTCAAGCGCACGCTGCTGGAGCAGGTGCGATCTGGCGCAACGGACATCTTCACCGATCCGAAGGCCTCGCCGACCGGCTTCCCGTTCAAGGTCGCTCGTGTGGCCGGCACCTTGTCTGACGAAGGCGTCCTCGACGCGCGGCCGCACATTTGCGACCTCGGATACCTGCGCGAGGCCTATCGGACCACCGACGGCACCGTGGGATTCCGATGTCCCGCTGAGCCCGTCAACGTCTATGAATCGAAGGGCGGCGATCGGGCGGCGACCGAGGGCCGTGCGTGCATCTGCAACGCGCTCGTGGCCACGACCGCCCTCCCGCAGGTGCCAGCCGGACGTCTGGTCGAACCCGGAATCATCACCATGGGCGATGATCTGCCTGGCGAAGCTCGATTCCTGAGGCCGGGCGCAACGACGTACACGGCGGCAGACGTGATTGCCGCGCTCGAATATGAATCTCGGGCGATTTCCAAACCGGCGTAGTCCCATGGCAGCCAGGTTGCCGAAATTTTCGTGTACGATCAGCCCGTGACTGACGAAGCGTTTACGGCTGAAGAGCGACGATGGCTGGCGGTGTGGGACGACAAGCGCCAGCAGGTGGCGTCTGGCGCCATGAGCACCGACGACGTGCGCGAATGGGTGTGGCAGAACAAAGTCGTCAACGCCATCAGCGTCACCATTCAACGCATCAAGCGCTCCGAGTGGCCCGGGCGCGACTCCAGGCGCACCGACAACACCTGGGTGACGGTGGCCGCTGAACGTGGTCATGCGAAAGATGACGCCAGTCCGCTGGCCTTGCAGACGCTGTCGTACGTCGTCGATCGGCTCACCGAACGCGGCCATGACTTTGACGTCGACCTCATGGCCACGTCTCGCGGCCTGATCGTCATCTCGATCAACGTCAAGGGCCTGCGCGCCTACATGAACCGGCGATCCGCGACCGGCACCGCGTAGCCGGGCGCAGGCCGCTCAGGCCGACTGCAGCATCGTCAATAGCATGCGCGTCGCCTCGGGGGCGTCAACAGCGTGTGGAATGTCCGCGGGCATTCGGAGGATTGCCCCTGGCTCCGCGCGCATCGCCACGCCCCCGATGGTCAGCGTGAGCGCGCCTTCGAGCACCATCACAAGGGCGTCGAAGGGCGACGTGTGTTCGGTCAGTCCCTGCCCGGCTGCGAACGCGAATAACGTGACGCTTCCCGCAAGCGTCTTGGCCAAGATTCTTGAGGCGATACCGTCAGGGGTTGGGATGACTAAGGAATGAAGGGGAAGGACTTCGAAGGCTGGGATCATGCACAAGATCATCGTCCGCGGGTCCGCGGACATTGTGAATAGTAGCTCTATGTTCGTGTTATCGTATGTTCATGCCAAAAGTAGCCCTGTCGGTGACGCTTGAAGAGGGCAACCTGATCTGGTTGAAGGGTCGCGCGGCCGTCACCAAACGCCGGAGTCTGAGCGAGGCGCTGGATGCGCTCATCTCCTCTGCCCGCGCGGGTGGCCACGGCGCGACGGCGTCACGATCGGTGGTCGGCACCATCGACATTGCGCCCGGTGACCCCACGCTCGAGCACGCCGGTGCGTACCTACAGTCGGTGTTTGCCGCCTCCCTGCAGCGGCCGTTCATCGCGCGGGAGACGCCCCCCCCTTCCGGAGCACGCTCGCGACGGCCACGAAAGCCCGCGCGTGGCTGACAACGCCGCGGTCACCGACACGCACGCGCTTGTCTTCCACGCGGCCGGGGGAGGCGTCCTTGGCCCCAAAGCCAGGGCCGCCTTTGCGGCAGCCGAGCGGCGCGAAACCATCATCTACGTTCCTGTGGCCGTCATCTGGGAAGTCAGCCTTCTGGCTCGCGTGGTCCGCATCAACTTGCGGCGTCCTGTTCGAGAGTTTTTTGCCGACCTGTTCAGCAACCCGGCCTACCAGCCGCATTCGCTTGAACCCGGTCAGGTCTTCGACGCCGACGATTTGCGCTTTACTCGCGACCCGTTTGATGGGCTCATCGTCGCCAGCGCCCTCGACCTGGGACTGGCGCTCATCACCCGCGATACTACGATTCGCGAGGCCGGAGTCGTCAAGACAATCTGGTAGCGGCGAAACAGCGCGGCGCCTATCGGAACAACAGCGTCACCAGGTCGCGCAGATTGCGCCGCCACACGTGCCAGGTGTGGCCGCCCGGCTCAACCACGAACGTGTGTTTGATCCGGCGCTCGTTCAGCACATTCGTGAACAGTTTGTGCTGTGCAAGGAGGCGCTCCTTCTCTGAGCCGACGCCGAGCCAGAGCAGGCGCAGCGCGACGTTGATTCCGTTTGGGACCGAATCGGGATCGTCGAACGCCGGTCCGTACGCCTCCTCGATCGCCGCTGCGGTGACTTGCGGGCCACGCACGCCAATCGTGCCGCTGAACGTGGCCACGGAATGAAACAGGTCCAGCCGCTGCAGGCCGATGAGCCGCGCGTGATTGCCGCCCATGGAGAAACCGGCGATCGCGCGATGGTCGGCCTTGCGCGACACACGATACGTCCGCTCGACCATGGGCAGGACTTCGCTCAGCAGTTCCTGGGTGAACGCGGGTGTATCTCGGCCCGTATACGCCGGCGCAACGCCCGCCCGGGGACTGGGATTCGTATGGCCAAAAGGCATGACGACGATCATCGGTTTGGCGCGGCCGTCGGCGATCTGGTTGTCGAGGATGATGTTCGCCAGGCCATCGTTCACCCAGGGGCCTTCGTCGCCGCCGCTGCCATGCAGGAGGTAGAGGACCGGGAAAGACTCCTTGCTTTCCTCGTAACCGGGCGGCGTATAGACCCAGACGCTGCGGAACATGTTCAACGCCTTCGAGTCGTACCAGTGCTGGTGCACCGTGCCGTGTTTGACTGGTCGCGGATCCCAGGCCTGCGGAGCCGGCCCCGTGACGTGCACATAACCGGCGGTACGCCAGACGCCGTCGGTGAGAAACGCCACTGCGTAGTAGTCGAGCTCGAACGGACCCAACGACGCGGTCCACATCCCCTTGTCGTCTTTCACCATCGGCCTGGCGTCAGCCGCATTCATGGGCTCCATCACCACGCGGACGTCGCGCGCCTGCGGCGCGTCTATGCGGAACGTGGCGGTGCCGTTGCAGTGGTTGCCATTGATCTCCACAATGCGCGCGCCGGTCTGGGCCTGCGCGGCCAGTGTTGACGCAGCCGGACCCACGGCGACAAGCGCAGCGAGAGCCAGTACCTGGCGGGCGTGCCTCATCATGTCTTGCGTTATGCTACCGCCCACGAACACCGGATGCGTCGTCAATGTGCACATGCGCGGCTTGCGGAAGTGCGCCGGGGGTAACTGATGTCGAACACCATCGTGCTTTCGCTGGTCAGCCTGGCGCTGCTGACCCAGGCCGCTCCGCCTCGCCCGCCCGGCGGCGTCGCGACCGGGCCACCCATTGTTGCCAGCTACAACGCGGCGATGATCACGGCGCCGCCTGAAGCTCTGGGCCTCGACCCGTTTTACAGGAAATACACCGACGCGTACGGCATCCCGATCGTCTCATCAGAGAAGGTGGATGATGCCGCGCTCTTGCTGGCGCGCGACATCGTCAATTACATGCTGGTGAAGCGGCCGGACGTGCGCGCGGTGATGGTGGGCCGGAAGTCGCGCATGCTCGTGATGGACCAGACGGAGGGCGAAACGGATTTGCCCGAGCGACGCGACTGGACAAAGCCTACGATCGACGACCGGCGGCTCACGCCAGGCGAACGTGCGAATTACCACGGGCCCAACGGCATCGCGAGCAAGACCGACAAGGAGTATTGGGACGCGCGCGCCCGCGGCATGGGCGGCAATGTGGTGTCGTGCGCCGAAGAGAACCTGCTCGGCTTACCCGGCACTCGGTACTACGGTGAACACATCACGGTGCATGAGTTCAGCCACAACATCATGGGTGCACTCCGCGTGGCGGATCCGGCGCTTCATGCAGAGATCCAAGTGGCGTACGATGCGGCCAAAGCCAAGGGCCTCTACAAGGACTCGGCCGGGCGGGAACAGTACGCGATCAATACGCCTGCCGAATATTTTGCCGAAGGGACGCAGTGGTGGTTCTGGTCGAACATCGAGTTCTACGACGGCACCACGAAGGCGCGGGTCCAATCTCCCGACGACTTGAAGACGTACGACCCAGCGCTTTTCGGCATTCTCGAGCGCATCTACGCCGGCCATCACATCCCCGCCGACGTGTATCACGGCAGAAACCTCCGCCCGGCTCGAGCGCCGCAGTAGACACGGCCAGAGTCCAGAGTCCAGCGTCCAGAGTCCAGGGGACTGGCATGTATAACGCGAGGTAAACGACCGCGATGTCAGCGGGGGGTGAGGCCCCTGGTTACGAGCGCGCCGAGTGACCCGAGGATCGCAATCAGGGTTGTCACGAACATCCCGGCCGTCCAGGCGAAGTATTTCGTCAGCTTGGCGTCGATGGAATCAAACCGGCGATCCATCTTGTCTTCCAGGTGGAGGAACCGCTGGTCGACCTGCTCGAACCGCCGGTTCATGTCGCAGCGCAGTACCACCATGTCGTCCCTGAGGTCGCTCACCATGTGCCCCTGCTCCTCAACCTTGCCGTCAAGATACGCTACCCGCTCTTGAACTGTTTCCACGCGATCGCCCCCACCATACCGTCGTCCACCCTATGTGGACAAGTGCTTCTGTGCCTCGCACGAATCGTGCCGAGTTCGAACGGGCTCAGACTGGCGCGGTTTGGCCGCCGGCTCAGAGAACGTTGCAGTTTTTGCAACGCGGTTCGCCACACCAATCGCACCGCATAGAATGTGCCGGGGTTCACCATGCGATTACTGCTGACATTTGTTGCGATCACTTCCCTTGCGGGCCAGGCCGCGACGGCCCAGTCCACACTGACGACGGCGGGTCAACCTGCGGAGCTTCAGATTCGGGTGGCCGGGGACCGGTCGCTGCGCGTCACGCTCAAGCCAATCAGTTTCACTCGAGACTTTCCACCGACGCCTGCTGTGGTGGACCGGACCTATCCAGCACCAGCCATCCGCATCCGGAGCCTGGCGAAGCCGATGCAGCAACGAGTGGGCCGGTTGCAGGTCGCGGTCCGGCCATCGCCGCTCACCGTGACGGTGACCAATGCCGCAGGTCAGCTGGTGCAGGAGCTGGTCTTCGAAGCAGACGGCACACTGGCGTTCAGAGTGGATGAACATCCGGTGCTGGGACTAGGCGAAGGTGGCCCGAGACCCGCGCAGGGTTCACCATGGCGCGAACAGCCTGTGCAATTTGATCGCAGAGGCGCGCTCGACACTATGGAGCCGCGCTGGCAGAGCGATATGTATGGATCGCGGAATCCCGCCGCGATGCTGATGGGCACGCGCGGGTGGGGCCTGTTCGTGGCCACCCCGTGGGTGCACGTGGACATGCGCGATACCGCCCGTGGCGTGTTCACCCCACGGCCACCCACCGAGGCCGAACGTGCGCCGCAGACCGAAGGCAATCAGCAACAGGCGCTTGGCAAAGGCCTTCCGCCGGCTGACGCCTATGTGCTTGGCCTCTACGACGTCTTCGTCTTTGATGCGCACGAGCCGGTGGCGGCGATGAAGGACTTTGCCGTGATCACCGGCCCGGCCGTCATGCCGCCCAAATGGGCGCTGGGCTACATGCAGTCGCATCGCACACTGAAAGACGACGCGCAGATGCTGGGGATCATTGACACGTTCCGGTCGAAACGTATTCCGCTTGATGCGGTGATCTACCTGGGCACCGGCTTCGCGCCCGTCGGTTGGAACACCCGGCAGCCGTCATTCGACTTCAACCCCGACGTCTTCACGCGCAATCCCGCCACTGTGCTGGCCGACATGCACGCACGCAACGTGAAGGTTGTGGTGCACATGGTGCCGTGGGATCGCGACAAACTGCCCACGATCAATGACGCGAACATCCCGAGCTACTGGCAGCAACACCTGGGGCTTGTGAAGGCGGGCGTGGATGCCTTCTGGCCAGACGAGGGCGACTGGTTCAATCTGTTCGAACGTCTAGCGCGGTTCAAGCTCTACTATCAGGGCCACCTCTTCACCACGCCCAACGTGCGGCCATGGAGCCTGCAACGCAACGGCTTTCCGGGTGTCGCGCGGTGGGGCGGCTGGGTTTGGTCAGGCGATACCGAGACGTCATGGAAAACTCTTGAAGCGCAGATCGCTGTCGGCCTCAACTATTCACTGAGCATCGGTCCCTACTGGGGCTCGGACATCGGCGGGTTCTATCCGAATCGCGAGCTCACCGGTGAGCTGTACGCGCGCTGGTTCCAGTTCGCAGCGTTTTGCGGATCGTTCCGGTCACACGGCCGCGTCTGGCAAACGCGGCTGCCATGGGGATGGGGCCTCGATAACGTGGGTCCACTCGAGTACGGCAACAACAACACAGCGCCGCCGCCAGGCGATCGCCGACACATCCTGCCTTCCGAACTGAATAACCCCGCCATCGAACCGGTGGCGAAAAAGTACGCCGACCTTCGGTATCAGTTGATGCCGTACACGTACACCCTGGCGCGCGAAGCGCGCGACCTGGGCCTGCCCCTCATGCGAGCACTCTGGCTGCACTATCCCGACGACGTGCGGGCACGCGGCATCGGCACGGAATATCTGTGGGGCCGCGACCTGCTCGTGGCGCCCGTATTCAAGCCCGGCGCCACCACGCGCGATGTCTACCTGCCCTCGGGTGATTGGTATGACTGGTGGACGAACGAGCGCGTCGCTGGCGGACGAACCGTGTCACGCCCGGTCTCGCTCGAGACGATGCCCATCTACGTACGGGCCGGCGCCATCGTTCCGTTCGACCCGGTGCGGCAGTACACCGCCGAACCGGTGACGGAACCCACGACGTTGCGGATCTACCCCGGCGCCAACGGCGAGTTCACGTTGTATGACGACGACGGGATCAGCCAAGAATATCTCGCCGGGCGCGGCCAGTGGATCCGTATGACGTGGAACGATCGCACGCGCCAGCTCACGCTCGTGCCTGGAACGCCGGCCGGCGCAACCAGCGCGACCGTGACCCGCGAGTTCAGGGTCACGTTGCCCGACGGCACGGCCAAACCAGTCACGTACCGTGGCGTCCGCGTGGTCGTCGCGTTCTGACCTGAGCTGTTCAGCCCGATCCCGGGAATACCGCGGGTCCCCGCCCAGTCTCAGTCCATAGAAGCGGGAAGAGAGACAAATCCGCGGTGGCGAAGGGAGCCGTTATGAAACGCACATTGGCAATGGTTGGCGTGGCCGTATTGGCGGTGGTGGGTGCAGTCGTCTCAGCGCAGGGACCGGCGCCGGAAGCGCAGCGGGGCGCAGGGCCTGGGGTGCAGATGTCTCAGCGCGGGCCGCAGGGTGCGATGCGCGGCCGAGGTGCCGGCGGGCCCGGGGGTATTGCCCGCCGCGGTGGACCTGGGTTCGGGCTGCGCGGCCTCGACCTGACCGACGATCAGAAGGCGCAGATCAAGAGCATCCACGAGAAGGCGCGGGCGGATGTTGAGGCGATTCTGACGCCTGAGCAAAAAGCGAAGCGACGCGTCGGTCGTTGATCGAGGACACAACAGTCCGCGGGTCCGCGGACTTCGTGTCAGCGAATCTGACGAATCGTGATGTTGCCCGACGCGGCGCACCTGTCGCTGCCGCTCGACACGCTGACGAGCGGATCGGTCGTGGTCACTCTCAGCGTCCCCGGCGCGGTCTCCGTCACATTCGCATCGGCCGGAGCTTCACGATAGGGCTCAGTCTGGGAGCGTTCTAGAAGTCACCTGAAGGGCACGGGCTTGAGCCCGTGCCTCTCGCGTCCCGGGCTGAAGCCCGGGACCTCCGGGACTCCGTCGTTACTCGTGCCTGAGCGCTTCGACCGGGTCGAGGCGCGAGGCGCTGCGCGCGGGCCAGTAGCCGGCGACCACGCCGACCACCACCGCGCTGATGACACCGGCGAGCACGGCCCAGACTGGCGGCGAGGCGGGAAACACTGGGGCGAACACGGCAGCCAACGCCCCCAGCGCCAGCGCGATGCCTACTCCGGCCAAGCCGCCGATGCCGGCCAGTATCGCCGACTCCATCAGGAACTGCAGCCGCACGTCCTGCCGCCTGGCCCCAATCGCCAGCCGCAGACCGATCTCGCGCGTCCGTTCGGTCACGCTGATCACCATCACGTTGGCAATCCCGATGCCACCAATGACCAGCGAGACGAGGGCCAGCCCTATGGTGGCAGAGAAGATCTGCGCGCCGATGCGATCGAACTGCGCGATGATCTGGTCGGCCGTCGAGAGATTAAAGTCACTCGGCGCACCAGGCGGCACCTGGCGGGTCAACCGCAGGATCGTCTCGGTTTCGGAGCGCGCCGTCTCGCGCACCCCTTCCCTGGCCTGCACGTAAATCACGGTCTGTTCGGCCTCTGGAAATCGGCGCGACGCGGTCTCCACCGGAATGGACACGACATTGTCGTTCCGGTTTTCCCCGAAAAACGTCCCCTGCCTGGGCGCCAATACGCCCACCACGTAGTAGCGATCCCCGCCGAGCAGAAACGACTGCCCCACGGGCTTCACCGGGCCAAACAAGGCCTTCGCGATGTTGGCGCCGAGCACGGCCACTGACGCGCCCACGCGATCCTCGATCTCGGTGAATGGCCGCCCTGACCCAAAAGGCGTGTCGGTCACGGCAAAAAAGTTCGGCGTGACACCCTCAATGAGTACCGTGTCTGATTCGTTCCCCCCCGCCCGCGCCGTGATCACTCGCGTGCTGGTGACCGCGGGCACCAGCAGCTGCGCAGCCACACCGCGCACCGAGGGCGCCAGACGCGCGATGGCATCGGCGTCAGCCCTGTTCAATGTGCGGCGCGAGGCATCGGCGTCCGATGCCGGCGTATACGGATCGCCGTTCCGGTGAAACGCGAAGATGTTGTCGGTGCCCAGTTCACGAAACAGCTCCGCCACGGAGTTGCGCAGGCCGACCAGCGTGGACGACACCAGCACCACCGTCACGATGCCGATGATCAGGCCGATGACGGCCAACACCGATCGCGCCGTCTGTACGCGGACCGATTCAATCGCCAGCGTGCCCGCTTCGACGACCGCCAACCGCCAGCGTTCTGCCGCGCCGGGAGGCGTCAGATCATTCGACACGAATGGCCTCCACCACCGTCAGCCTGACAGCCCGCCGCGCCGGATACCACCCCGCAACCAGTCCGCTGGCCGCCGACGCCAGGAGGCTCCAGCCCACCGTCGTCGCGCGCACATCCAGCGGCAGCTCCAGCACCGCGGCCAGCGACGCCACCAGCGCCACCGCCACGCCAATGCCGGCCACGCCGCCCACAATCGCCGTCAGCGCCGATTCGGCCACCACCTCGCGCATGATCTGGGAGCGCGGCGCGCCCAGCGCCCGCCGTATGCCGATCTCGCGCGTGCGTTGCGTCACCGACACCAGCACGGTGTTGGTGACCACGACGACGGCCGCGAGGAGGGCCATGAGTGAAATGGGACCAGCCGCCACGCCGATGCGCTGCGAGAGATTGGCGACAAAGCCGCGCGCAGCGTCGGGCGTGAGCACGTCGAAGGTGTCGGAAGTGCCCGGCGCCAGTTGCCGGCGGGCACGCAGCGACGCCCTCGCGCGATCCTCGGCCGCGACCTCCGTTGAGGACGGCGTCGCCTTCGCAAACAATGGCAACGATCGTGGCGTGCCAAACGCGCGCTCCCAGGCCAGGATCGGGATCCACACCGAACGGTCGAGCGACGCGCCGCTGGAGCTGCCCAGCCTCGTCTGCACGCCAACCACCACAAACCGCCGGCCCGCCACACGAATGCCTTGCCCGAGCGGGTCGCTGGTGGGATAGAGCGCGTCTGCGACATCCGCGCCGATCACCGCCACGGCCGCCCCCCCGCGGTCGTCTTCGATCGTCAGGAAACGCCCTTGGGCGACGGCCAAATCACGAAGGTCCGCCAGCACCGACGTGGTGCCCGACACGGCCGCAGTCTCGTAGACGCGTCCGCCCGCCGTCACTTCCGCGATGGTCTGGACGCTTGGGGCGTATTGCACCAGGCCTCCGGCCTGCTGATCGAGGAAACGCCAGTCCGTTCGCCGCAGGGGCTGGTTCCGCTGGAGCTGTTCCTGCAATTCCCGGCGCGAAATCCGGCCGGGTGACGCGATCTGCGCGAGAAGAAACGTGTCAGAGCCAAAGGCACGAGCCGTGGACGTCTCGGCGAATGCGGCCACGCCATCGAGCGCCGACACCACGACCACTTGCGTGGCCACGGCCACAGCAATCGCAAGCGCGCCCAGCCCCGCGCGCAACCGGTTTGTCGCCAGAGTACGCGCCGCCTGCCGAAAGGATTCCTGTAGAGAAAACCACTGTCGCCCCGCAGAGCCTGCCACTGTGTGAGTATAAGCGGGTATGTCTCGTCGCATCCTTCTTGTCGTTGCTGCCGTGGTGCTGGTTGGTGGATGGTGGTGGTGGTCCGGTCGCCAGACCGATGCCATCGCCGTCGATATCGTCACAGTCGGTCGCGTTGAAACGCTGCGCGCCTACGTCACGGCCTCGGGTGAAATCGTCGCCACGCGATACGCGGACCTGGGCTCGTCGGTGATGGGCCGTCTCGTCAGCCTGCGCGTGCGTGAAGGTGACCGTGTGACCGCGGGCCAGGTGCTGGCGCGGATCGATCCGGTGCAGGCGCAGAGCGCTGTCGCCTCTTCGGCGGCTGGGCTGCGGGCTCTTGAGGCCGAGGCCGAAGGTTCCGGCAACCAGGTGCGTGCGGCACAAGCAGAGGTCGCCGTGGCCACGTCGCGACAAGCCGAGGCGCAGCGTGCCCTTGAGCGCGCCCGCGACCTGTTCAAGTCGGGGTTGATCGCGCAGTCTGAATTCGAAGCGGCCGCAGCCGCGGCCGATACAGCCGGCGCACAGGTCAACGCCGCGAAAGCCGCACTCGCCACGGCCGAGCAGGCGCGCAGCGCGTCGTCGCAGCGCGTGGCCCAGGGCCGCGCCGACGGTGCCCGCGTCCAGGATCAATTGGCCAAGACCGAAATCACGGCACCCATCGCCGGTGTCATCACGCGCCTCGATGTGGAAGAGGGCGAGATGGTGGTGATGGGCGTGCAGAATCAGCCGGGCTCGATCCTCATGACCATCTCGGATCTGAGCGCGCTCAATGCCGAAGTAAAAGTGGCCGAGGCCGACGTGCTGCGGCTTTCGATGGACAACACCGCCACGATCACGCTTGACGCACTTCCCGGAAAATCCTACAGCGGCCGCGTGGCCGAGATCGGCGCCAGCGCGTTGCCGCAAATCGGCACGCAGGCCTCCGCGCGCGAATTTCGTGTGAAGGTCAGGCTTGAGGGAGACGTGGCGCTGTTGCGGCCAGGCCTCACGTGCGACACAGAAATACTTGTCGCCGAACGCCGCAACGTGCTGGCCGTTCCCCTGCAGGCGGTGGTGCAGCGCGAAGGCAAAAGCGGGGTCTTTGTGATCAAAGACCGTCGGGCGATATTCACGGCGGTCACCACCGGCATCATCGGTGGCCTGACGATTCAAGTGACCGGCGTCGACGAGGGCGCCTCCATCGTCGCCGGCCCCTTCCAGGTGCTGAGAGACCTGGCCGACGGCGCGGCCGTCCGGCCGATCGCCGCTGCTACTTCTTCGCCTGCAAAGTAAACGTAAAGGTGCCGTTCATCGGTTCGGGCGCACAGTCGCCACCGATGGTGACCGCTCCGGAAATGACCTTCTTGTCGGCGGGAATTTTCGCCGTCCCCTCCAAAACGCCCATGCAGCCCTGGTCCGTCATTTCGTAGGGGTACTCGAACGTCCATTCGCCCTTCTCGATCCAGCCGGCCAGATTCGCCTTCACCGTGGTCGGACTGACGATGGCCATCGTGCCGGTGACCATACCTTTGGCGTCCACGCTGAATGTGGTGGTTCCTGTGTAGGCGGCCTCCTGCCCTGCTGGTCCGACCAGAATCGACACGTCGTACACCGGTCCTGCCGCCGGCGTCTGGGCCGAAATTCCCGCCATACCCGCAACCACCAACACCGCTGCCAATACTCTTGCTCGCATGTCTGATACCTCCGCTGCTTTGACGGCACACACGCCGAAAGGGTTCATTGTATGGCCAGCCTTAGACCACAGCATTCGGAAGGATTAGGCTACGCACGGGCGGATATCGATCCGGAACGTAGCTCGGGCTGGTTCTTTAACGCACTCGCGCGGCGTCTGGATCCGCGCGAACCACGATGGTCGAGTTCAGGACCTTGTCGCCGATGGTGAGCTTCACGCGATAGGTGCCCGGGCCGACGGCCGCCGGCCCAGCGCCGGCACCAGGCCCGGCACCGCGCCCACCACCGCCACCTGCCGCGGCAAAACTCAACGGCCAGAAGTACCGGTTAATCCCCTGCTTCACCGGGATGTCTGCGGTGAACGTCCGCGCACCGTCGGCACTGACAATCTCGATCTTCGCCGGGCCCGCCGGGGCCTTGCCGACAAAGAACGATACCGTCGCAGAATTTGTCAGTTCGCTCGGTGAGTTGGCGGGCGCACGCTGCGCAATGGTCAGCGGGTTACGTCCTTGAAACAGCAGATGGCCTCGCGTGGCCCCGCGGCTGATCGCCTTCCACACCGTCGCGACCGGGTTGCTGAACGCGTGCGCATCGGCCCCGAGCACGGCCGGCGTCAACTGCTGCAACGGCGTGATGTCGTCGAGAATCCACAGACTGCGTCCGTGCGTCGCCGCCACCAGGTCGTTGTCGCGTGGATGAATGACCAGGTCGTGCACCGCCACGGTGGGCATGTCGGTCATCATCTTGTGCCATTGGGCGCCGCCGTTGACCGAGGCGTACACGCCGAACTCCGTGCCAACAAACAGCAGTGCCGGATTCTTCAAATCTTCCTTCACCACGTACACCGGGTCGCGCTGCGGAAGATTCGATGAGATGGACGTCCACGTGGCGCCGTAGTCAGCGGTCTTGAACACGTAGGGCTTGAAGTTGCTGGTGCGGTGGCCGTCAAACGAAACATAGGCCGTGCCGGCGTCGAAATGCGAGGGCTCCACGCGACTGACCCACGTGCGCGCAGGCACCTGGCTCACCGGGATGTTGTTGCGCACGTTTGTCCATGTGGCGCCGCCGTCGCGCGTCACCTGCACGTTGCCGTCATCGGTGCCCGCCCAGATGACACCGGGGCGCAGGGATGACTCGACCACCGAGATGAGCGTGGCATGCGTCTCGGCTCCGCCGCGTTCACCCATGAACCCGGCTGGCGCCGGTGTGGTGTAGTCGGGATCGTTCGTCGAAAGGTCGGGGCTGATGATGGTCCAGCTCTCTCCGCGATCGGTGCTGCGCATCAGGCGGTTGCTGCCGAGGTACACGATCTTGGAGTCATGCGGCGACAGCGTCAGCGGCGAACTCCAGTTGTAGCGGAAACGGGGCGCCGCGCCCTCGCGCGCGGTGACCTCGTCGAAGTTGAGAATGGTCTGCGGCCTCGGCGAGACGCTGCTGCCGGTCTGGCGGAAGTCCGCATCCAGCCGGCGCACACTACCGTTCTGGGTCTCGGTATAGACGATGGTCCAGTCGTCGGGATCCACCGTCGTGTGGAAGCCGTCGCCCGAGTGGAACTTGAACCAGTGCTCACCAAGGATGCCGTTGTAGTCGCGGCTGTTGGTGGTGCCGCCCCAGTTGCCGCTGTCCTGCAGGCCACCGTAAACGTGATACGGGTCGCGGTTATCCACGGTGATGGCGTAGAACTGGCCGATGTCCATGTTGTCGAACATGATGAACGTTCGGCCGCCGTCGTAGGTCACCGACGCACCTTTGTCGTTGCCGATGTAGAAACGATCGCTATTGGTGGGGTCGATCCACATCGCGTGGAAGTCGCCTTCGATGCCCGGCAGGTTGCGCGAGAACGTGCGCCCGCCGTCTTCGGATATCTGCGCCGACACCACCAGGTAGTACAAACGGTTCGGAAAGTTCGGATCGAGCTGCACGTGGCTGTAGTAAAACGGCCGGTCGTTGCTAGCGTTGACGTAGGTCCACGTGAGGCCGGCATCCTCAGACCGGTAGATGCCCGAGCCGGGCATTTTCAAATCGCGCGTGACCGCCGCCTCAACAATCGCCGAGAGGATCTTCGGGTTCTTGCGATGAATAGTGATCGTCACCTTGCCGGTGTTCCCCGCGGGCAATCCGGTGGTCAGCTTCGTCCAGGTATCACCGCCGTTGATCGATTTATAGATGCCGCCATTCGGGCCGCCGCTCTCGAAAATGAAGGGCCGGCGAATCCGTTCCCACATTCCCGCGTACAGAATGTTCGGGTTGGTCGGATCCATCTGGATGTCGGAGGCGCCGGTCTTGCCGTCGGTGGGCAAGCCGTTCGCCAGACGCCGCCAGGTCTTGCCGCCGTCGACGGTCTTATAGAGGCCCCGATCTGGGTTGTGCTCCCACAGATGCCCCTGCGCCGCTACGTACGCAATGTCCGGATTGGTGGGATGCGTCAGCACGCGGCCGATATGATGTGACTCGGGCAACCCCACGTTCACAAACGTCTTGCCGGCGTCGGTGGACTTGTAGACACCGTCTCCCCACGCCACGCTGTTGCGCACGCAGTCTTCACCCGTGCCCACCCAGATGATGTTGGGATCCTTCTGATAGATGGCGATGTCGCCAATCGAGGCCACCGGATAGTTCGTGAAAATCGCATCCCACGTGGTGCCTGCGTTCACAGACTTCCACACTCCGCCGGACGCCGAGCCCACATACACGATGGCCGGATTGGCCTCCACCGCTTCGATGTCCGAAATGCGCCCCGCCATGTTGGCCGGTCCGATGTTGCGCCACCGCAGTTGGCCGAACAGCGATTCAGCGTTCAACGCGGCCGGCGTCTGCGCGAAAGGATTCGCTGCGACCGAGACGAGGCCAAACACGCCGAGGCCGGCGGCCAGCAGCACTTTGAATTTTGATGTTGAGCGAACCATGGACACTTCCCCCGGTGGGATAGTATTTGCGCCGGGCCCGGGGCGCAACCGCACGAGCGCGCGCCCGCGTCCCTTTGACTGGCGCAGGAGGAGACATTGTGAGCACACGTCGCACGAGTCAGCTGGTGGTGGCAGTAACGCTGGCATTCGCCTCACTGGGAGCCGCCACCTGGGCCCAGAATGCCAACCAGACCTCTACCGAGTTCTACCTGGCCTATCGCGTGGCGTTCGACAAAGCCAAGCCTGTGGCCGACATCCGGCCATGGCACTCAAAAGCCGTGCAGGCCAAGATGGACGCGACGTCGAAGGAAGACGCCGTCATGATGTTCGACATGGTCAAGATGTTGGCCGCCGTGACCAACCTCAAGGTCATCAAGGAAACCAAGACGGCAGCCGGCGTGACCTTGTCGGTCGAAGCCCTCGACTCGGACAAGAAAAAAACCACGGGCCAGGTCTTCCTGATTCGCGAGGGCGGCGCGTGAAAACTCGAACGCGAGCAGTGGTCGTCCTACCCTTTGGCTGAAATCATCGGTACGTTCTGAGTGTTGGGCACGTAGTATTTCGGACTGCACGCCACCGACACGAAGAGGAAGGCGACGCCACACGCGTTGGGTATCCGTTTCATGACGGGGAATTCAATCTCAGCGCCGACCGATGAGCTGATGCAACCGATCGAGGGTCTCCTGGCTGGGCGGCGGTTCGGAATCGCCCAGAATCGCGCGAATCCAGTGGCCGTCTGTGGGGTTCGGGAACAGGATAAAACGCCGGCCGAACTCGTTCCGGTCTGCGGCCAGCCGCTGCCGCCGGCGCTGGGCGTCGGTCACGTAGTAGGACCGCCGGAAGTCGTTCAGGTTGTCGCCCAGGTAGACCGCCACGTCGTGCGACTGCGCCACCTGGCGCTGACGCGGCTCCTTGTCCGAACTGTCCGTGATCACGGTCAGATGTTCGGCATCCGCAAACGGCAGGCCGGCGGCCTTCAGATTGCCCAGGGCCAGTTCCATTGTCATGGGCCCCTGGTCGCGGCTCGTGATGTAGAAGACCTCAACGCCCGAATCGCGGCAGAAGTTCAGGAAGTCCAACGCTCCTGGACTGGCGCGCACCTTGTTTTTTGCGACCCACACATCCCAGCGGGCGTCTTCAAACAACTGCGCGTCGGCGGCAAGCACTTCGCGCCAGTAGTCGCGCGTGTCCAGCACCGTGTCATCCAGATCCGAGATGACCGCCAGGGATCGCCGCCCGTCTCTAAGCGCACGATCCACGTGCATCTTTGCAACATTAAAGCCCTGCAGATACAGAGCCTCGTACTCGGCCGACGTTTCCTTCCAGGCCACCGCCATGGCGAGCGCATTGCTCGCACGCGGCGCCTCATCAGCTTTGCCGCAACCGACCGCGCCGATCGCGGCAAGAGTCAGTGCGATGGCTGCCTTATTTCCGGCGCTCACCGATCGCCCACAGGAACGACGCGGTGCGCATGAAGATCTGCCCTTCAGAGATCGCCACCGTGCTGAGGCAGTACGGCGAACAGTCATCGGCCAGGCGATTGGAGGCCAGCACCTCGAACTTGGGGCCGGCACGATAGACCGTCGTGATCCCTTCCTCTTCAGTGGTGACATAGATCTTGCCGTCCGCCAGAATCGGCGACGCGCTGTAGGTGCCTGACGGCAGCCGCTCGGGCCCGTACACTACCGCGCCCGTCTTCGCATCGAGTGCGAAGGCCACACCCCGGTCCCGCACGATGTAGAGGAGCTTGCCGTCGCTGACGGGCGTGGGCACATCCGGGCCCTGCGCAAAGGTCCACGCCACGTGCGAGCCGGCCACGTCTCCGTTGCCACCGGGCCTGATGGCGACCATCGGATTCTCGCGCGTCGGCGCAATGACGAGGTCGCCCACCACGGTCGGTGACGCCACGATGCGGTAGTTGCGGCCCCGCTGTGGATTGAGGACGTCAGCGCGCCAGTATTCAGCGCCTGTCGCAGGATTGTGACCCGACACCACATCGCCGCCGGTAATGATGAGTTCCGGGCGGCCGCTGATCTCGGCCCAGGCCGGCGTGGTGTAAGAATCCGGTGACTCTGACACGGCCTCGGTCAACCGCTCCACGTGCCAGAGGGTCTTGCCGGTGGCCGCATCGATCTTAAGCAGGTATGACGGGTCGTCGGTCTTCATGCCGTGCAGCACTTGTACGTACACCGCGTTGTCCTTGAGCAGCGGCGATGAGGCGTAGCCCCAGTTCAACCCGAAACGGCCATAGTCGGTCTGCACGTTGCGCGACCAGATTTCCTTGCCGGCGAAGTCAAACGCCTGGAGCGTGCCCACACCAGTCATCACCCACACATGGCGACCGTCAGTGACTGGCGACGGTGACGACATGTTCTGCTTGCGCTCCATGTGGTTGGAGTCGGCAAGGGGACGCTTCCACGAAACGGTCTGCTTGCGCCGGTCCACGGACCACAGTTCAAGCGCGCCGTTGTTGGCGCCCGTCGCGACATTGAGGAAGATCGTATCGCCCCAGATGATCGGGGTGGAGCCGCTGTAGGCGGGCAGCGGTAGTTTCCAGGACACGTTCTCTGTCTTGAGGTTCGCGCATACAAACGGCGTGAGCGGACGGCCTTCTCGTCCCCCGCCGCGCCCTTGCGGAGCCGCACTCGCCCCTATCGCGGCTCCGGCCGTGGCAGAACCAGACGCGGCTCCCTCGGCCACGCACGTGGCCCCCCACGTCACAGGCAGCCCGGTCTCCGTGCTGACACCGTTGTGCGAGGGGCCGCGCCAGTGTGGCCAGTTGTCGGCAAAAATCGCGGTGCCGGTCGCGACGGTGAGCAACGAAGTCAAGCTAAGGACAGCGCGCATGTGATTCTCCCCTGCGGAACTTTACCATCTCCACATCACCAGTCCGCCGCTCACGGTGCCCGCCAGCAGTTCGGCCCGGCCATTGCCATCGAGATCGATCGCGAGCGGCGTAGACAGAGGCGGGAGCGGCAGGGTGAATGACGGATCTTCCACAAAGCGGGGCACCAACTTCGTGCCTGCGTTGCGATACAACACCACCCCACCTGATTCACGACCAACCAGCAAATCCGGCAACCCATCGCCGGTCAGATCCGCAACCGCCGGCCGGCTGCGACGTCCGGGAGAAAGATCACCCAGTCGCTCGGTGACCAGCACAAACCTGGCGCCCTTCGTCGTCGCGTCGTTTCGATAGTGGACAATTGCGCCGGTGGCCGTGCCGACGAGCAGATCGACGTCGCCGTCGCCATCGAGATCGGCAAGGACCGGCGACACCAGGCTCGCGTGCGGAGGCGTGATCGCCGCCGCCGCGTCCTCCACGAACTTCGCTTCGCGCGCAGTGCCCTGATTCCGGAAATACCGGATGCCCTGGTTCCACGTACCCACCAGGAGGTCCAGGTCCCCGTCCTGATCGAGGTCGCTCAGGGTCGGCGCCAGGTGATACGCGATCATCGGGGTGAGTGGCGCCTCCTGGTACAGCGATGGCACGGTCTTCGTCCCAACGTTGCGGAAGATGGTCAACTGCCCCGCATCACCCGGCGGCACGATCTTGCTACCGACGATCAGGTCCAGGTCGCCATCGGCATCCAGGTCGCCGGCTGCGGGAACACTCTCGCTGCCAAGGTCGATGCCATTGAGGAATCGCCTGGTGCGCAGTTCAAACCTGTCCTTCGCTGTCCGCTCGAAGTGATAAAAATTGTCGGAGGCGGTGGTCACGGGATTGTTCGCCCCACCGATCACTCCCATCAGGAAGTCCAGGTCACCATCGAAGTCAAGGTCCACCGGTACCGGTGCGTTGTACCCGCTCGTGCGGGTATCCGCGAATGGCAGCGGCACGGGCTCCGTCCTGAACGACGGCGAGCTGCACGTGGCCCCGTTGTTCTCGACCAGGAGCACGCCGGGCTCGAAGAAGTCGCCCCAGAAGAGGTCCAGGTCCTTGTCGGCATCGAAGTCTGCGAACGAGAGTGCGTTGGCGCCATGGCGGGTTGACGGACCCGGTGTGCCGACGCGCCCGATGATCTCGATGTCCTCCCAGTGATCCGTCAGAAAGGCAAACTGCAGCGAGCCTGGAGCAACCGCTTCGTAGTGAATGACCAGGCCCTCGACACGGCCGATGAAGAGATCCAGCCGATTGTCGCAGTCGAGATCCACGATTGCCGGAATGTTCTGGCGATCGAGCGCGATCGGCAGGCCGTCCGTGTCGATCAGCGTCCCGCCCGGCTCAAATCGCGCGACCTGCTTCGTGCCGGCGTTGCGGAAGAACAGGATGTTGCTGAATGGCTTCTCGGCCAGCAGGTCCAGATCACCGTCGGCGTCCAGATCCACGAAGCGGTACCACTCGCCCACATCGAGGTTCTGGTAGCGATCCGTCCGCCACTCATACCTCGGCGACGAGACCGTACCGGCGTTTTCAAAGAACCAGATCTCGTTGCGAAACTCCTGGAGAAACAGATCGAGATCGCCGTCCGCGTCGATGTCGGCAAACTGCGGACGAGGGACATCAAGGCCGCCGAGAAACGGCACCGAGAACAGCCGACCGGCGTCGTCTGCCACGAGAAACGGCGCGATGGTGCGCGTAAACGCCAGTGGGGCCTGACGAGCAGGCGCTGCGGCCAGAACACCGCCAACAAAGATCAGTCCGGCAGCACCGAAAGCACCGAGTCTCACGTCAGCGCGCCGCCCGAATGCCCATGCCTGTCAGGTTCTTCCCAAGAGGGATCGCTTTTTCAACCATGCGTGTCTTCGTATTCACGATCACAAGTGCGCCCGTGGCATCCATTTCAGGCATCGCGTGACCAGCCATCGCGGGGTCCGCCATGTGGTCCATCTTGTTATTGTTCGTCACAAACGCTGTGGCGCCATCGGACGAGAACACGATCTGTTGCGGCTGCTTGAGATTGGCGTCGGAGACGCGCGCCACCTCGGCCCACGTCGTTGTGTCGAGGACGATCAGTTGATTCGTCGCCTTCACAGGCACCCAGACAAACTTCCCGTCAGGCGTGAACGCCGGATCAAACGCCATGGCGCCGACAGGAATGGACTTCGCGAGTTTCGGCGACGCCGGCGAGGAGATGTCGAAGACAAGGACGTATCCCGTGGCGTCGGTGGACGCCACAAGGGTCTTCCCATCCGGGGTCACGGCGAACTGCACCAGTGAATGGATGGGCCCTGGCAGGTTGGTGATGCCGACCCGCAGATCCGCAAGCGCGATGCTCGCTATCTGATTCACACCGAGGCTGCCCGTGTACGCGTAGCCTGCCGCCGTGGTGGCCATGGGATGCGGACGGGCGAACAAGATCTCCACCTCCTCGCCCTTCATCGACGTGCGATCGATGATCGCGATTCGCTTAGGAGGATTGACGGCACTCATCGATCGCGTGGCCACTAGGCGATTGCCCGGCGCCAGCGCAAGCATGCCTGGCGTCTCCATCTCGTAGTGCCCAACCATCCGATCCTGCCGGTCGAACTTGACGACGCGGTTGGCGCCGATGAGGGATACGTACCAGAAGGCGCCGTCGGGTTCGACGACCACATAGTGAGGCTTGGCCGTGGCGGTAAAGCCCAGAGCTTGAAAGTCCACGGTGCGGACGACCGACTTCAAGACGGTGTCAACGACCGCGACTTTGGCGTTGTCCTGCACGCAGACGTAGAGCAGGTCCGGCGGCTGAGTTGCCCGGGACGACGCCGCGCCAACCGTGAGCGTCACGGCGACGAGCGTCAGAACCCACCCGACCCGACCGATCATCGTTCGCGATCCGACGTCTTGACGATGAAGAGGCCTTGCTCGACGCTGCTGATGATGATTGAGCCGCTCTTGAAGAACGGGAAGACATTCCACGCGCCGTTGAACCCTGCCGTGTTCGGCCGGAACGGATCGGTGTCGAAATACGCGATCTCCTTCGGGTTGGTCGGGTCCTTGATGCTGAGCACGCGCAGGCCGGCGCGATAGTTGGACTGATACAGCAGGTCGCCCTTCACATACTGATTGTGGTCGGACGCCGCTTCCTTGCTGAAGTGTTCCTTGACCAGCTTTGGATTTTCCAGATCCGTGAAGTCCCAGATGAGCGTACGGGTCTTCTCCACCATGCCGCCGGTCTCGTCCAACTCGTCGTCCAGGTAAAAGTATTTGTGATCTTCGGTCAGCCAGCCCTGATGCGTGTAGCCGACCTTCGGATAAGCGGCGCGCGAAATGACTCTGGGCTTCGTCTTGTCGGTCACATCCTGCAGACTCAGCATCGTCTCGTTCGAGCCGATGCAGATTTCACGACCCTTGTAGCGCTTGTCCGGCCCCTTGTAGTTCACGCACTGCGCGTCGTGGATGTAGCCAGTGCGCTGGCGGCCGGTTTCAGTGTCGGCGAAGCAGCCGACGAACTTCGGGTTCTTCGGCTCCTTGAGGTCCAGCATGTGCAGGCCGCCGCCGCAGGTGTTGCCGCCGCCGCTTGAGCCCACGGGATAGCCGAATCCGCTTTCTTCATTGATCACCATGTCGTGCACGCTGTTCACGTCGCGGTAGATGAAGTCGGCGGCCACTTTCTGCGGCAAGCCGTTGGGCTGGGGCTTCATCACGCGCAGTCGCGCCAGGTCGAAGATCTGGATGCCGTGTGGGCCGGCGGAATCCGACACGATGAAGGCGTGGTCTTTGTAGACCTTCATCTCACGCCACGAACTGGGACGAGCGCCATCGGTGAGCGGCAGGTCGGCGACCACGCGCGGCTGGGTCGGGTTCGTGATGTCCAAAAACGTGGTGCCGTCGCGACGGCCGAGGATGGCCCACTCCTGTTTGGTCTGCGAGTCGGTCCATCCCCAGAGGCTCGACATCGGCACGGTGTGCCCGTCGTGACTGAGCTTCGAGGGGGGAAGGAATGCCTGGAGGTCTGTGGCTCCGCAGTCGAAGACCTCAATCTTGCCGTCGGCGCCGCATTTGCGCTCGATTCCGGTGATGGCGGGGAGCTCATCCAGAGGTGTGGTCATCATCGGCTGCTCGCGCCACCCGCCGAAGCTGTCGCGTTCATAGATGAAGAGACCGCCGCCATTGCGATTCGCGCCGGTGGCGCCGACAGCCGCGACGTTGCCGCGCACCGACACCGACGCGCCGGCGGCGATCGGATCGGTCCACGTGGGGCCGAGCAGGCGCAGGCCATCGATCTGGAAGCCTGTGCTGCCGCCGGTGAAGACGAATACGCGGCCGGCGCCTCCGGCGCCAGGCGCGCCCACCCAGACCTCGCGGTCGCTTGTGGCGATCGATGTACCGAAGCGATCCGCGCGACCGGCGGTAGGCGCCGCGAGGCGCGTGCCCTCCAGCCACTGGACGTTGACCGGTTGCGCCGTAGCCGCGGGCGTGGCCGATGCGGCCTGTGGCGCGGGCGCGCCACCACCGCGTCCGCCCTGCTGAGCGACCTTGGCAAACACATAGACGGCGCCGTAGCCCCCGGCATCACCGGGCGCGGAGACAAAGGCCTGCGAACCGTTTGACGCCACTTGCGAGCCGAATGCCGCGGTGGTGCCCTGCGCGCCAATCGGCGCGAAGGTCCGGACGACTTTCCAGGCATCGGCCTCCAAGTTGAATTCGTGCACCACGCCGGCGCCGGCATTCTGGCCACTCGCGCCGATGAGCGCGGTGGTGCCGGCGAAGGTGATGGCCGATCCAAACCGGTCGCTCGCAATCGCTGCGGCATCAGCCGCGGACGCGAGTGTGGAGTGATACGCGTACTGACCGGAGGCCGCTCGCTTGAAGGCGAACACCGCGCCTGCCGGCTGCGCGGGCGCCGGACCTCCGCGTCCTCCGCCGCCACCGGCCCCAGCACCGCCGCGGCCACGGCCGGCCGGCAGTTCCTTGCCGACGAACAACCACTCACCAGATACCGCGATGGCGCTGCCAAATCGCGCAACGTTCGGCACAGGCGGCACGGCGGGCGTGGCTCCCTCAACTGGTGCGGCCGCCGTCGGCATTGGCACTGCGGTCGCCTCAACCGTGGACGCAAACGTCCAGGCTGTGCCCTGCTTCGTGAACACGTGAACCGCCGTGGCGCCCGCCCCGACAAACAATGTTGAGCCATCGAGGGCCAGTGACACCCCGAAGCCATCGCCGACCGCCGCCTTCGGTGCGGTCAGTTGCATGGCTTCCAACCACGATGCGCCGGTCTTCCGGAACACATAGACCAGGCCCGGCCTGAATTGATTATTGGACTCGGCAGCGAAGACTTCGCCGTCGCCGACAAGGACGGCACCGCCAAACTGGGCCAGTTCGGTGGTGTGGCCTGCGGTCAGAGGTACGCGCGCCGTGGCAAACGCGATCGCGAACACGGCACCGCACAGAAGGAATCGGAAATTGGAGCGCATGGCGCGCAGTCTAACACGCGCGCCACGGCCCCCAGAATGCAACTTGCCCGCTAGCTGACCGCTACTTGACGACGTTCAGAGTCACGTCGAGTTTGATGACTTCGCCGCTGGTTTTGTCGGTGGCCACCGCGAACTGGACGGTCTGTCCGTCGCGGAGAATTGGATCGGTGAGGACCTTGAAGTTCTGGTTGCCCGGAGGCATGTTTGTCGATCCCAAGGCGGGCATCCGACACATCTGCGTGTCCTCCACAGAGACCGACAGTTGGTAAAGACCGTCGGCCAGCGCCGTGGCCGAACAAGAGATGTTGGTCCCAATAGACCGATAGCCATAACCCACGGAGGACACCCCATCCTTCACGGTGGTTGTCGGGATAGAAACTTCGCCCCCCAACTGGATGGAACCCCTGCCTCCGGTGTTGATCCACAGGACGAACGGCAGGCTGGCCGTCTTCTTTTCTCCCTCGAAGCGCGAAATGGTCACCGTGACCTTCAACGGCACTCGGGCCGGGGCCTCTTTCGCCACAAGTCGAGCCGTCGGCTCCTGTGCGGACGAGGGACTCACTACGCCCGTCGTCAACACGACGGCCAACAACAGGACTGCGTTCCACGACTGTTTCATTCTGGCTTACCTGGTAAGCGGAAGCGCTCTTTTGCAGGGCGCCGGCCAGGTCTCACACGGGCCGACGTCCAGCAGGCGCGTATATCGCAGCCGGCTCGTTTTGTCCCCGGCCACGATCTCGACGACAAGGGCTTCCCCATCGCGTGAGAGCGTTTCCTTTACTGCGGTGGTCGCGCCGCCGCCCGTGACCGCGCGCCCTTCTGCCACGAGCGTCTTGCCAATCCACGACGTGTTCATCGTGATCGTGCCGTCCTTGGTGTCCGTCGTCGTCAAGCGACCCGGGCGGTAGAAGCGCGTGTGCCCAGTGTTGATCGGACTTTCGACGACCAATACACCGTTCGCTGGTTGTGTCACGAACATCCATCGCGGTGCGCCGGCGGCCATGAGGCCCGAGAACCCCGCCCCATCGGTGATCGAGCTCGCGGCCACGTCGAGTTGCCACGAACCGGCGAGTGAGGCTGGGAAGTTCACTTCGGCGCGGCTGACCTTCGACTGGCTCAGGTCACTACGGCCTGCGTTCACATCGGCAAGGGCGCGGCTAACGCTACGCCCTGCGACATCCTGTCTCGCGCCCGGCACGCCCTTCACGCCCAGATCCAGCGCGACGATCCTCTCGCGGTCGCGCGCATACAGCGTGGTTCCCACCAGCGTCGGTGCCGTCCACGACGTGGTGTCGAATACCTTTGCCCGCGCCAGAATCTCCGCGCCGGTGGGCGATAGCCGCGCGAGGGCCAAATCGCCGTCTTCGTTCATGACGATGGTTTTGCCGTCGGCGTGGAGGAGGCTGGCGCGGGCGAAGCCACGGACTTGCCAGGCTGAGGCGCCGGTCTTGATGTCGAGGGCGGTTAGAAATGCGGGACCGAAGTCGCCGGTGGTGCCATACACAAAATCACCGACGCGAATCGCACCTAGAAACATGAATCGCACGCGATTCGTGAACCACAATTCTTCGGTGTTGGTGATGTCGCCAGTCTGACTGAGTTGAATCGCGCGACTGCCCGCCTGGTACGCCGACGACATGAAGAGCACATGGTCGGGCCCGAAGAGCGGCGTGCTGCAGTTCAGGTCGTTGCCGGGATCGTGGGGATGCGACCAGAGGATGGCGCCCGTGGACGGATCGAGCCCGGTGATCGTGCTGCCGGCGAGGAACACCGCCTGCGGCTGTCCGCCAATCTCTATCAAGATTGGCGCGGCGCCAGAGGTGAGGAAGTCGCCGCTCTTCCAGACCACCGCGCCGTCGGTCTGCCGGAAGGCCATGACCGACTGCCCCGGCCCGCCCACGCTGCAGATGATGGTGTCGCGGAAGGCGATCGGGCTGCAGCCGTAGCCGACTTTCACGACGGGGCGAATCAGCAGCTCTGGCGACTTGAACTCGGTGATGAAGTCATGCGACCAGAGGACCTTGCCGGTCCGTTTGTCGAGCGCGAACAGTTGCTGGTTCGTGCCGACGGTAAAGACGCGTTCGCCGACCACGATCGGCGTGGAGTGCGGGCCGGCGCCGAAGCTGAAGTCTTCCTGGCGCGAGGGATAGGTGTGTTCCCAGAGCGTGGCGCCTGTCTTCGCGTCGAGTGCCGCGACCACTTCTTCGCTCTTCCACGGCCCGATCTTCGCGCGCCCATTGCCCGAGCGGTACATCGTGAACAGTCGCCCATCGTCCACCACGATCGCCGAGTGGCCCGTGCCAAGTGGCCGACTCCAGATGACTGGCGGTCCCTCGGGCGGCCACGAGTCCGCGAGGCCTGTGGATGGCGAGTGAAAGTCGCGCGCCGGTCCGCCCCACTGCGTCCAGCTCGACGGAGTGGGCGCCGGCGCCTGGTGGCCCGCGCGAGCGACCGGCGTCAGCGACAGGGCGAATAACGCGCCGAGCAGGAGAGTTCCGTGTCGCAGCATGACGCGCATTCTACCCGCAGACTGTTCGGCGAGCCGACGGCAACGCTGGAGCGCTTTTCAGATCGGCGTCGCGGGAACCTAGCCCGGAGGGCATGGCCTTCAGCCAGTTCCGCATGTCCCGGGCTGAAGCCCGGGACCTCCGAACGGCGACAATCGACTGAAACACGCTTTAGGCGCGAAGTGCGGTCCCTCGCGCTGAATTGAGTTGCGTTAGAAAAAAAATGAGCCCGGGTGGAATCGAACCACCAACCAACAGATTAAGAGTCCCAAACTCCACTGTCCACCGGTGTCCACCACAGTCTTTTCCTTCGGACAATCAGCACTCGTTTTCCAGTGGTGTCCACTAAGGTCGCTAGCCGTCCGCTCGCTTGGGCGTCAAAGTGGGCGTCAGATTTCGCACGGGTACGAATGAAGCCGTTCCTCTCAAGGTTGGTCGGCAAAGTCCCCGGATGAGCCAGACCCTACTGCGGCTTGACGTCTTTCGTGTGGTGGCCACGGGCCACCCAGAGCACGTCGGCGTAGAGCTGATAGCGATATTCCTCAGTCCCGCACCACGGGCAGAAAGCAGGAGTTCCTCATGTGGCCGATGAGGGCCGTCAGTGTTCCCGAGTGGACGGGGTGCCGATCCACGGCGGCGCCGCCGGCACCACGGTCGGGCTCGCATCAAACAGCACTTCATCGAGCGACAGGGCCAAATCAGTATTGGAGGGCCGGTGGGTCAATGGCCTGTGAGGTGCTTAACAACGGAGGTAGGCCCAGCGATACGAAAGCCGTCTTTCTCGCGAATGACGTAGACGCAGCCGCCGAGCATTTGTTGTGTTGGATTTCTGGCGGCGAACGTCAGGAGAGCCTCCGACCGATTCTCAAGTCTGTAACCGCGAGAAGTGATCGCGAGCTCAAGTTCAACCAACAGGGAGTTCTGATCCCCAGAAACCCTGCGAATCGTCTCGCCTTGGAAGTGATTCGCCACGGCGAATCCGACCGCCGCGGCAACCACGGCAAATAGAACATAAAC
>SHUF01000025.1 GCA_009694745.1 Acidobacteriota bacterium
GTTGATCTACACCGGCGCCATCTTTTTTACCGAGGCGCTGTTCAACACGCTACGGGTGATTACCGGCTCCACGCGTGTCGCCTGGATCTCCATCACGGCCAACCTGCAGCAGGTCATCGATGCTATGTTCAGGATGCCGGCCAGGTATGAGACACCGGTATTGGTGTCTGTCCTGGTGCTGCTCGCCCTTGTGGCGGTGTCGATCTCCGTTCTCGAACGGCGGGTGAAAGGCGTCGAGGTGGTCTCGTGAGCGCGCCCGACGTGCCGATCATTTCCGCCGACCACCTGTCCAAGTGGTACGGCCAGGTGATTGGTCTCAACGACGTCACCGTATCGGTGCCTCCAGGCATCACGGGTCTGCTCGGTCCCAACGGCGCCGGCAAGAGCACGTTCATGAAGCTCATCACCGGCCAACTTCGCCCCAGCAAGGGCGAAGTCACGGTGTTGGGCGAGCCGATCTGGAGAAACCCGAAGCTCTATTTCCGCGTGGGCTTTTGTCCAGAGCAGGATGCGTTCTACGAGCGCATGACCGGCCTCGAGTGGGTGAGTGCGTTGGTGCGGTTGAACGGGTATTCAGAAAAAGAAGCCGGCCAGGCCGCAGAAGCGGCGCTCACCAGCGTGGACCTGATGGAGGCCGCCAACAAGAAAATTGGCGCGTACTCCAAAGGCATGCGCCAGCGCGTCAAGCTCGCGCAGGCGATTGTGCACGACCCCGAAATGCTCATCCTCGACGAACCGCTGTCCGGCATGGACCCGCTGGCCCGGCGCAGGATGATGAAGATGATTCGGGAGTGGGCGAGGCAGGGGAAGAGCGTGCTGGTGTCGAGCCACATCCTCCACGAGGTGGAGTCGATGACCTCGAACATCCTGCTCATCAACAACGGGCGCATTCTGGCCGAGGGCAACGTCCACCAGATTCGCGATCTCATCGATACACATCCGCATACGGTGTACGTGAAGGCGGCCGACCCGCGGGGACTCGCGCGGGAGTTCCTGGCGCGCGCCGACGTGATCAGCATGCGGTTTGAGCCGGGTGCGGTGATTGTGGAGACCGGTAAACCCGACGAGTTCTACGGCCGGCTCACGGAACTGGTGGCTGAGGGCGCCTGTGGCGCCGTTGAGGAAGTCTCGTCGCCCGACGACAACCTCCAGGCCGTCTTCAAGTATCTGGTGAAGCAGTGAGCGTGCCCATGCAGACAGCCCCTCCTCGTCAGGCGCCCGGCATTGTCTCGGCGTCGGTGCGTGTGTTCGAACTGTCGCTGGGCGAGATGTTGTGGTCGCGCCGCACCATTTTCATGGGACTCGTGGTCGGGCTCCCCGTAGTTCTGGCGCTGGTCGTTCGCTTGTTTGACCTGGCCGGGGTCACCGGGGTCCGGGGCAACAATATGGCTGTGGATGGCCCGGCGGTGTTTGGCCTGATCATCTGGGCGTGTTTCCTGCGTTTCAGCATCCCCGTGCTCGGCGTGTTCTACGGCACCTCGCTCATCGCCGACGAGGTGGAAGACAAGACCATCACCTATCTGTTTTCGCGGCCCATTTCGCGGCAGGCCGTGCTGTTTGGCAAGTATCTGGCCTACATGGCCTGCACTGTCCTGGTGGTGTTGCCCTCCATCGTGGTGGTCTGGTTGCTGGTCATCCCGATGGGCGGCAGTCTGGGCGGCAATTTCATCGATTTGGTCAAGGACCTGGCCATCGTCGCGATGGGCCTGGCCGTCTACGGGGCCGTCTTTGCCTTCATTGGGGCCAAGTTCAAACGGCCGCTGCTGGTGGGCCTGGTGTTTGTGTTCGGCTGGGAGCCGGTCGTGCTGGCCCTGCCTGGGTACATGAAGCAGTTTTCGGTGGCCTATTACCTGCAGGGGCTGGTGCCTCATGCAATGCCAAACGACTCGTTTGCCAGCCTGGTTCAGGCCATCTTCCGGGAGACGCCCGCCCTGGGCACGAGCCTGCTCACGATGGGCCTGATCGAGGTGGTATTCTTGTATTGTGCCGCCAGAATGGTGGCAAATCGAGAGTACGTGCTGGAACAGTAGACCGCCAGACCCCGTACTGGTGCTCAGAGGTATCGCCGATGAACAAGCGCACTCGCTATTTTGTGGTTGGTTCGGTCGCCATTGTCACCGTGGGCCTGTGCACAGGGCTGGTGGCGTTCTACAACGGGGGCCTGACCCTCATGTCGTCGGCGCAGGGGCCCAGCGAACTGGCGTACCTGCCGGCCAACGCCACGGCCGTGGCGTACGCCAACGTCCGCGACGTCATGAATTCGGAGTTCCGCCAGAAGCTTAATCAGGCCATTCCGACCGGCGAAGGCCGTGACGAATTCCTCAAAGAGACCGGCATCGACATCGAACGCGACATCGACACGGTGGTGGCCAGCATGAGCGCCGCCGAGAAGGAAGCCGTCGTGCTGGTGCGCGGACGCTTCAACGAAGGCCAGATTGAGTCGCTGCTCCGTCAGGGCACCGGCGACGTGGAGCAGTATCAGGGCATTCGCGTGGTCACGGGCGCGCCGAAGGCGCAGGCCATGATCGACGGTGCGGACGGCAGCATGCCGCGTGATATCGCGAACCCAGGCGAACAGACCATGTCGGTGGCGTTCCTCGAGACCGGGCTCCTGGCCATCGGCCAGACAGCGGCGGTGAAGCGCGCGATTGACTCCAAGGTGTCGGGCCAGAACATCACCACCAACGGCGAACTGATGAAGTACGTCAACGACATCCGCGGCGGCCAGAGCGCATGGGCCGTGGGCCGCATGGACGCGATGAAGCAGCAGGCCGACATTTCCGAACAGGTGCTACAGCACATTCCGGCCGTGCAGTGGGTGGCGCTGACCACGCAGATCAACGGTGGCGTCACCGGTTCCATCCGTGCCGACACGTTGGATGATGCCGCGGCCGAGAACCTTCGCGATGTCATCCGCGGCGGGCTGGCCATGGGGCGCCTGGTGTCTGGCCAGGATCAGAAGTTCAAGATGCTGCTGGATTCGCTCCAGATGTCGGGCACGGGCAAGACGGTGGCGCTCACGTTCTCGGTGTCGCCCGAGATGGTGGACGTGCTGGCCGGGCTCGCGCAGCTCTCAGACATGAAGCCCAAGCCGGTGACCACGCCGGAAGCCGGGAAGATTCAGTAGACCTCCAGCCGGAAGGCTGACAGGCCCGGGCGGATCCTCACGGAACCGCCCGGGCCTTTTGTTTTTGGTAGACTCTGGCCACCCGTGAAAACCTGCGTGTTCTTTTATGGCACCCTCATGGCCGGCTTCGATCGCCGACGCCGTGCCGGGATTGACGATCGCCTGACGTACCTCGGCCGCGGCTGGGTGAAGGGGAATCTGTACGACCTGGGGCTGTATCCGGCCGCAGTACCGGCGGAAGGCGGCCGCATCTGGGGCGAACTCTACGAGACGGATGCCCCCGAGCCGGTGTTGGCCGCGCTAGACGCCCTCGAGGGGTAGCACCACGGGGACCCCGACCGGTCCCTGTATTAGCGCCAGATGGTGGAGGTCACGCTCCCGGAGGGCGCCACCGTCGATTCGTGGGTGTACTTCTACAACGCGCCCATCGGCCAGGCCTCGCGCATCCCGTCGGGCGACTATCTCGAACACTTCAAGCACCGATAGCAGTTCCCCAGTTCCCCAGTTCCCCAGTTCCCCAGCGATATGATGGGTCCGCATGTCCGTTGTGATCGTCGGCGCAGCCCGCACAGCCATCGGCCGCTACGGCGGCACCCTTCGTCAGACCCATCCCGCTGATCTCGGCGCACGCGCTGCGAAGGCCGCACTCGAACGCGCCAACGTCCCACCTGGGGATGTTGATGAAGCGCTGTTTGGTCACGGCCGGCAGGCCGGCTCGGGGCCGAACCCGGCCAGGCAGGTGTGCCAGCGCGCGGGCCTGCCATTTACGGTACCGGCCCAGACCATCAACCAGGCGTGCGCGTCGGGCATGCAGACAGTGGCGCTCGGTGCGCAGGCTATCCTGCTCGGCCAGTCGCGCATCGTGCTGGCAGGCGGCATCGAGTCCATGAGTCGGATGCCGTATTTGGTGGATGCCGAAGACGCCCGATGGGGCCACAAGATGGGGAACTTCACCCTGGTGGACGCCATGTACCGCGATGGCTTCCGCTGCTCGCTATCGGGCCTCATCATGGGCGAAACTGCGGAGCTTCTGGCGCGGCAGTACGGCATTACGCGCGAGGAATCAGATGCGTACGCGCTGAGCAGTCAGCACAAGGCCGAAGCCGCCATCGCCTCGGACCGCTTCAGGGACGAGATGACGTCTGCCCCGGGCCAGGACGCGAAAGGCAAACCGGTTGAGCTGGACGTGGACGAACATCCGCGCGCCGGCGTCGCCCTTGAGATGCTTCGAAAACTGCCGCTCGTGTTTCCCACCGTCGAAGGCCGGCCCGGCATCATCACGGCGGGCTCGTCTTCGGGAATTACCGACGGTGGGGCGGCAGTGGTGCTGGCCCACGCAGACGAAGCGCAGCGACGCGGCCTGAAGCCAATGGCCCGCATCGTCGGCTGGGCGACCGCAGGAGTTGATCCGCGAATCATGGGCATCGGTCCCGTTCCCGCGGTCCGTCGCCTCTTCGCCCAGACGGGGCTGACCATGGACGATTTCGATCTGGTGGAGATCAACGAAGCCTTTGCACCGCAGGTGCTCGCAGTCTTGAAAGACATGCCGGTTTCAGCCGACCGGCTCAACGTCAACGGCGGCGCCATCGCCCTCGGCCACCCTATTGGCGCCACCGGCACGCGGATCCTCGTGACGTTGCTTTACGAGATGATCCGCCGCGACGCCCGCCGCGGCCTGGCCACCCTCTGCGTCAGCGGCGGCCTGGGGATGGCGATGGCGATTGAGAGATACTAGATTGTGCGCATTGCAGTAATTGCGGGAGATGGTATTGGCAAGGATGTGACGGCTGAGGCCGTCAAGGTCCTGCGCGCCGTAAGTGAGGTATCGGGCCGGTCGCTCGAGCTTGAGATGTTGCCCTGGAGCGCCGATCACTATCTGGCCACCGGCGTGACGCTGCCGCCCAATGGCTACGACATGTTGCGCGATGACTTCGATGCGGTCCTTCTGGGCGCCTTGGGCGATCCGCGGGTTGCCGACAACCGTCACGCGCGCGACATCCTCCTGGGCACGCGCTTTGAACTCGATCTCTACGTCAACTACCGCCCAGTCAAACTGCTCAACGACGCCCTCTGTCCGCTGAAGGACCGGGGCCGCAAGGACGTGAACTTCGTCGTGTTCCGCGAAAATACCGAAGGCGTCTATGTCAGCATCGGTGGCCGCTTCAAGGCCGGGACCGACGATGAGGTGGCGATTCAGGAAGAGATTAACACGTTCAAGGGGGTGAACCGGATCATCCGGCACGCCTTTGAGTTTGCGGCCGCGCAGGGGCTGACGAAAGTGTGCATGGCCGACAAGAGCAACGCCATGCAACAGGGCCACGCGCTCTGGCAGCGCGTGTTCAAGCAAGTGGCGTCCGAGTATCCGGCTATCAAGGCCAGCCACATGTACATCGACGCGCTGGCGATGTTCCTGGTGAAAGACCCAGGTCAGTTCGAAGTGGTCGTCACCAACAATCTCTTTGGCGACATCGTGACTGACATCGGCGGCGCGTTGCAGGGTGGGTTGGGCATGGCGGCGTCGGGCAACATTCATCCGGGGCGAACCTCGCTGTTTGAACCCGTGCACGGCTCCGCGCCTCCGCTGGCCGGCAAGAACATCGCGAATCCGATGGGGGCGATCCTCTCGTCGGCGCTGATGCTTGAGACGCTCGGCTGGTCCGACGAGGCTCGCCGCATCGAAGCCGCCGTGGAAGCCGCGGTCGTCGCGGGTGAAACGACGACGGATATCGGGGGATCAAGGGGAACGAATCAAGTAGGCGATTGGATCAGCAGGGAAGTTAGGAAGCTATGACTGACGTATTGATTCTTGGCGGGGCGCGTACCCCGATGACTGATTACACGGGTTCGTTGAAGGACGTTTCGGCCCTGGAGCTGGGCGCGATTGCCGCGCGCGGTGCGTTTGAGAAGGCCGGCGTCAAGCCGGAGTGGATCGAGCACGCGGTGGTCGGCAACGTCCTGCAGACCAGCAGCGATGCGATCTACGGCGCACGCCATGTGGCGCTGAAAGCGGGTGTACCTATCGAGGTGCCGGCGCTGACGGTCAACCGTCTGTGCGGGTCGGGCATCCAGGCTGCGGTGAGCGGCGCCCAGTTGATTCAGCTCGGCGAGGCCGGCATGGTGTTGACCGGTGGCATCGAGAGCATGAGCCAGGCCCCCCACATCATGCGCGGATTGCGCAACGGACTTCGCCTCGGACAGGGCAAGCTTGAGGACTACCTCTACGAGGCGCTGCTCGATCCCTACTGCGGCCTTTTCATGGCCCAGACGGCCGAGAAGTGCGCGTCCAAGTATGGAATCAGCCGTGAGGATCAGGACGCGTACGCAATCCGGAGCCAGAAGGCGGCCGCGGCCGCCTGGGCCGAAGGGCGCTTCGCCGCCGAAATCACTCCCGTGGAGATCAAGTCGCGTAAGGGCGTGACCGTGATCGACAGAGACGATCACCTGCGGCCCGACACCACAATGGAGGGCCTCGCCAAGTTGCCCGCCGCCTTCTCGAAGGAGGGAACGGTCACGGCCGGCAACGCCAGCGGGATCGTTGACGGCGGTGCGGCGCTCATCCTGTCATCCGAGGCCGCGGCGAAAGACAAGGGCCTGACGCCGCTCGGGCGCCTGGTGGCCTGGGCCAGCGTGGGTGTGGACCCGTCGTACATGGGCATGGGCCCCGTGCCGGCCACACAGAAGGCACTGGCGCGCGCGGGCATGACGCTGGGGCAGATCGACCTTATCGAGGTGAACGAGGCGTTCGCCGGGCAGTACCTGGCGGTGGAAAAGGACCTCGGGCTCGACCGCAACAAGACCAACGTCAACGGCGGCGCCATCGCGCTCGGCCATCCGCTCGGGATGACCGGCACGCGCCTGCTGCTGACGCTGACGCTCGAACTGGGTCGTCAGGGCAAGAAATACGGCCTGGCCACCGCCTGCATCGGCGGCGGACAGGGCATTGCGGCCATTGTTGAGAGGTTCTAGGGTTCTTACACGAGGCATGAAGGACTTGAAGGATCCAGAAAAGCTAAAAGGACCCTCAGCTCCTTAATGCCTCGTGTGTTAATTAGTTCAACGGGAGCAGTGTGATGTCGATCAAGACGGTAGGTGTTCTGGGTTGCGGTTTGATGGGTGGCGGCATTGCGCAGGTGTCGGCGGCCGCTGGGTTCAAGACCATCGTCCGCGAGGTGAATCAGGCCGCGCTCGATAAGGGCATGGCGCGCATCAAGAAATTCCTGGACGGCGGTGTTGAGAAGGGCAAGATGACCGCCGAGCAGCGCGACGCCGTGCTGGGCAACCTCTCGGGCACCACCGACTTCGCCGCGATGAAAGACTGCGACCTCATCATCGAGGCCATCGTCGAAAACGTGGACGTGAAGACGGAGGCCTTCAAGGCGCTTGAGCAGGTGGTGGGCGCGCACACCATCTTTGCGTCGAACACCTCGTCGCTGTGCATCATGGAACTGGCGGCCAGAACCGGCCGTCCCGACAGGTTCGGCGGGCTGCACTTTTTCAACCCGGTGCCGCTGATGAAACTGGTGGAGGTCATTCGCGCCCTCACCACGGCGGACGAGACCTACAAGGCGGTGTTTGATTTTGCGGTGGCGATTGGCAAGGAGCCGGTCACGGCGCCCGACAAGTCGGGCTTTATCGTGAACCGACTGCTGGTGCCGTACCTGCTTGATGCGATCCGTTGCTATGAACGCGGACTGGGCACCAAAGAAGACATCGACAACGCGATGAAACTCGGCTGCGGGTACCCGATGGGGCCGCTCACGCTACTCGACTTCGTGGGCCTCGATACGACGTACTACATTGCGAACATCATGTTCGATGAGTACAAGGACCCGATGTTCGCCGCGCCGCCCCTGCTCAAACGCATGGTGCTGGCGGGCAAACACGGCCGCAAGAGCGGCGAAGGATTCTATAAGTACTGACGCTATGGAAGACCTTGTTCGCGAACTGCTGCGCCAGTTGGGTGAAGACCCGGCGCGTGATGGACTGCGGGAGACCCCGCGGCGGGTGGCGAAGTCTCTCACATTCCTGACCAGTGGCTACAAGGTGGATCTGGCCACCATCGTCAATAACGCGCTGTTTGACGTTGAGTACAGCGAGATGGTCATCGTCCGCGACATCGACTTCTACAGCATGTGCGAGCACCACCTGCTGCCGTTCTTCGGCAAGTGTCACGTGGCCTATCTGCCGTCGAAGAAGGTGATCGGCCTCTCAAAGGTGCCGAGGATTGTTGACATGTTCGCGCGCCGCCTCCAGGTGCAGGAGCGATTGACGATGCAGGTGGCTGAGACGATTGCGGAAGTGACGCAACCGTTGGGCGTGGCGGTGGTCATGGAGGCGACCCACCTGTGCATGGCCATGCGGGGTGTGGAGAAACAGAACTCCGTCACCGTCACGAGTGCGATGCTTGGCGTGTTCCGCGAAGACGCCCGCACACGCAGCGAGTTCCTCGAGCTGATCCGCCACCGCGGCAAACTCGCCGGCGAGTGATCGCGAAAAAGACGTCGGGTGTCTTTTTGTTGGCAGCAGGCAAAAAGACACCCGACGTTTTTTTCGCGTTCTCTACTCCCGGTCCATGAATTTTTTCCACGCGGCCACCTGGTCGGCAGCGGGGCCGCCGGCCTTTTCGTACAGGGCCGCGTAGTGGGTGAAGCGATCGCGGTCGGCAGCGACTGACTCGACCGTGGCATTCAGGGAGCGTGTTTCGAACAACATTCGCAAGACGAGGAGCACACGTTCGTGGTCGTCGGGATGGCGCTCCACGAACGGGCCCAGAGTCCGTACCGCTTCGGCCGGCTGGCCTGAGAGCGCTTGCGCAGTGCCGAGGCGCACGAGAAAGTCGTCGCTCTGGGGCCACAGGCGCGCGGCGTCGGCCAGTACCTCAAGCGCAAGCCGAACATCGCGCGCCCGCAGGAGCGCGTCGATCAGCGTTGTGTAGATCCACGGCGCGCGGGCGTCCGCGATGAGGCCGCCGCGCCAGGCGATGGCAGCCTCCCGATCGCGGCCGGCGGCGGCGTAACAGGCGCCCAGGTAGTACGCGGCCGGCAGGAAGTCGGGCGCCGCGGCGAGTGACGCGGCAAAGTCCTGCGACGCGTGGTCGAGTTCGCCGCGCGCCAGCGCCGCCAGTCCCGTGAAGAACGGTGCGGCATAGTGTGTGAGGCCTGCACGCTCGACGACGGCCTGCGCGGCATTAAAGCGGCCGGCGCGTGAGAGGCCAAGCGCGGGCACGAGCGCCTCGGGCAAGGGGGGAAGGCCGGCGGGTTGCAGCCGATCGAGGAAGAACCCGACGGCCGGGCGCGAGAGGACCTCCGCGCGGTTGAAGGCGTCGATGCGCGCCGCAAACGTCGCGACGGGCGGAGAAGGCGAGGAGGGTCGTGTGTTGCCCCGGGCGAGTGTGAAGGGCCGCACGACGGTGCCGATCGGCCGCCCACCCGAGGCGAGCACGAGGCGCGCGACGTACTCCCCATCGGGCAGCAGCGCCACCGGCACGCCGGCCTCGACCGTCCGCTGTCCCTGGATCTCTGAGCCGATGAGGCGCATAGGCGCGCTCTCGAGAGCGCGGCCTGCCTCATCGCGCGCCACTTCGAGCGTGACGGATGCGTTCTGCAACTGCGGCTCGGCTGCCGAATACAGTTCTGCGTAGGCGACCAGCGTGTTGGTGGTCACACGCCCGTTTACGACCGGCGACACCACTCGACCGGCCGCCGGGGGTTCGGCCAGGATCACGTCACTGAGCCGGAGTTGGCCCACCGATGTGACGCGTGCCTCGAAGCCGTGTTCCACCGTTGCCCGACGACCCTCGTCATCAACGGCAGCGACGGTGAGGCTGTACACGCCTGGGTCGAGCAGGATCGCGCCGGCAAACGTCTGGGGTTGGCCGGCGGCGGCCGGCGTGGAGAGGGTGAGCCGTTCTTCGTCCTGGATGGAGACGACGCGTCCGGTGGTATCGGTCACGAACCAGGCGAGCGAGAAGTCGCCTTCACGGTTAAACGCGCGGTCCAGCGTCACGGCCACGAGTACCTTGACGCGACCCGTCGCGACGTCCTGATAGTGATACGTCGTGGCGTTCATGGTGAAGTCGGTGAGTCCAAGCGGCGACTTGAGCGCCTCAACCAGGTGATCCGCTCTGGTGCGGGGCCGTTCGGCCTCAACGGAAAATTCGCGCCGCGCGCGCAGGCGCACGTCCTTGCGCCCCGTCTTCACCTCGATGCGGTGCGGGCGGCCGTCCCGGTCACCGGGCAGTGGCGCGAAGCTCAGCAGGTAGTAGCCCGACAGTTCGAGATCGAGGCGCGAGAACACCGCCCCGGCATTGACCGCGATAGGGAAGACACTGCCGCGGGCCTCGCCGACAAGCCGGTCAAGGCCATCCTTCATCAAGTCGCGGTCGGCTCCGCGCGTGGGGGAGATCCGGGCACTCCCGGCATCAAACACGTCGTTGCTGAGACGCAGCGCGTACAGCGTCGCTTGTGCCCGGGCCGCCTGAGGGCCCACCCACGCCACTTCACTTCCTGCGTCGCGGTCCAGGACCACGCCTTCGGTGACCATGACCACCGTCTTCGAATCCGGCGTCGCGGCCAGATGGTCGAACAGGCCGCGGAGTGACGTCAGACTGCGCGTGGTGCGGGCCCGCGTGGCTGAGAAGACCTGGCGCGCCTCGGCTTCAACCATGCGCCGGCAGGTGGTCAGCGATGCCGTGGTGTTCTCGCCGGCGCACTCCCGCTCAAACACGGCCTCAAGCAATGAGCCAGGCACGACGCCGGTCGGGGAGTCGACGCTCGGCGGACGGTCCAGAATTTCGTACGCTTCCGCGATCCCGACCCGTGATGACGAGTCCGAGTCGAGCGTCTGGCCCGAGGCCCGCTCGAGCAGGCGCAGTACCAATGCATGGTTACTGGTGAATCCGGTGACCGGGCCGGTGCCTGGGATGAGGTACAGCGCGATGCGATCCGCCGAGTCGAGACGCCGGACGAAGTCGGCCGCGGCTGCGAACGCCGCTTTGGCGCCGCCCCGCGTGATGTGGGCCTCGTCGATGACGAGCGCGATCAGCCGGCCGGGCCGCTGCCCGGCGTTGGTGCTGAAGGTGACGCGGTCGGGCGGTGCGTCGCCGAGACGCTCGGTGGAGATGTAGCTGGCCGAGGCCACCGCCCGCGGTTTGCCGTCCACTGTGAGCGTGAAGTCGGCGGCCGTCAGGTCGTTCACGGGCCGGCCATTCCGGTCCACCACCCTGACATCCACCGGCACCAGATCCACCCCAGTCTTGAAGGTGGTGGTAGCCTGCTGGGCCATCAGGCCCGCCGACGCCGCCAGACAGCACGCAATGATTGATGGGCGCATCTCAGGATTTTCCGCCAAAAGCCAATTTGGGGCGAAATACGTTTTTATGCTTTCCAGAGCACAGTCTGATGACGCGGGTGTAACATTCCACAGCCACGTGGGCGGCATTTTCGTCCCTGTGTCCTGTTATTCGTCCCACGAGGCATTTGAGGAGGACTGCACATATGCGTAAGGCATCACTTGTAGGAGTGCTGTTGGCGTTTGCCCTGGCATGGACAGCGCCCGTAGCGGCTCAGGAGTTGAGAGGATCGATCGAAGGCACAGTCAAAGACACGTCTGGCGGCGTACTGCCGGGCGTCACTGTCGAGGCGAAACACCTGGCCACGAACAGCACACAGATGGCGGTCACCGACGCAAGCGGCATGTACCGTTTCCCGTCGCTGATCACCGGCAAATATGTGGTCACGGCCACCTTGTCGGGTTTCAACTCTTCCAAGATGGAAAACGTTGAGATCAACCTGGGCCTGCACCTGAAAATTGATCTGGCCATGTCGATCTCCGGCGTGGCCGAGACGGTCCAGGTGACGGGCGAATCCCCGATCGTGGACGTCAAGCAGAACTCCGTGACCGCGACGATTTCGAAGGACATCATCGCGCTGCTCCCGACTGGCCGCAATTTTCTTGATGCGATCACCGGTGTGGCCGGCACGGGCATCGAGACCCGAGGCGGCGGCCTGATGATTGACGGCGCTGGCGCGTCGGAAGTGCGTTACATGGTGGACGGGCTCGATACGACGAACCTGCGCAGCGGCGTGGCGGCAGTCGGCGTCATCACCGACTTCATCGAACAGATTCAGGTCAAGCAGTCCGGCTACAACGCGGAATTCCGTGCGGCGACGGGCGGCGTGGTGTCGGCCATCACCAAGAGCGGCACCAACGTGTATCACGGCACGGTCGGCGGCTACTTGAGCGGACGCCGCCTGCGGCGCCTAGCCGGGGATCCTCGCCCGACGCTCCGGCTCATGCCGAGCGATCTTACCAAGGCCGAGTATTTCCTCCCGCCGCGGTTGAATGAATCCCAACGGCTCGAGCAGGTCTACGACATCGGCGGCCCAATCTTCCGCAACAAGACCTGGTTCTGGTTTGGGTATAACGATGTGGTCAACAACACCAACCGCACTGTGACTTGGCTCAATAACCGCGGGTTCGAGCCGACACAATCGTTCAATTCGAAGTCGACGAGCAAGACGTTTCAGTACAACCTGACCCACCAGTTGACGAATTCGATGCGCGTGCGTTTGACGGGCGCCAACACGCCCACCACCGGGGGCCTCACATTGCCGGCGATCGACTCGACCAACGGCACGAGTGCGTCCAACGCGACGAGCTTCAACCCCCGCCCGACGATCTATTCCAAGTCGTTCAATAACTCGTACACGGCCTCGTTTGACTGGGTGGCCAACAACCGGCTGTACGCCAACCTCACGGGCGGCTACCTGGGTTATGGCAGCGGTTCGGCCGGCGGCGACTACTTCCGCGGCACCGGCCGGTCGTTCGGCACCACCAATGTCAACCTGCTCGACGTCCCCGCCTCGCTGCAGCAGCTCAGTGGGTTCAGTGAGAATCCGTCGAACAGCTTCACCAAGTACGACAACTACAGTCGCTTCACCCTGAACTCGGACCTCACGATGTTCCGCGACTGGAAGGGTGAACATGCCTTTAAGTTCGGCGTCCAACTCGAGCGCATCTCCAACCAGGTCAGCTCGGGCGCGCAGCACCCGAACATCTCGTTCAGCTGGAACAGCTCGCGTGCGACGCTGTCGAACACGTTGGTACGGGGCACATACGGCTACTACACCGTGTCGCGTATCTACACCGATGGCGACATCAAGTCGAACAACCTCGGGTTCTTCCTGCAGGACCAGTGGACCGTCAACGGCAAGATGACCATCAACTACGGCGTGCGGGCCGAGCATACGGCCATTCCGTCCTACCAGCCCCAGAACCCCGGCATCACGTTCGGGTGGGGAGACAAGATCGCGCCGCGGCTTGGCTTCGCCTACGACGTCAACGGCGACAGCAAGTGGAAGGTGTACGGATCGTGGGGCACCTTCTACGACATCGAGAAGCTCGACATGCCGCGCGGCGCCTGGGGCGCCGACCGGTGGATCAGCTACTACTGGACGCTCGACGACTTCAACTGGAACACCATCGATTGTGACGGAACGCCCAGCAGCGGCTGCCGCGGCACGTTCATCGAGCAGGTGGACTTCAGGCACGTTTCGAACGACCCCAAGGACAACCTGGTCGATCCAAACCTCAAGCCGGTCAAGACCCAGGAGCTTACGTTCGGCGTGGACCACGAACTGGGCCGCCTGATGTCGGTGGGCGTCCGCTACGCGCACAAGTGGCTGAACGAGACGATCGAAGACGTCGGCGTGCAGGTGCCAGGCGTCGGCGAGGTGTACTACATCGCCAACCCCGGCACAGGATTCGGCGAATACCCCCTAGGCACGGCCTTCCCGGCCACGCCCCGGCCGCAGCGTAAGTACGACGGCGTGGACTTCTCGTTCAAACGGCGTCTGGCGAACAACTGGTTCCTCAACGCCAACGTGTTGGTCAGCCGCACGTACGGCAACTACGCCGGCCTGACCAACTCGGATGAGAACGGCCGCAACAGCCCGAACGTCAACCGCTCGTTCGACGGCCTCTACATGGCGTTCAACCAGACGGGCCAGGCGAACTACGGCCGTCTGCAGAGCGACCGCCCGGTGCAGTTCAAGGCGCAGGGCGCATACGTCATGCCGTGGGGCACGCAGATGGGCGTGAACTTCGTCGCGTTCTCGGGCCTCCTCAGCACCACGTCGGTCACCTACAAGGGTGTGCCGGTGTTTGTGTATAGCCGCGGTGACCTCGGACGGTCGCCGGTGTACACACAGACCGACCTGAACTTCACGCAGAGCTTCACCCTTCCGCGCAACATGCGGTTGAACGTGCAGTTCAACATCGACAACCTGTTTGACCAGATGACCGAGACGACCAAGGCTGCGGCGCAGTTTCGCGATGCGCTGGTGCTGACCAATGACACGGCATTTTTTGCCGGGTTCAACACGGTTTCGCAGATGGCCACCCAGGGCACGTCGGGCCGTCCGAATGCCACCTACAACCAGGCGTCAGGCTTCCAGGGTGCGCGGTCGGCGCGTTTCTCGCTCAAGCTGACGTTCTAGGAACGAGCGCGCACGTATCTGAACGAGTGGTGGGCTTGCCCACCACTCGTTTTTTTTGTACGTGGCCAGCGTCTATACTCCGAAGATGGTCAAATTTGTCGCGATCGGCGTGTTTGCGGTCGCCGTGGCTTGGCTCCCGCCGCCTGACGTCACCACCGCGTTTTCCTGCGCCACCGACCTTGGCGTCGGACTCAAGAGCCGCAGGAAGTTCTGCGATGTGGTGATCAGCACGAGCGCAAAGGACGGCGTCATGATGACCGTCCCGCCGCACACGGGCACCACCACCCTGATGTTCGATCTGCACAACCGGTACACGCCGCCTCCGGCCGGCGCCGCCGGTCCCCAGATGTACGCCAAACACACAGCCGTGGTGGCCGTGTTGGATCAGGCCGGCACCGAGATTTCGAAGGCGGCCGTGTCGCGAGAGTTGCGGACAGACGTCGATATTTTCGACCGCGTGGCAGGCGGCATCGGCCCCGGGGGCGCGATCGCCGTGGTGCCGGGGCGTGCCGAGGCGATCACGCTGCAACTGGCCGATTCGGTGACCGCCATTGCGGTGGTCGGTGTCAGTCTGGAAGTCACGTCGCTCGGCGAGCAGGGTGTGTTCAAGTCGTCGGGCCGTCCTGTGGCCGTTGGGAGTAATTTCCGCATTGAGTACAACCGCAAGTAACGTCCTCGACCTCATCATCATCGGTGCCGGCCCGGCGGGCCTGGCGGCCGCCATCGCCGCAGGGCAGAGGGGCCTCACGCACGTCGTGCTCGAAAAGGGCGCGCTGGTCAACTCGCTGGTGCACTACCCGCCAGCCATGGTGTTTTTCACCACACCTGAACTGATGGAGATCGGCGGGCTCCCGTTTGTGAGTCCGCACGAAAAGCCCACGCGGCAGGAAGCGCTGCGGTATTACCGTCGCGTGACCGACACCTACAAACTCGATGTGCGTTTCGAGGAGCCCGTCACGAGACTGACGCGCGACGCCGACGGCGTGTTTGCCGTGACTTCTCACAGCCGCCACGGCGGCGCCCTGGTGCGTCGGGCGCGGTTCGTCGTGCTGGCGACCGGCGCGTACGACATCCCAAATCCACTGGGGGTGCCTGGTGAAAACCTTGCGCACGTCTCGCACTTTTTTCGCGAGCCGCACACGGGATTTCGCCGAGAAGTGGTCGTGGTGGGCGGTAAGAACTCAGCCGCCGAAGCGGCTCTCGAGTTGTACCGCGCCGGCGCTCGCGTCACGATTGTCCATCGTGAAGAAGGCATGGGCGACTCGATCAAATACTGGGTCAAGCCCGACATCGACAATCGCATCAAGAAAGGCTCCATCCGCGCACACTTCTCGTCGTCTGTGGTTGAGATCACATCCGAGCACGTCGTCGTGTCGGGGCCGTCAGGTCGCCAGCAGATCCCGGCGGATCAGGTGTACCTGATGACCGGCTACCGCGCGGACACCACGTTACTGCGGTCAGTTGGCGCGGCCGTAGACGACCCGATCCACGCGCCCGTGTACGACGAAGCGACGTTCGAGACCACTGTGCCGAATCTCTTCGTGATCGGCGCCTGCGTCGCCGGAAAACAAAGCGGCAAGATCTTCATCGAGAACGGACGATTTCATGGAGAGGCCGTGGTCGCGACGATCTCGGAGCGCGTCAGGGCCGAGAAAGAAATTGAGGATTGAGCGATTGAGGATCGGGATGGGATGGATTGCTGATCTGGGATTGAAAATGGGAATTGTCGGATGGCCTGATGGTGGGATAGCTAATCGCTGATGGTCCATCCCGCAATCCGCCATCCCGATCCTCAATCGCTCAACCCTCAATTTCTCAATGTTATTGAGATGTCATTGGGGGTGTTATTGAGATTGTATTGAGAGGTGCTTTGCGAAAAACTGCTCGACCCGCGTCCAGGCATCTCGGAGCACGTGGGCTCTGGTGAAGTAGTGGAACTCACCGGGGTAGGCCATGAACGACACCAGGTCGCCCTTGCCGTGTTTCAAGGCTTCATCGAGCAGTTTGACCGAGTGCAGGTACGGCACGTTGACGTCGGCCGTGCCGTGCAGGATGAGCAGGGGCCGCACCAGCCGGTCCATGCGGGACACGGGTGATGCCTGCGCGTAGACCTTCGGGTTCTGCTCTGGCGTGCCGATTCGGCTGACCGTCCAGCCGCCGTGGTACGGGTCTTCGTAGTACAAGGCGTAGTCGGCGACACCAGCCACGTTGACGGCCACCCGGAACGCGGTCGGCATTTCGGTGACCGCCAGCAACGTGAAGAACCCGCCGTAACTCAGACCCCAGACGCCGATGCGGTCGCCGTCCACGTAGGGCAGAGCCTTCAGGTAGTTCGCGCTGAGGCCGGCGTCCTTGAAGTCGTTGCCGCCCACGTCCATGTAGACGCCCTCACGCCACGCCGATCCATACCCGATGCTGCCGCGGTAGTCGGGAGCGAGGACCACGTAGCCCTGCTGTGCGAGGTACTGGTGGAAACTGTAGTAGACGGCGTAGTTGCGCTGAATGTGCCAGCCGTCGTAGTTCTGGTTCACGCCGTCGCCGTGGATCCAGACGATGGCCGGATGTTTCTTGGTGCGGTCGAGCGTGTTCGGCACGAAGAGGTACGCCGGTACCTTCTTGCCGTCGGGGCCCGCGTACTCCACGAGTTCCGGCTCGACCAGTGCCGTCCGATCCAGGCCGGCGGGAAGGGAACTGGTGAGTTGCACGGGTTTCGCGCCAGGCACGGCGTCGATGACCCACAAGTCTGCTGAGTTCTGCGGGTCGGTGTGTTGATACACGAGCTTCCGGCCATCCGGCGACCACTGCGCTGACGTGTTCGTTCCCCGCCCGGTTGTTAGCGTGGCCACCTGGGCGCGCGCGGGGTCGCCATTGAGCGTGATGAGGCCAAGTTGCCGATTTCCGGGATTGCTCCCCTGATTGGAGTCAAACACGATTCTGGTGCTGTCGGGCGACCAGGACGGACGCCACGCCTCGAAGGCGCCCCTGGTGATTTGCACTGCCGGTCCACCAGATGACGGCATCGCGTAGATGTGATCCCATCCGTCGCGGTCGCTGAGAAAACTGATCCACTTTCCGTCGGGTGACGCCTGCGCGGTGCCTTGGGCGTCACCGGTCATGCTCCAGAACGCGTCCTTCGTCTCCTGATGCACCAATTGGGGCGCCGTGCCACTCGTGTTCCCGATGTAGATTTCCCGGCGCTTGAAGTCCACCGTGCGCTCAACGAGGAAGCGCGACGGATCGATCCACCGGCCGCCGCCCCGTCCGCCTCCGCGTCCAGCACCGCCCCCGACGGTGGCCGTGTAGGGCTTCGGCGTGCCGTCAGCCATCGAGATGACGTAGCTTTGTCCTGGCGTGCCAGGTACGTTCTCAGTGGCCACGTAGACGATCTTCGCGCCAGAGTATTCGGGCGAACTCTCGTGCCGAATTGACTGGCCGGCCCGTCCACCGCTTGTGAACGTCAGGTGATCACCGTGGCTCCATGCGAGTCCCGCGATGGGGCCATCAAACCTGGCGACCGATTGGTCGCTGCCGTCCACGAGCGAGCGCAGACGTACTTCGCGCCGGGTGGCTGCGGCGTCGGTTTTCACATAGGCCGCTCGGCGGCCATCCGGCGAGACCACAACGTTGCTGCCGGGCGAGGGGGCGAACGCCGGTTGTGGGACGCCGCCGGCGGCCGACACCTTCATCAGGGTCCCGCCGAGGGTGAAGTGGAGATCCCGGTTGTCGGCACTCCAGAAGACTCCGGCAACTGGGGCGCCGTCAGTGGTGATGGCTCTGGGCGGGCTCGAGGCATCGGCAGCCACCACGTGCAGGTTGGTGACGCCGGCGCGATCCCAGAGGAACGCCACCTGCCGGCTGTCGCGCGACCAGACGGGGGAAGACGGGTGCTTGATGTCAATCAGGCTGTTGATCGTCAGCCGGCCTTGCGCAGGTTGCGGTGTGGGCGGGTGGCTTGTCGCAAGACCGGTCACAGACCAGCCGATAGCGGACAACAGAAGACCGAATCCGACCTTTGTTCGCCGTGTCATAAGAAGGCTCCCTGAATGCAGGACACTATGGCCGGGCTTCAGGGTTGTCAACCTGTCACATCGTCGTTGCAGGGGGGGCGCTTGGGCGTATTATCTGTCCCAGCAGCAGGTCGACGGCTTCGCCACCGCCGGTTGTTTGCATTTTGTAGTGGGGACACTACGGGGGGAGCACAGCATGTTGCGCACGTGTCGTTTCTTGGGAGTCCTGTTGTTGTTGCTGGTCGTCGCGTCGCCCGTGTGGGCGCAGGTGCAGACCGGCAGCATCTATGTGAAGGTCATCGACGATCAGGGGGCCGCGATCCCCGGCGTGACCATTACGGTCACGAGCCCCGGGCTCCCGCAGCCGCTGGTGGGCGTCACCGATTCAGCGGGCGTGCAGCGCTTCACGGCACTGTCAGTCGGCACCTACAACGTCAAGGCCACACTTTCGGGGTTCCAGACCATCACACGCGAAGGCGTGTTGGTCGTCCAGAACCAGACCGTCTCAATCGATACCACGATGAAAGTGGGCGCGATGACGGAGGAGATTACCGTCCGCGGAGAGACGCCCGTGGTAGATACCAAGAGCGCCGCCGTGGCCACGAACCTGGACGCCATGTTGCTCGACACCACACCGGGCGGCAAGGACATCTGGAGCATCCTCGAATACAAAATCCCCGGGCTGGTGTTTGATACGCCGGACGTCGGCGGCAACCAGGCGGGACTGCAACGCGGCTTCACCTCGCGGGGCACCCCGAACTCGCAGAACGTGCAGTTGGTCAATGGCGTGAACGTGGGCGACCCGGCGGCCATCGGCTTCTCGATGAACTACTACGAGCCCGCGACGTTTGAGAACGTCCAGGTGACGACCGGCGCTCAGGACATTTCCATGGGTACGTCGGGCACATTGATCAACATGGTCACGCGCGGCGGCACGAATCGATTCGGTGGTCAGTTTGGCGGGTCCTATCAGGGCAAGAAGACGCAGTGGGACAACGTGGATGAGGCGCTCAAGCAGGCCGGCTTCCGGCCCGAGGCGCAGGCGGTGGACTTCATCTCCAATGCCAATATCCAGGCGGGCGGGCCCCTGGTGGCCAACCGGTTGTTCTACTTCGCCAACACCAACAATCAGCAGACTCATGTGAACGTGCCTGGGTACCCGGCGATCTCGCCGCCGCAGATTCCGCAGATTACGTCGGGCAACGATCGCGACTCCACTGAAATCTGGAGTGTCTCGGGCAAGCTCACGTACTCGCTCGGCGCCTCGAACCGATTCGAGAGCTACGGCAACTACCAGTGGTACGACAAGCCCAACCGCGGTGCGGGGGCCGGCGTCACGCTCGACTCCAATCCGAAGGAAGAGGACACCTTTCTGATCTCCCAGTTGTCCTGGAACTCGGTGGTCACCGACAAACTCGTCGGCGATACGAAGATTGCGTACAGCAACACCCACTTTCCGCTGAATCAGAAAACCGACCAGCAGTCGATCCTCGACAACGCCACTGGCGTGCGGTTCCGCAACAACGCGAACAGTGCCTTGATGTTCCGGCGCCGCGTGCAGGTCACCTCCAACTGGAATTACTACCTGTCGGAGTTTGCCGGCGGGCGGCACGAGTTCAAGTTCGGGCTCGACCATGGCTACACGCCGGAAGATGTGACGACCACCCGTGTCGGCAACGTCAACCTGACGTGGCGAAGCGTGGCCGGCACAGCGGCCCAGCCTGCCGGTCCTGGACAGGTGACGATCTTCAATACACCGACGCTCATCAAACGCGCGGTCACCAGCACGGCACTCTACGCCCAGGATACGTTCAGCCTCGGCCGGGCCACGATCATTGCCGGTCTGCGGTGGGAACGCGTCAATGGCTACATTCCGGAACAGACGCATGACTCCAGCGAGTACTTTCCGAGTGGAACGACGATCAGCGGCCTGAACGTGGCGCTCAATACCGGCGGCACCTTGACCACCTACACGGTCAGGGATTCGTTTGACGAGGTCAAGAACGCGCCACTCTGGAAGAACTGGGCCCCGCGTGTGAGTGGCACGTACGACCTCTTTGGCACGGGCAAGACGGTGCTCAAGATGTCGGCTGGCAAGTACTTCGACCAGGTCGGCACCGGCACGCCGGGCCCGAACCCCAACGGCCAGATCAGCCAGACGTACGCGTGGAACGACGTCAACGGCGACCTCTCGTTTCAGCCCGGCAATGCGACGTGGAACGGTTCCCGGTACGTGGGGGGTGAGTTCGGCGCCGGTGCCGTCACCACGTCCATTCCAAATCCGAACCCGTTCGACAGGAATCGGAAGCGCACGTGGCGGCGTGAGTTCACGGTCAGCATCGACCATGAACTATTCCCGGCGTTCAGGTTGAGCGCGGCGTTTTTCAACCGCCGCGAGTTCGACACCTACGGAAATGTGGACGGCGATATCAATCAGTGGGACGCGATGTTCTCGCCTGTGCAGGCGGTTGATCCTGGGCGCGATGGTGTGGTGGGCACCGGCGACGACAAGGCGATCACCGTGTACTCGCTCAATCCCGGCTTCACGCTTGTGGACGATCTGCCGATCAACGACGACCGCCTCGGCGTGAAATACAACGGCGTGGAAGTGGTCGCCACCAAGCGGTACGGCAAGGGCACCACGTTGCTCGCCGGCTACACCTACTCGCGCGAAACGGTCGAGCGAACGAGCCTTGCCAACCCCAACGCCGCGAATGTCAACGCGGACGGGATCAGCGGTGGCAGGCGACACAGCTTCAAGGCCAGCGGTTCGGCCATGCTGCCGTACCGCGTCACGTTCGGCGCGAACTTCCTGATGTCGTCGGGGCAGCCCATCACACGAACCGTGCAAATCGGCGCCTGCACGGCGTCGATCACGACCGGGTGCCTGCGCCAGGGTGCACAGACCGTCAATGCCGAGCCGCGCGGCAGTGTGGAACTGCCAGGTCGGTACCAGGTCGACCTGCGCCTGGGCCGCCTGTTTGATGTCGGTGGACGCCGGTTCGAAATCGGCATGGATGCGTACAACCTGACCAACGCGAACACGATCTTCTCCGTGCGCACGGGCACCGGTCTGACAAACGTTCGCTACGCGAATGATCCGGCCATGCCCGTGACGCAGATCGCCACGTTCAAGTCGCCGACCGGCGCCCTCGGACCGCGGATCCTCCGCTTCCAGGTAACCTATTGGTTTGGCGGCGGCGCCAGCCCCGCCGGAAACAGATAACCGTCGTGGAGGGTTGAGGATCGGGATTGATATGTTCAATTCCATCCTCAATCCTTCAATTCAAACCCGCAATCGCGAAATCCCACCATCGCACCATCCAGCGATCGAGCAATTCACGACAATTCCCATTGTCAATCCGAGATCAGCAATCCGCCATCCCGATCCTCAATCGCTCAATCCTCAACCCTCAGTGTGAGCGCCGCAGCGAGCGCGTCAGTGCACGTTACGGGTCTTTTTCGTCAGATAATCGTGCAACACGTACTGTCCTAACGTCTGCGGCGTCGTGAAGTAGGCTTTGCCGTGACAGATGCGCGCCACGCGGCGAACGAACGCCACCAAGTCATAGTCGCGCGCCAGCATGAAGGTGTTGATGAGGATGCCCGCGCGACGGCAGGCGGCCACCTCCGCGAAGGTCTCGCGCAGCACATACGGGTCGAGGCCAAACGCGTTTTTGTAGATGCGGCCGTCGGGCAGGCTGATCGCTGACGGCTTGCCGTCGGTAATCATGATGATCTGCCGCATGTCTTTGCGCTGCCGTTCCAGGATGCGGCGGGCCAGGCGCAGGCCTTCGCGCGTGTTGGTGTAGTAGGGACCCACGCGCACGCGGCCGAGATGCGCGAGCGGCACCTCTTCAGCGGAGTCGTGAAAGAGGACGACGTTGAGGGAGTCGCCGGGGTATTGGTGCTTGATCAGGTTGGTCAGCGCGAGGGCCACGCGTTTGGCCGGCGTGAAACGGTCTTCGCCGTAGAGCACCATGCTGTGGCTGCAGTCGAGCAGCAGCACCGTGGCGCAGGAACTCTGGTAGTCGCCCTGCGTCACCATCAAGTCTTCGTGATCGACGTCCAGGCCGGCGCCACGCCGCACAGCGTTGAGGATGGTCGCCGACGCGTCGAGGTTCATCGTGTCGCCAAACTCGTACGGGCGCGGCGGTCCGCCGGCTTCGATGCCCGTGGAGAGTTCGCGCGTGTCGTGACCGCCCACGCTGCTACGGCCCATTGAACCCAGCAGGTCCCTCAGGGCCCGATACCCGAGGAAGTCCAGTGCCTTGTCGGTCACTTCGAAGCGAGCTTCGCCCTCGGCGCCCGCTGCAGCACCGACTGAACCTGGCGTGTCCTGTCCCGACGGCGGGGTGCCGGTTGTGGACACGAATCCCTGTTCCGTGAGCTGTTCGATGACCTTCTGCACCATCTCCTCAATCCGGGCGCGGGCCTCATCGTCGGACGGTTCACGCATCAGGCGCTGCAGCATCTCGTTGGACATGACGCCGCCATTGAGGAGCGCGTCGAGGACGGCGTCGTGCAGTGCCTGCATTGACTGGTCGCCCTCGCTTTGCGGGTCCCACGGGTTGTTGAAGCCGCTTGAGAGCAGCAGGTCGGACAGGCGCGAGACGAGCGCCTCCATGTCGAGGCCGTCGAGCAATTCTTCGATGAACTTGGTGTAGCGGTACTTCATCGGGGCCGATCAGTTGTAGTACTTCTTGCGCCCCTTTGACCCGGGCGGACCCGGCTCGTCATCCTCATCCTCGAGCATCGTCCGGATATCGGCCTGCCGGCCGTCGTCGCGAGGACGGGACTTCCGTTCGTGCGGCGCTCCCTCGATCTTTCCCTCTTCGGTGCGGCTGATCTTCTTCATCGCACAGAGGCCCTCGAGTACGAAGTCGGCGAGCGACGCGCGCCCGGCGGCCGATGCCCCGGCCCGTACTCCCATCCGCTCGAGCAGGTCGTCGAACCCTTCGATGGGTGCGGTGGCCGACAGCAATTCGTCGGAAGGCGTGGTGTCTGACGAGTCCACGGCGCCACCCTGATCGAACCAGGCAATGACCGGTTTCAGGTTGGCGCGTGACGTGTATCCGTCAAATACGTTGGCCACGGCGGACCGCACGAGTTCCCTCGCCACGATCTCAGGACCCTTCAACTCGCCTTCGTATTCCAGCTCGATCTTCCCGGTCAGGGCAGGCAGGGAGGCGTAGATGTCGCTCACGCGGGGCACCACGACGGGTTCCGCAGACAATGCCGCACGCCGCTCGGCGTTCGAGACGACGTTTTCAAGGGCGGTGATTGACAGACGTTGGCTGACGCCGGACCGGCGATCGACTTTGGAATCCAGCCGCGCCTGGAACGCAATTTCTTCAACAACCTCGCGGACATAGGCGGGGACGTCAATCTGGACGTCAGCCGGCCGGTCGGTCCAGGCTTCCTGTGCGGTGATGGCAATGGCGTCCACGCGCGTGCGCGGATAGTGCGTCCGGATCTCAGAGCCGATGCGGTCCTTGAGGGGCGTGATAATCTTGCCGCGGGCGGTGTAGTCCTCCGGGTTCGCCGAAAACACCAGAAGCACATCCAGCGGCAGGCGGACGGGGTAGCCTTTGATCTGGACGTCGCCCTCCTGAAGGATGTTGAACAGGCCCACCTGCACCTTGCTGGCAAGGTCGGGCAGTTCGTTGATGGCGAAGATACCGCGGTTGGCTCGCGGCAACAGGCCGAAGTGCATGGTGCGGGCATCTCCCAGCTCAAAGCCGGACCTGGCGGCCTTGATGGGATCAACGTCCCCGATGAGGTCGGCAATGGTGACATCCGGGGTGGCGAGCTTCTCGACATACCGCCGCTCGGCGGTGCGCCAGCCAATCGCCATCGCGTCGCCTTCAGCGGCCACGCGCGCCTGGCACGGTCCACAGATGGGCGCCAGCGGGTCGTCATGGATTTCGCAACCGGGCACGACGGCCGACTGCGGATCGAGCAGGGAGGTGAGCGCGCGAAGCAACCGCGTCTTCGCCTGGCCGCGCAGGCCGAGCAGGATGAAGTTGTGCTTCGACAGAATCGCGTTGACCATCTGGGGCACGACCGTGTCGTCGTACCCGATGACGCCGGGAAACAGCGGCTGGCCGCTGCGCAGCCGCGCGATCAGATTCGACCGCAGTTCGTCTTTAACGGATACGTGCGGCCGTGCGCCCGATGTGATGGCGCGGCGGAGTTCGCCGAGCGTGGCCGGCAGAGTGGTGGAAGAAGGCATATCTTGACTATAGTGCCTTGGACGTCCTGACGTGTCGCTGCTGTCACTCAATCATGTGGTCGCCATCGCCCACCGCGGCGGGTCCGCCCTGCGTCCGGAGAACACGGTTGCGGCGTTTGACCATGGCGTGGCTCTCGGGGCCGACTGGCTTGAGTGTGACATTCACATGTCACGCGACGGTGAAGCGGTCGTCCTGCACGACTCTACGCTGGAACGCACGACCGATGCGGCCGGTGCCGTTGAAGACTTCACGGCTGACGCGCTCGCGCGAGTGGATGCCGGGGCGCAGTTTGGCGTAGACCAGGGCTGGCCGTATCGCGGTCAGGGCCTCGGCATCCCGACGCTTCGATTTCTCCTGAGGAGATATTCCACGCATCCGTTTCTCGTGGAGATAAAAGGCGAACGGCCCGAGGTGGCCGACCGTGCGCTGTCCGTGATCCGCGAGTGCCATGCGGACGACCGGGTCGTGGTGGCGGGATTTGACGATGGCGTCCTGGGGCACGTGCGCCGGGTGGCGCCGCATCTGCCGACGAGCGCGTCGCGTGGTGAAGTGCAGTCGGCACTATCGCGCGCCAGCCTCCTGTTGGAGCCGCTCCTGACGGGGTATGCCGTGCTTCAAGTGCCGTTTGTGTTCAGGGGCGAGCGCGTCCTGACCGAGGCGTTGGTCCGATTGGCTCGACGGGCGGGGATGCCGTTGCATTCGTGGATCGTCGACCGGCCAGAGGACTTTCAGACAGTCATCGATTGGGGAGTGTCGGGCGTGATCAGTGATCGGCCGGACCTGGCGGTGCACGCAGCCAGAGAAGCAAACGCTCGCGGACCTTCTCGATAGTTCGCCTTCGCGATATGCTCTCGGCGATGATTCGCCGGCTGCAATACCTGAGCGCCGCCATGTTCGTGGCGGTCTTTGCGGCAACCCAGGCCTCTCCCGAAGCGCGGCCGCTCGCGCAGGTCGCGAAGGGCACCGTGGACACGGCCGGCAAGACCGGCGCCGAGTTGTTTGCGTATGCCTGTGCCGCGTGTCATGGACTCGATGGCAAGGGGAAAGAGGCCGGTGCCCTCGGCTTCGACGTGCCGACGCCCGATTTCACCGACTGCCAGTTTGCGCCGCGCGAAGCCAATGCCGATTGGGTCACAGTGGCGCATGAAGGGGGACCGGCCCGCGGGTTCTCCAGCCACATGCCCGCGTTTGGCGGCGCGTTCAGCGAAGCGGACCTCTACAAGATCGTCGGACACATCAAGATGTTTTGCGAAGTGCCGGAATGGCCCCGCGGTGAGTTGAACCTGCCGAAGGCGCTGTTTACGGAAAAAGCGTACCCCGAAGATGAATGGGTCATGACCACGGAGTTCGGGCGGGGGCCCTTCAGTGCTTCGACATCGTTTGTCTACGAGAAGCGGTTCGGTCCACGCAACCAAATCGAGGTCAAGGTCCCGTTCGCGGCTTCTCGAAGCGGTGGGTCGTGGGTGGGTGGCGCCGGTGACCTGGCACTCGGATTCAAGCGCGCTCTGGCTCACAGCCTGGACCGGGGTTACATCTTCTCGCTGTCCGGCGAGGTGATTCTGCCGACCGGTGACACCGCAGACGGTCTGTCGAAGGATACGACGGTGTTTGAGTCCTTCATGACCTTTGGGAAATTGCTGCCCTCCGACGGGTTCTTCCAGTTTCAGGGCGGCGTGGAACTGCCGGCCGACAAGCAAAAAGCCGGGCGCGAAGCCTTCTGGCGGGCCGCTGTGGGCAAGACCTTCACGCAGAACGGCCGGTTCGGCCGCGCCTGGTCTCCGATGGTCGAAGTGCTGGCCGCGCGCGAACTTGAGTCGGGCGCGACGATCGATTGGGACATCGTGCCGCAGTTCCAGGTCACCCTGAATACCAGGCAGCACGTGCGGTTGAACATCGGATGGCGTACGCCGCTCACCGGCCGCGGGCACCGCAGCTCGAGCGTGGTCATGTATTTCCTGTGGGACTGGTTTGATGGGGGATTGCGCGATGGGTGGTAAGGCTGCGGCCTGCGCGAGCATCGTCCTGTGGGCGACGACGCTGGCGGTGAGTGCGGAAAAGACGTCGTTTTCGAACCCCCACATCACCGCCGCCGGCCTGTTTGTCGCTGCCGACACCTGCAGCGTTTGCCACAACAACGTGGTGACGCCGACGGGTGAGGACGTGTCGATCTTTACCGACTGGCGCGCCTCGATGATGGCCAACTCCGCACGCGATCCGTATTGGATGGCCGCAGTGCGCAGAGAGGTGATGGATCACCCAGCGGCCGCCGCCGACATCGAAAACGAGTGTTCGATCTGCCACATGCCCATGACGACGTTCCCGGAGCGCGCGGCGGGACGCAAGGGGCGCGTTTTTGATCACCTGCCGCTGGGCCGCCCTGATGATCCGGATGCCGCACTTGCCGCAGACGGTGTGTCCTGCACGGTGTGCCACCAGATCCAGCCGGCCGGCCTCGGCACTCCGGCGAGCTTCACAGGCGGATACGTCATCGACGTGGCCGCCGCGCCAGGCACTAGGCGCCTCTTTGGTCCATTCCAAATCGATACCGGCCGCACCCGCGTGATGCAGTCCTCGTCGTCATTCGAGCCGGCGCAGTCCACGCACATCCAGCAGTCGGAACTGTGCGCCACGTGCCACACGCTCTTCACGCACGCGCTGGCGGCCGGCGCCATCGATGTGAAGTTGCCTGAGCAGACGCCGTACCTCGAATGGCAGCAGAGCGCGTACAAAGACACGCAGAGCTGCCAGTCGTGCCACATGCCGGTGGTGGCGGGAGAGATCCCGTTGACCCAGGTCCTCGGCCAGCCGCGTGCGGACGTGTCGCGGCACACGTTTCTGGGCGGCAACTTCTTCATGATGAAGATGCTCAACCGGTATCGTATTGATCTGGGCGTGCGGGCGACACCGCGCGAAATGGATGCGGCCGTGACGCGCACCGTGAGGCACCTGCAGGAAGACACCGCGCGCGTATCGGTGACGCGGGCTGAACGTACTTCCGCCGGCCTGTCGATTGATGTGGACGTGCAGAACCTGGCGGGACACAAGTTGCCGACGGCCTATCCCTCACGGCGAGCCTGGCTCCATATTGTGGTGAAGGAAGCCGGCGGCCGGGTGGTCTTCGAGTCGGGCGCCTTTTCGCCCGATGGCCGCATTGCCGGTAATGACAACGATGCCGATGCGACAAAGTTTGAGCCGCACTACGCCGAAATCACCCAGGCCGATCAGGTGCAGGTGTATGAGTCGGTGATGGTGGACCCGGCGGGTCGTGTGACCACCGGGCTGCTGTCTGGCGCGCGTTACGTGAAGGACAATCGCCTGCTGCCTCGCGGGATGAACAAGACGACAGCGACGGCTGATGTGGCCGTCCATGGTGCCGCCGCGACGGATACCGACTTCGGGGATGGTCGCGATCGCGTGACCTATCGCGTAGCTCTGGACAACGTGCAGGGGCCGCTGACCGTCACCGCCGAGCTGTGGTACCAGCCCATCGGGTATCGCTGGGCCGTGAACTTCCGCAACTACGACGCGCCAGAACCGAAGCGATTCGTTGGCTACTGGGATTCGATGGCCAGCGAGTCCGCAATCGCGCTGGCCCGCGGCTCGGCCGCGGTCAGATAGTCCAGAGTCCAGAGTCCAGAGTCCAGGGTTGGACGTGGGTGTTTGCGGTAGACTTGCCCTGCCATGAAACATACCCTGTTGACCTTTGCTGCCGTCGGCGTAATGGCGACTGGCGCGTCTGTGTTCACCAGTTCCGCACCAGAGCCACAGGGCGTCGGGCAGGCTCAAACGGGTAGCGCGGCCCCTTCGGCAGGCTCAGGGCAAGGCCAAGCGGCACCGGATCCGACCCGCGAACTCGTGGGGCACCTCGAACTCGAGCGGTACAAAGCCACGCTCAAGGGACTGGCGCAGTTCGGCGACCGCCAGCAGGGCACCAAGCGCAATCGCGACGCTGTCGATTGGATCGAGGCGCAGCTCAAGAGTTACGGCTGCACCAACACAGAGCGCATTACGTACACTTACGCGCCCGCGGCCCGTGGCGGCGATGGTGGGCAGGCCGGACGGGCGGCTGGAGGAGGGCAGGCCGCCGGCGCGGGGCAGAGCGCCGCTCGCCAGGGTGGACAGGGAGGCGGCCGAGGTTCTGCCGCGACGCCGCCGGTGCCCGGTTCCCCCGAGTGGGTGCGTCGAGGGCAGGCCGGTGGGTCCACCTACTACGGCTATCGCGGCCGAACCGGCGTGAACAACAACCTTGAGTCGCAGCCAAATGAAGCGCTGCGCGCCTTGAACGCGGAACCCAGTGTTCCCGGCGAGCGCCAGCAGGTCTTCTGCACGAAGATCGGCACCACGCGTCCGCAGGAGATGTACATCATCGGCGCCCACATGGATGGGCTGGGTAAAGGCGAAGCCGTCAATGACGACGGCTCGGGGACGGCGCTGGTGATGGAAATTGCGCGCATCCTGCACATGCCTGGTGTGACGAGCGATGTATCCATCCGCCTCGCGCTCTGGAACAACGAAGAGAGCGGCCTCAACGGCGCGCGGGCGTACGTCGAGCAGCGCGAGAAGTTGCAGGGCATTGAGAGCCCGGCCGGGTCAGGCAAGTATCCGGAGCCGAAGTGGCTCGGCATGATCCAGCACGACATGATGATGTGGGACCACGGGATGCCGCGCGCCGACGGCACCCTCAACCCCGAGCAGCGCCCCGAGGCCGATGTGAACATCGAGTTCCAGTCGAACTCGAAGATGGTGGACCAGTCGATGAAACTGGCGTTTGCGCTCAAGGCGGCCGCTGACGCCTACACGACGCACTATCCCGCGACGGTGGGGCCGCACATGACCAACACCGATTCCACGCCGTTCATGGATCTGGTGCCGGCGATTAGCTTGCGCGAGAACGAGCGCGGCATGCAGACGGGCTCCGGCTGGAACCCCCACTGGCACCAGCCAACGGACTTGTTCTCGACGTTCTCCGACAAGGACTTCCTGCTCGGTCTCAACGCCGCGCAGGTGACCTTGTCGGGCGTTGCGCGGCTGGCGGGAGTCAAGACCATCAAATAGCGTCACGACGGATCACAGGAGACGCCGAGGCGCCGAGGCTCTTCTTTCTTCACGACGGATCACACAGAGACACAAGGGTTCTTTCCCCCAGGAACTCTGCGTCTCAGCGCCTCCTGTGATCCGTCGTGGGGGCAGGGTTTTTGGTCTGGTAGACGCCTGTGGCAAGCATCGTTGCGAACTCTTGGGCGACGAGCGCGCGGTTCCCCAACCCGGCGTCCGCACGCGAGAGGCCGGTCACCCGCGCCAGTTCGCCGCGCGTCGTCATGCCCGCTGCCTGCAGGAACGCCAGGGCGATGTCACGGAGGGCGGTCTCTTTGGGCATGGGCTGCGTCAACTGGTCTGGAAAGCGCCCGATCGCCAAGGTCCAGATGTACGTGAACTTCGGCCGGTACACCACCTCGCTTGGCACCACGAGCATGGCCGCCTGCAGTTCGTCCAACGCCTTTTGAAACGACGGCCGGTCGGGCACGCCTGACTCCTGCCGCAAATCAATCGAACTCATCTCCCATCGCGACCGCCAGCTCCGACCAGAGCCGAACACCCATGACCGCAAAGAATGCCGGCGCCGCCAGCAGGGGATGGCGCGCGCCCCACCGGTGTGAGGGTTTCAGGTGCCAGCCTGGCCCTGGGGCAGACACCAGCACGAGCGCCTCTGTGCGCTCCGGCCGACGCGCAGCGAAACGAAGCGCAACTCGGCCGCCGAACGACACGCCGCAAATGGCCGCCCGCGCGAGGCCACGTTCGTCGAGTGCGTGCGATCTGATCGGCGAGAGCATCCAGCCCGCCCTGTTCATCACTCAAGGAAAACGTGATGACCCGGTGTGACCGTGCGAGCGCATCGACCGCTGGCTCCAGGTACTCCCAGCCCCCCTGGAGGCTGGGCACCAATACAATCGGGTTCCCACGCCCCCGGTCTACGACCGTCACGCTGTTGACCACTGATCACGCAGGATCACAGGTGGCACGGAGTCTGGGAGTTACTTCTACTTTCTTTTCTTCCAAGAACAAATCTTCTGCGCCACGCTTACTCCCTGTAATCCGTCGTAGGGGCCTCTGCGCATTACTTGACAGCGGTGAACCGGGGCTCGATGTCCACCGGCACGCCTTTCAACTTGTCGAGCACGGCCTGCACCTGCGGGCGCACCACCACCATCTTCTTCAGCATCTCCTGCGCCGCCGCATAGTCGCCCTTCGCCTGCATCGTCATGATGTCGCGCGTGAGGTCCGCCACCGCCTGGCGGATCTTGGAGTCCACCACGGAGAACGTGCCGTCGGCGTTCACGATCACCGCGCCCTGGTCGAGCAGGTAGTTGAGCTGGAGGATCTGGCCGCGGCCGTGCGCCGACGTCAACCCGAATCGAATCGAGCGGAACGAAGACGCCACAAACGTCGTGTACATCGTGCGAGCGATGTCCGCCGAAATAGTGCCCTTCTCAGTCAGCTGCGCAAGCGCCCAGAGGCCGGAGATGTCGGCCTTGGCTTCTTCCAGCGCCGAATACGTGTCCTTGAGTGCTTCGCGCACCGGCGTATTCGTGCCGTGCACCACGTGCGGCCCAAGGCCATGCATCAGCTCGTGCATGAGGATGTGCGTGAAGAAGGCGTCGAACTTCACGTTGGGCCTGTCAGCGGGCGCCATTGCGACCTGGGCGATCGGCGTCAAGGCGTACTTGAACTTCGCTTCTTGGGTATTTTTGAGCATCACGCGCTTGGACCCTTTTTCGCGGATGACGCGGTCGTCGTTCGGCAGGTTGAACGCGGCCGTTTGCACACCGCGATTGCCGTCGCCGCCACTGAAGACGACGTTCACCACACGCATCGGCGCCATGGCGCCAATCTTCGGCGTGCGGTACTTCGCGTCGATGGGGAGCGCGTCCTCCAGCCCCTGGAGTTGGCCACCGAAAACATCCAGTTTCTTCGTCTCCACGTCATCGCGCACGGTGATGAAGGCCTCGAAGGCTGCCTTGTAGCCGAACCAGCCGTCCTCATACGTTTCGTAGGGCCCAATGGTGGGCTCGATAGATGCGTCGAGTTCCATCCAGGCCACGTCCGAGGCGTAGTAGTTGTTGGACTTGAACGCGTCGGCGCGCAGTTCAAGGAACCGCCTGAGGGTGGGCTGGGTCGTGAGTGAGGCGGCTTTGCGGAGTAAGGCGCCCGCTGCGGTCAAGCTATTCTGGTATTCCACGCTATACGGCACGGCCATGAGCGCACCTGATGCGTTGCGTCGAATCGTGCTGAAGAACCCGACAGCCAGATCACGGTCGGCGCCGCGCAGGGTGTTGAGCCACGTTTCCACTTCTTCTTTCGTGGCGTCGGCGGGGTAGAAGTTGGCCTGATCGGGTTTGGGGCCCACTTCGGGCACGAACGGTGCGTCTTCGTCGAGTCGCGACCACGGGCCCTTATTGATCAGGAAGTAATGCAGCAGCTTCTGGCCTTCGGGAGACCGGTCGGCGGCCAGGCGCACCAGGGTGCTGGCGTTGCCCGACCATGCCTGCTCCAGGAACAGGCCATCGATGAGCCGGGCCGCCTCCACCATCGCGTTGACCGCGTCGCGCTCGTTCGGCGGCAGCGGCGACAGGTCCACGCCGATGTCTACGGGCGCGAAGCGGGCAATCTGGGCATCGAGAGGCGAGGCGGTCACGGCAGGCTCCGGTGTAGGCGGGGCTTCGGCGGTGCAGGCCGTGCCCAGGGTGAATGTGACAGGAATGAAAACAAGCAGCGCTGAGGCCTTCTGCGTCAGGGTCATGTGCCTAATTTGGCACACATCTGCATGACGCCGCCATGACAGGGGCCGGTCCGCGGGGCCTTTTGCCTCGGTGCGGGTGGAGAGTACAATGGTGAGCTTAGGGCCCGTAAGGAAATAACTGACGCATTCTGGCTGCCGAGGCAGCCCGCCCCGCGGCGTTGCTCGTCGGTCGAATACACTGGGTATTCTCCCTCCCCGCGCCTGGCAGGATCGGGCGCCTCGGCACCCAGAATTGCGCCAGTTATTTCCTTACGGGCCCTTAGGACAAACGAGAGATGAAGAACATGGCACCTGTAGACGCGTCTGCCTTGGAATCGATTGAAACGCGCGAGTGGATAGACTCGCTGGATTACGTGTTGCGCACGGGGGACCGCAGCCGGATCTTCCGGTTGCTTGATGCCCTCCGGACCCGCGCACGGGCGGCCGGCTTCCGCGAGGCCTTTTCGTCCAATACCCCCTACATCAACACCATCCCGTCCACCGAGCAGGTGCCGTACCCGGGCAATCGTGAACTGGAACGCCGCATCAAGAGCGTCATCCGATGGAACGCGCTGGCCATGGTCGTGCGCGCCAACCGCGAATCGGATGGCATCGGCGGCCACATTTCCACCTACGCCTCGGCGGCCACCCTCTATGAGGTGGCGTTTAATCACTTCTTCCGCGGCAAAGAAGCCGGCGCCGATGCCGACATCATTTATTTTCAGGGCCACGCCTCCCCCGGCATCTATGCCCGGGCGTTCCTCGAAGGCCGCCTGACCGAAGAGCACCTGCGCGACTTCCGCCATGAGATGCGCGAGAGCGGCGGACTGTCGTCGTACCCGCACCCGTGGCTGATGCCCGACTTCTGGGAGTATCCCACGGTCTCGATGGGCCTCGGCCCGCTCATGGCCATCTACCAGGCCCGGTTCAACAAGTATCTGGAAAACCGCGGCCACAAGCCCGTCTCGAACCAGAAGGTCTGGGCGTTCCTGGGCGACGGCGAAACAGACGAACCTGAAGCTCTGGGCGCCATCACGCTTGCCACGCGTGAAAAACTCGACAACCTGATCTTCGTCATCAACTGCAACCTGCAGCGCCTCGACGGCCCTGTGCGCGGCAACGGCCAGATCATCCAGGAACTGGAGGCCGTGTTCCGTGGCGCCGGCTGGAACGTCATCAAGGTGCTGTGGGGTTCCGAGTGGGACGAATTGCTCGCGCGTGATGCCGAAGGCCTGCTGGTCAGGCGCATGGGCGAAATCGTGGACGGTGAATACCAGCGCTACGTCGTTGAAGGCGGCGCATACCTGCGCAAGCACTTCTGGGGCGCGGACCCGCGCCTGGAGGCGATGGTGCGCCACCTGTCAGACGATGACCTGAAGAAGTTGCATGTGGGCGGTCACGACCCGGTGAAGGTGTACAACGCCTACCGCGCAGCGGTGAATTCTCAGGGCGTGCCCACCGTGGTGCTCGCACGCACCATCAAGGGGTATGGCCTGGGCGAAGCCGGTGAGGGCAAGAACATCACCCACCAGCAGAAGAAGATGAATGAGGGCGATCTCAAGCACTTCCGCGGCCGCTTCGGCATTCCGATCTCGGATGAAAAGATCGCCGACGCGCCGTTTTATCGGCCCGACGGAGACAGCGCTGAGATCAAGTACATGGCCGAGCGCAGGAAGGCGCTTGGCGGCGCCGTGCCGCGCCGTGTCGTGAAGGCCGGGCTGTTGAACGCCACCGTGACCACGCAGCTTGATGCTGAGTTCGAGGAGTTCTACAAGGGCTCCGATCGAAAGGCCTCGACCACGATGGTCTTCGTCAAGATGCTGACGAAGTTGCTGAAGGACCCGATCATCGGCAAGTTGATTGTGCCGATCGTCCCAGATGAAGCGCGCACCTTCGGTATGGAGTCGCTCTTCCGCGCCGTCGGTATCTATTCGAGCACCGGTCAGGTGTACGAGCCCGTGGATATGGACACGCTGCTCTACTACAAGGAAGCCAAGGATGGGCAGATCCTGGAAGAGGGCATCACCGAGGCGGGTTCGATTGCCTCATGGATTGCCGCGGGCACGGCCTACGCCGCGCACGGCGTCAACACGATTCCGTTTTTTATTTTCTACTCCATGTTCGGCTTCCAGCGCATCGGCGACTTCATCTGGGCCGCCGCTGACGCGCGCTGCAGAGGCTTCATCCTTGGCGGCACCGCGGGACGCACCACGCTTGCCGGCGAAGGCCTGCAGCACCAGGACGGCCAGAGCCATGTGCTCGCGCTGTCAGTGCCCACCTGCCGGTCGTACGACCCGGCCTTCGCCTACGAACTGGCCGTGATCATCAAGGACGGCATCAAGCGGATGTACGTGGACGGGGAAGACACCTTCTACTACATCACCGTGATGAATGAGCAGTACGCGATGCCCGAGGCGCCGCCTGCCCCAGACGTCGCGGCCGGCATCGTCAAGGGCTTGTATCGGTTCAGTGAATCGAAAAACACAAAGGCCAAGCTCAAGGCGCAGCTGCTGGGCAGCGGCACGATTCTCAACGAGGTCATCACCGCGCAGGGCAGGCTCGAGCAGTACGGCGTGGCCGCCGATGTCTGGAGCGCCACCAGTTACAACGAGCTCTACCGCGATGGCCACGCAGCCGACCGGTGGAACCGCCTGCACCCGACAGAGACGCCCAGAGTGCCGTACGTCACGGCGTGCCTGGCCGCCACGGAAGGCGTGATTGTCGCGGCGTCCGACTACCTGAAGAGCCAGCCCGGCATGATCTCGCAGTGGGCGGGCCGACCGATTGTGGCGCTGGGTACCGACGGCTTCGGTCGTTCGGAAGACCGCGCGTCCCTGCGTGACTTCTTCGAAGTGGACGCGCGCTACATCGTCATTGCCACCCTGTCAGCACTGCAGCAGCAGGGCAGGGTGGATGCGGCGGTGGTGGCCAAGGCCATCAAGGATCTCGGCGTGAATCCCGAGAAGCCCAACCCCGCGATTTCCTAAGAACCGAAGAAGACGAGGACACGAGCGACTCATGGCACTGGAATTCAAAGTCCCCGAGCTTGGGGAAAATGTGGAAAAGGGCGATGTCGTTCGCGTCATGGTGAAAGCCGGCGACGTCATCGCGGTGGATCAGGCCGTCTTCGAGCTTGAGACCGACAAGGCCACCATCGAGGTCCCCTCAAATGTGGCGGGCACAGTGGGCGAGGTCCGGATCAAGAAGGGCGACAAGGTCAAGCCGGGGCAGGTGGTGCTGACAGTGGAAGGGCCTGCGCCTGTCGGGGTCCAGCGTCCAGAGTCCAGCGTCCAGAGTCCGGAGGTCAAGGCGCCTGCGCCGGTTGTGAACATCGCGACCGCCAGGCCGGTTGCGGTCGCGGCGGCCGTGGCCGTTGCGCCGGTCGTGGCATCGGGCTCGGTTGAATTGGCGCTGTCGATCCCCGCGGCGCCGTCGGTGCGCCGGTTTGCGCGCGAACTGGGCGTTGAGATCGCGCAGGTCGCGGGCACCGGGCCGGGTGGGCGCATCGGTCAGGATGATGTGTCGGCGTACGTGAAGGCTCAGTTGACGTCTGGTCCGGCGACGTCTGGCGGCTCAATGGGTGCGCGAGGATACTCCGCGCTTCCGGACTTCTCGAAGTGGGGTGTGGTCGAGAGCAAGCCGATGTCGAACATCCGCCGCAAGACGGCGGAGCATCTGGCGCATGCCTGGCAGGCGCCGCACGTGACGCAGAACGACAAGGCTGACTTGTCGGGATTTGACGCGTTCCGCGACACCTTTGGTGGACGCGTTGAAAAAGCCGGTGGGAAACTGACGATCACCGCCGTGGTGATCAAGGTGTTGGCGGCGGGAATCGATCGTTACCCGCAGTTCGCGTCTTCAGTGGACATGGCGAACGAGGCGGTGGTCTACAAGCAGTATCGCCACATCGGCGTGGCGGTTGATACGCCGAATGGCCTCCTGGTGCCGGTCATTCGGGATGTGAATGCGAAGACGGTGACGCAGATTACGGTTGAGCTCGCCGCGCTG
>SHUF01000026.1 GCA_009694745.1 Acidobacteriota bacterium
GTGCAGGCGTGGGAGCGCTTCGGCGTATGGCTGCTGATTGGGTTGGTGATCTACCTGGGCTACGGATACCGCCACAGTCATCTCAGGTCCGCGCCCTGATTCCCGAAGGGCCCCTCGCCGGTGTCCGCGTGCTCGACTTGTCGAGGCTCCTGCCAGGGGGCTTTGCCACGCTGATGCTCGCGGAACTGGGTGCCGAGGTCATCAAGGTCGAAGACCCGCGTGGCGGCGATCCCATGCGGCACCTGCCGCCGTTTGTCGAAGGGCGCAGCGTGTACGACCTGTTGCTCAATCGCGGCAAACGCAGCGTCGTTCTTGACCTGCGCAAGCCCGAGTCCGGTCCTGTGCTCGACGCACTGGTGGCGCGCGCCGACATTGTCGTGGAGAGTTTTCGTCCGGCGACAGCGCGCCGCCTTGGAGTCTCTGGTCCTCAACTTCGGGAAAAGTATCCGCGCCTGGTGCACGCGGCGATTACCGGCTACGGGCAGACCGGACCGTACGCAGAACACCCCGGCCACGACCTCAATTATGTGGCCGTCACCGGAGTGCTTGCAGCGGACCGGCCGCATCCCGCGCATTTGCCGAAGATGTTCATGGCCGATGTCGGCGGCGGTGCGATGAGCGCAGTGGTCGCCATGATCGTCGCGCTGTTCGCCCGCACGACGACCGGGCAGGGCGCGAGTCTTGACCTGTCGATGCAGGATGCCGCGTTGTTCTGGGTGATGCTGCCTGGCGCGGCGGACCTGATCGATGGCGGCGGCGACGCGGTCGGCGAGTTGCCGACGTTCGGCGACCACGCCTGTTACAACGTCTACGAGACGCAGGATGGACGCCAGGTCGCGCTTGGTGCCATGGAAACGAAATTCTGGACGACGTTTTGTGAGGCGATTGGCAGGCTGGACCTGCGTGCCCGGCACCTGACGGACGACGAGGACCAGGCTGCGGTCATTCGGGATGTGCGCGAAATTTTTCGTTCGCGGACACAGGCGGAATGGCTGGTGTGTTTTGAAGGACGGGACGTCTGCCTGTCACCCGTCAACACACCCGCCGAGGCGTTTGCCGATCCCAACGTGACCGCTCGCGGCACCGTCATCCAGGGACAGGGACTTCGCGCGGTCCGATCGCCGTTCGGGCACGCGCCCGTACCCCTGGGCGCCGCGCCAGTGTTGGGCCAGGATACGGCCGACGTTCTCGGGGCGCTCGACGTAAAATAACAAGAACGACATGGCGCACGACTGGATCGCCGTCCGCGGGGCGCGCGTACACAACCTGAAAAACGTCGATGTGGACCTGCCGCGCGATCAACTGGTCGTCATCACGGGACTCTCGGGATCGGGCAAGTCCTCGCTCGCCTTCGACACGATATACGCGGAAGGGCAGCGGCGGTACGTCGAGTCATTGTCCGCGTACGCGCGGCAATTCTTGGAACAGATGGAAAAGCCGGATGTCGATCTGATCGACGGCCTGTCGCCGGCCATTTCGATCGAGCAGAAAACCACCGGATCCAATCCCAGATCCACGGTCGGGACCGTGACAGAAATCTACGATTACCTGCGCCTGCTGTTCGCAAACATCGGCGTGCCTCACTGCCCGGTGTGCGACCACGAAATCGCGTCGCAGTCCCTCGATCGCATCGTGGATGTGGTGCTCCTCTATCCGCCAGATGCGCGCATCAACATCCTCGCGCCGGTGGTCAGGGGCCGCAAAGGCGAGTTCAAGAAGGATCTCACGGCTCTGCGCGGCCGTGGTTTTACGCGGGCGCGGATTGACGGCGAGTTCACGTCGCTCGAGGACGAGATCGTCCTCGACAAGCGCAAGAACCACACCATCGAGGTCCTGGTCGATCGCGTGATCGTGAAGGAGGGCATCAGGCGCCGGCTGTCCGATTCCCTCGAACTAGCGCTCACGCTGGCTGACGACATCGTGATCATCAACACGTTTGAAGGCGGCGATCGGTTGTTCTCGCGCCGCATGGCGTGCCCGAATTGCGACATCAGCATTCCGGAGATGACGCCCAGGGCGTTCTCCTTCAACTCACCACACGGGGCCTGCCCCGACTGCCAGGGCCTGGGTGCCGTGTTCGATTTTGATCCCGCACGGGTCGTGCCTGACGATCGTCTTTCGCTGGCTGATGGCGCGGTGGCGCCGTGGGCAAAGGGCGACAAACGTCTGCTCACCGAGATGCTCGAGGGGTTGCAGCGCGCCTTCGGCATTGATGCGGCCATGTCGTTTGGCAAGCTGCCAAAGAAATCCAGGGACATCGTGTTCATGGGGGCGCCGGGCAAACGTGGGAAGGCCGCCAAGGACGTGTTCGGGGCTGACTTTGAAGGCGTCATCCCGAATCTGCGGCGCCGGTTCAGCGAAGGTTCCTGGACCGACCAGGAGGCGCTCGAGCCGTATCGCGCACTGCGTCCCTGCCTGACGTGCCAGGGCGAGCGCCTGCGCTCCGAGAGCCGCGCGGTGCGGGTCAAGGGCCGCCGGCTGGCCGACTACGTGAGCCAACCCATCGCCGATGCCCTGCCGATGGTGGAAGCGATGGAGCTGACCGAGCGCGAGTCCCTCATCGCTGGTCGCGTCCTCAAGGAGATCCGGGATCGCCTGCGCTTCCTGTCGGATGTGGGAGTGGGCTACCTCACGCTGTCGCGGAGCGCCGCCACGCTTTCGGGTGGAGAAGGGCAGCGCATTCGGCTGGCGACGCAGATCGGCTCGCAGCTCACCGGCGTGTTGTACGTGCTCGACGAACCCTCGATCGGTCTGCACCAGCGCGACAACCGGCGGCTGCTTGGGACCCTGAGCCGGCTCAGGAACCTGGGAAACACGGTAGTCGTGGTCGAACATGACGAGGAGACCATTCGCACCGCCGACTACGTCGTGGACCTGGGGCCAGGCGCCGGCGAACATGGTGGCCATGTGATCTTCCAAGGCCGGCCGCAGCAGTTGATGGCGTCACCAGGCGCGTCACTCACGGGACAGTACCTGGCCGGCGCGCGCGCCATCGACGTGCCGCCGGTCCGACGCCCCGGCAACGGCGGCCGCATCGTTGTGCGCGGCGCCAGGGCCAACAACCTCAAGGATCTCGACGTCACCTTTCCCCTGGGGACGCTGATTGCGGTGACCGGCGTTTCCGGCTCGGGCAAGTCCACACTCGTCAACGAGATCCTCTATCGATCGCTCGCGCGCACGATTTATCGCGCGACCGATGAGCCGGGCGCGCACGACAGCATCGACGGCATCGAACTCATCGACAAAATTATCCAGATCGATCAGTCACCGATCGGCCGCACCCCGCGCTCGAACCCGGCCACCTACACCGGGCTGTTCACGTTTGTGCGCGAGTTGTTTGCGATGTTGCCCGATGCCCGGGCGCGCGGATACAAAGCGGGACGGTTTTCGTTCAACGTCAAGGGTGGGCGGTGTGAAACCTGCCAGGGCGACGGCGTGATTGCCATTGAGATGCACTTTCTGCCCGACGTCTATGTCACGTGCGAGGAATGCAAGGGCCGCCGCTACAATCGCGAGACGCTTGAAATCGGGTATCGCGGCAAGTCCATCGCCGATCTGCTGGAGCTGACCGTGGACCAGACGCTGGAACTCGTCGAACATTTTCCGCCCATCGCCACGCGCCTGAGAACCCTCCAGGAAGTTGGTCTGGGCTACATTACGCTCGGCCAGTCGGCCACGACCTTGTCGGGTGGCGAAGCCCAGCGCGTCAAGCTGTCGCGCGAGCTGGCCCGCCGTGGGACGGGCCGCACCATGTACATCCTCGACGAGCCGACCACGGGCCTGCACTTCGAAGACGTGCGCAAGCTGCTCGATGTGCTCCACCGCCTGGTGGAACAAGGCAACACGGTGGTGGTGATTGAGCACAACCTGGACGTCATCAAGTGCGCGGACTGGGTGATCGATCTTGGGCCGGAGGGTGGGCAGGGCGGAGGCCAGGTGGTGGCCGCTGGGCCTCCCGAAGTGATTGCCCGCATCGCGGCCTCTGCCACCGGTCAGTATCTGGGACCGGCGCTCGGGGCCGGAGCCGAGGCGGCGGTTTCATGACGCTGTGTCAGGAAACACACAAGCCGGAGGGCGCCTTATGTGGCTTATCGGCCACACAGGCACTTAACTGGCAGAGTTTCGGTTCCTGGTTTTAGTGAATAAGTCTTTATATGTGAGTGCTTTAGGTGGCCTTGTCACATGTCAACCTGAGTTGGCAGTGAGATTGCTCTAGGACGGGTGCCAGCGTTCCTCGATGCCTGCTCAACGCACCCTTCGCAAAGTGGCCTCCTGCACCGGGATTGGTCTGCATTCCGGGCAGAGAGTGTCAATTTCTCTCAAGCCGGCTGCGGCCAATTTCGGGGTCCGGTTCTTGCGCGCCGACGTCGGCGTGGAGATTCCGGCTGACGTCTCCTCTCTCGGGGCGGTTCAGCAACTCCAGACAGGCCTGCGAAAGGGCGACGCGTCGGTCGAGACTGTGGAGCACCTGCTGTCGGCCCTGACGTCGCTCGGGGTGGACAACGTTCTGGTGGAACTGAACCAGGCCGAAGTGCCCATCATGGACGGCTCGGCCGCGCCGTGGGTGTATCTGATCCAGAGCGCCGGCACTCGGGAACTGGCCGCGCCCCGGCAGACGATGGAAATATTGTCGACGGTTGAAGTGCGTGACGGAGACAAACGTATCGCGCTGCACCCGTCGGATCGCTTCAAGGTCAGCTACACCATCAGCTTTGACCACCCCTTGCTGCGCCATCAGGAGATGACGCTCGATATCAACGAACAGACGTTCGTGGATGAAATTGCGCCGGCGCGCACGTTCGGATTCCTCAAGGAAGTGGAAATCCTGCGCCAGCGCGGACAAGCCCTGGGCGGTTCTCTCGATAACGCGGTGGTGATTGGTGAGACCGGCGTGCTGAACCCGCTGCGGTTTGATGATGAATTTGTGCGGCACAAGATGCTGGACGCGATTGGCGACCTGGCCCTAGTGGGGCACCCGATTCGCGGGCATCTGGTGGTGCAGCGGGGTGGTCACGCCCTGCATACGGCGTTTGCCAAAGAGCTCCTCCGCCGGCCCGACGCGTGGCGTCTGGTGGACTCGCGCGAGCATGTCCCGGCCACGGCTGTGGCTGTTCCCGTCCGTCAATCCGCCCGCTAGATTTCAGTCGCCGTCTGTCGCTTCACTCGCCCGGCGCACTACAGCCATCAGTCGTTCGTTTTCGAACCGGTTGAAGCTCATGAACAGGCTTTCCTTCAGGTAGACCCGCAGCTCTTCCGGCGTGAGCTGGTTGATCAGGTGCTGGAACTCGCGTTCCACTTCCTCGAAGCCGTAGTCGAGATCGGCCCGCCGCGCGAGATCGCGCGAAATGGTCTCGATCACGGCGAGCACGTCGCCATCGGTGTCTACAGGGGTGCCGGCGCTGGTGGTGATCGTGCGCATCTCAGCCTCCAAAACTGGCCAACGCCGACGCCTGATCGGCGTAGACCTCAAGGAAGTTGTGGGCCCCGGCCATGGTCAGCATGGTTTCGACCCGCTTCTGCACGCCCGAGAGCTTCAACTGGCCCCCGGCGGTGCTGGCCTGCCGGTAGAGGTCCATGAGGCAGCCAATCGTGGCGCTGTCCACGTAACTCACCGTGGAGAGGTCCACGAGGATTTGCTTTTCCCCGGCGGCCACGAGGCCTGCCACCGTGGTCGCAAAGTCAGAGAGGATGGGATAGGTCAGCCGCGTTTCGGTGACGTGCGCCACCACCACGTTGCCGTGACGAGAAGTCGTGACATTCATTCGTTTCCTCCGCGCGAAGCCATGGAGCCCGGCGGCCTGTGAATTTGAAGACGGCGGATTTGACGGGCCAGTTCAAGCCGCCCTCGATTGATACGCGATTTGACGGTGCCTTCGGGAAGTCCCAGCTGATCGGCAATTTCCTGATACGAGAATTCCTGCAGGTCGCGCAGCGTCACCGCCTGACGCACCGTGGCCGGCAACTCCGCCAGCGCCTGGCGGATGAGGGACTTCAGATCGACCTGTTCGAGTTCTTCAAGTGGTGTGCGCTCATGTGAGACCGGCGACAGTTCCGACGCGTCAACTCCCCGGACTATCGTCGCGCGCTCCTTGCGGACCGAGCGATAGTGATCGATGCAGAGGTTTCGGCTGATGCTCATGAGCCATGTCTGGAAGTTGGCGCGGCGGTCGAATGTGTGCAGCGCCTTGAAAATCTTGATGAAGACATCCTGCGTGAGGTCTTCGGCTTCGTCGTGTCGACCCACGAATTTGTAGGCCAGGTTGAAGATCTTGCGGCGATGGGTCCGTCCGATCTCTTCCCACGCGGCCTGGTCACCTGCCATGCAACGTGCGATCAAGGCATCCATGACCTCGTTGGGCGCGGGAATGGGATCGGATGACATCAGACCGGCCGTGACCGCAAATCATATAGTGCGCTGGGCTACAATGAAAGGCCCTGTGCCTGGATTCCCACGCCGCCACGGCGTCCTGATGTGCGATGACGTGCCGCTCACGGCGATCGCCGAGGCGGCCCGGACGCCGGTGCATGTCTACAGCCGCGCGCTTCTTGGTGCGCGCGTGCAGGAACTGGACGCGGCGTTTGCCGCCTATCCACACGACCTCCACTACGCCATCAAGGCCAATGCCACTCTGGCCGTGGTGCGCGAGATTCGGAGTCAGGGCGCGCATGCCGACGCCAATTCCGGCGGGGAGATCGACGTCGCACTGCGTGCCGGTTTTGCGCCGGGTGAGATCGTGTTTACCGGCGTCGGCAAAACCCACGATGAGCTGGTGCGCGCCGTCACGATGGGCCTCAAGGCCATCAACGCCGAATCGCCCGGCGAAATGGAGCGCATCGACGCGATCGCCACGGCGCACGGCACTCGTGCCCGTGTCGCCTTACGAATCAACCCGGACGTGGACGCGGGCAGCCATCCGCACATTTCCACGGGCCTTCGCGCCAACAAGTTCGGTATGACTCCCGCGCAGGCACACGGCATGGCCACGGCCATGGCTGCGCGTGATCACCTGCATGTTGTGGGCCTGCACGTGCACGTGGGCTCGCAGATCACCAGCGCCGATCCGCTGCGCCTCGGTGCCGCCGCGATTGCCGATCTCGCGCGGGCGCTCGCCGCCGACGGCATCCCCCTTGAGCACCTCGACGTGGGCGGCGGACTGGGCATTGCGTACGAACCGGGCCAGGCCGTGTTGTCGGTGAACGATTACGCGGCGGCCGTGTTGCCAGTGGTCCGCCCCACCGGTCTGCGCCTGATCCTTGAGCCCGGGCGCTGGATCACCGCCCCGGCAGGCGTGCTGCTCACTCGGGTCGTCGATATGAAAGAGCAGGCCGACGGTCGGTGGTTCGTGATTGTCGACGCCGGCATGACAGACCTGCTGCGCCCGGCCCTCTACGGCGCGTGGCACACCATCGAGGCTGTGACCCCGCGCGAGGGCGCCCCAATCGCGTGTGATGTGGTGGGGCCTGTGTGTGAATCCAGCGACACCCTTGGGAAGGGCCGGGAATTGCCCCCGGTCGTGGTCGGCGACCTGCTGGCCGTCCGCGACACCGGCGCGTATGGGGCGATAATGGCGTCGAATTACAACCGGCGGCCCATCGCGGCCGAGGCCATGGTCGACGGCTCCGGCTGGCGCCTGGTGCGGCGCCGCCAAACCGTGGACGACATGTTGCAATGGGATGAGTGATGCTGATTGCGTTTGAAGGTCTGGACCAGAGCGGCAAGGAAACCCAGGCTCGCCACCTGCGTGCGCGGATCGAGCAGGACCGCAAGGTGCACCCCTTGTCGTTTCCGGACTACGAGACGCCGATTGGGCGCGAGATTGCGAGGGCGCTGGCCGGCGAGCGGGAGTTTGGTCCCGACGTGATGCAACTGCTCTACGTCGCCAATCGGTGCGAGTACCTGCCAAAGATCGAGATGTGGCTCGCAGCAGATTCAGTGGTGATGTGCGATCGCTATCGCGCGTCGAGCATCGCGTACGGCGAGGCGCAGGGGCTCGATCCCGCGTGGCTCAACGACATCCAGCGGTATCTGCCGCCGGCCACGATCACCGTTCTGCTCGACATCGCGCCTGAGACCGCCGTCGAGCGCAAGAAGACCGGACGCGATCGGTACGAGCGCGATTTGTCGTTGCTGTCGCGCGTGCGCGAGAGCTACCGGCGCCAGGCCGAGCAGTCTGACTGGGTGCTGATTAACGGCGAGGCGTCAAAAGACGACGTGTGTGCGGCGGTTGAGGCCGCGGTGCTGCCCCGGTTGCCCCGGCGGTAAACGTCACGGCGCGCGCCGCGGTCAACGCGCCGATCCACTCCACACCTTCCGCGCGCAACACGCGACTGCACGCCTCCAGCGTCGCCCCCGTCGTCATCACGTCGTCGATCAGGACGACGCGCCGCGGGCGTTTGGTTCGGGGCCCCGCCCGGATCGTCGAGAGCGCATACGCCCCCACGACATTGGCCCGCCGGTCATCGCCAGTGAGGCCCGCCTGAGGCGGGCGCAGTGACCATCGCTTCAAGGGGCGCCAGACCGGCCGCCCGAGGGCCATGGCCAGTTCGTCGGCTTGATTAAACCCGCGGCGTAGTCGCCGCCACGGATGCAGAGGTACAGGCACGACCGCATCGGCCTCCACCAGCAGGACTGCACCTGCGTGGCGCATCAGGGCGCCCAGTGGCCTCCCCAGCGACCGATGACCCCGGTATTTGAGGGCGTGGATGATCTGACGCAGCGGGCCCTCGTACAGCCCGCAGGCCCGTGCCTGGTCGAATGGCGGGGGATGGGCGGTGCACCGCGCGCAACGGCTTGCGCTGGTGATTCGCCACGACTTCAGTGGTTCGCCGCAGCAGTCGCACCACGGCGGGCTGACGGTTCGGATGGAGCTCCAGCACAGGCGGCACACCGGTCCACGCCGGCCGGTGCCGAGCCCCAGGCCGCAGGCGGCGCACGCCGGATCAAACAGCGCGGCGAGCGCCGCGTCGGCCCATCGAGTGATTGCCACGGCGCCGTTCGGGTCCAAGAAGCTTGCCAGCGTCTTGTGGCGCCTGGCCGACGTTCATCGCGGCCCACAGCCGCGGGTGTGGCAGATTCCGCGCGGTGCGCGGCCTGCTCAGGGTGCGGAAACTTCGATCGGTTCGGCGCCGCCCCACAGCCGCTCGAGCGCATAAAACGCGCGCCGCGACGGCAGGAAGATGTGGACGATGAAGTTGAAGTAGTCCATCAGGATCCACTCGCCGCGCCGGTAGCCTTCGACCAGCGCCGGCTTCTGGCCCGCAGCCCTGAGCGCGGCCTCGATGCCGTCGGCAATCGCCTGCACCTGTCTCATGTTCGTCCCGGTGCAAACGATGAAAAAGTCGGTAAACGCTGTCGAGTTGCGCAAGTCGAGCACGGTGAGGTCCACCGCCAGTTTGTCCTGCGCGGCGGCGATGGCCGCCTTGACGTCGGCGGGCAGGCGCGGCTTGGCCACGCGTTTTTCCGGGGCGGCCTGGGCGGTGACCTTTGCGGCCGCCGGCCTCGGCTTTGCCGCGCCCGCCGGTCTCGGCTTTGACGCGGCGGTCGGCCGTCGGGCCGGCGCGGCCTTGGCTTTGACCTTTTTTTTCACTGGGGCTTTTTTTGCACGTGCAGCGGATGTGGTTCGGGGGGCGGCGGTGCGCGCGGGCCTGGCGGTCTTACTCATGCGACTCCTCGGTAGAGAGCGTTTCTGTCGATATATTCGGCGACCGCCCGCGGCACGAGACCTGCGAGCGACGATCCGGTGGACGCCAGTGCCCGGATCTTCGTCGAAGATACCGGCGCTGTTGGCGCGTCCACTAAGAAGATACTCGGTTGCAGCCGATCGTCGTAGTCGGCGGGGTGGCGCATCTGTGCGGCCAGCGCCGGCAGCGTCTGGCGCAGGCCAGGTGCCGGATGCCCCGGGCGTGACACGACGACAAAGTGGCAACGACTCAGCAAGTTTTCGGCGCCTTTCCACGAGAGGATGCCCGCGAACGCGTCGGCGCCGGTGATCACGTGCAACGTGTCGAGCGCCGTGCCCCCGGCCGAAAGCCGATCGAGCGTCTCCATCGTGTACGAGGGCGCATCAGACGCCATCTCGATGTCTGAGACGCGGAGCCAACCGGCAGACGTTGCGGCCAGCCTCACCATGGCCAGCCGGTGTTCGGCCGAGGCGTGTGGGGCCAATCGATGCGGTGGGACACGCCCCGGAACCAGGTGTACCGTGTCGAGCGACAGGGCGTCGTGCGCGGCTCGCGCCACATCGAGATGGCCGCAATGAATCGGGTCGAACGTCCCACCAAGCCAACCCTGACGGACGCGGCTCACTGCGGCTGCGACTCCGCGTGTGCCGCGACCGCGGCCCACATGGCTTCAAGCAGCGGCGGCAGGCCCTCTCCGGTCACCGCGGAGATGGGATACAGAGGCACCTTGTGTTTCTTGAGGTGTTTGGCCAGCTTCTTCAGGCGAGCCGGATCGTCGAGGGCGTCAATCTTGTTGGCCACGGCGATTTGCGGCTTGGATGCCAGGGCCTCGGCCATGTCATCGCCGCTGCCCTGGAACATCTTCAACTCGTGGCGAATGACATCGAAGTCGCTGACCGGGTCGCGTCCCGAGAATGACGACACGTCAATGACATGCACCAGCACCTTGGTGCGTTCCAGGTGCGCAAGGAACTTCATCCCGAGCCCGTGGCCCTCGTGTGCGCCTTCGATGAGGCCAGGCACGTCGGCGACCACAAAACTCCGGTTGTCGGTGAGACTGACCACACCCAGGTTCGGCGTGAGGGTCGTGAACGGATAGTCTGCGATTTTGGGCTTGGCCGCCGAAATGCGGGCGATCAGTGTGGACTTGCCGGCGTTCGGATATCCCACGAGGCCCACATCAGCCAGCAGCTTCAGCCGCAGCCGCAGCGTGCGTCCTTCGCCGGCTTCGCCGGGTTCGTGTTTGCGCGGCGCGCGGTTGGTGGCCGTGGCAAACGCGGAATTGCCTCGTCCGCCACGCCCGCCCCGGGCGACGAGGACGCGGTCTCCCACGGTGGCAAGGTCGCCGAGCGGAATCATCTCGCCGTCTTCAGTTTTTTCGTATACGACCGTGCCCGGCGGTACCTCAAGCGTCAGGTCTTCGCCGTCGGCGCCGGTGCAATTGGAGCCTTGCCCGTGTACGCCGCGTTGGCCGTTGAACTCAGGGTGGAAGCGGTAGGTAACGAGCGTGTTCTGGTGGAGCGTGGCGACGAGGTAGACCGACCCGCCATGGCCGCCATCACCGCCGCTTGGACCGCCACGGGGTACAAACTTCTCGCGGCGGAAGGCCAGGCAGCCATTGCCGCCATCGCCCGCCTGAACGCGAATCTCGACTTCGTCTACGAACAACTACGCCTTGTCGGCGCTCGGCGCTGCGCTGGGGACGATGCTGATGAAGCGGCCGCGCTGGCCCTGATCACTGAACTTGACGGTGCCGGTGACCTTCGCGAACAGCGTGTCGTCTTTACCGAGGCCCACGAACAGACCCGGCTTGAACTTCCGGCCGCGCTGCCGCACGAGGATGGACCCACCCGGCACCAGTTTGCCGTCGTGTTCCTTGACCCCAAGGCGCTGCGCGTTACTGTCGCGACCGTTACGGGAACTTCCCTGACCTTTTTTAGTAGCCATCGTGCTGTCCTGATGTCGTAAAGCGCCTGGGCGTCAGGCGTTGATTGCCATGACCTTCACGCGGGTGGACTGCGTGCGGTGGCCGATCGTCTTGCGCTCCGTCTTGCGGCGCTTCATCTTGAAGACGCGAATTTTTTTACCCTGCGTCTGCTCTTCGATCACTCCGGTGACCGTGGCGCCGGCCACGTACGGAGCGCCTGCCACGATGTCGCCAGTGGCGGTCTCGAGCAGCAGCACCCGGTCAAATGTGTATTCCGCACCGGGTTCAAGGTCCAGGCGATCGACCACAACAACCGCGCCCGGGGTGACCTTTTCCTGCCGGCCACCGGCTTCGACAATGGCGAACATCTGCAACTCTCCCAAAACTATCCGAGGAATACCCATATGGACCCCCTTGAGGGAGCCTCGTTGAACCTCCAAGGCTACCATTTCGCCCCATTCATTTCAAATGAGCCAATGGGCCAATGAGGCAATGGGCCATTGGCCCATTGCGAGCGCTCAGCGCAGAAGCGTTCGGGTTCCTTTGATTTTCTGCGTGCTGAGCGTATTCAAGAATCCCGGAAGGAGCCGGTCGATCAGCTCGAAATACGACGACAACGGCGGGGTGTTGTTCGTCGCGCTGTACAGCGTTTCCTCCCGGAACGACTCGCTGTAGAGCTGCACCCCGGTCCGGCCGTCAATAAAGATGAATTTCGGCACCAGTGCATACCCCCGGCGGTCTTCGAACCGGCGGACCGGCGTCACCGCGCGGCGGCCGGTCTGATCGATCGTCTCCTGGGTGGTCGAAAACATGCCGCTCGACTGCACGTCGGTGAACAGCACCGACCCGGTGATGATCAACGGGGCCTGGTACTCCTCGCCAATCTTCTTCCAGTAGTCCACGTCCGCGAAGATGGCCTCGTATTCCTGCAGGTCCTTCTCGTTCTTGATCCGCGGCTCGTCGGCAGCCGTGGACGCCGGGGTCGTGGCCGGAATCTCGCCCGCTGCGCGTCGACGGCGATCGACCTCGTCCACGAGCGACAACACGTCCGAGTCAATGACCTTCAGGTCAGACTTCGTGCGGAGCTGGCTTCGGAGCAGCCGCACCGTTTCAGTATTCGGGTCCACGTCTTTCGACCCACCCCCGAGGAACCCGAGGATCAGCACGCGCTGAAACGACGAGACATCCAGCTTGGCCTGGATCGGCGTCTCGATGCCGATGTCATAAAACCGCAGGCAACTGGAGGCGCCAACGGTCAGCGCGAGACTAACGAGTGCGGCGACGGTTTTGGCGCTCATAGATCTCCATGAACATGTCGTAGTTCTGCCGGACAAAGTTGTTCGGCGGGTCGATCTTGACGGCCTTGTCGTAGGCCTTCAGGGCATCGGCGAACTTGCCCTGCTGCTCGTAGGCGATGCCGAGGTTGTTCCACGCCGCGCTGTACGTCGGGTCCAGCTCGACGGCTTTCTCCCACCGGAACTCTGCTTCTTTCCAGAGCGCCTTCTGGGCGAGTGCAATACCGAAATCCACCTGCTCTTTGGCTTCCGAGCGGCGGTCTGCCGACAACGGGGCAGCGAACACCAGCGCCAGCACGAGTGATAACGCGTATTTCATAGCTTTGTGCTCCACTATACCCCCGTACGTCTCACGGGATTGGCTCTTGTTCTCTCGCAGATTCTGCAAGGGTCTTGCCGCCCTGAGATCGCAGTAAATGCACGCCGGCCACCTCCCACCCTGTCCCCTTGGCCGGGAATATGTGGCACCGGGGATGCAAGTCCTGGGTGGGATGACCCCTGCAGATATCACCGCCGTCGCCCTTTCCTTCCTCCGGCCCGGTCCCGACACCCTGGCCTGCCAACTGATCAGGCAGGAGGCCCTGGGACTCATGGAGCTGGGGTTTCGGGTCGGGTTCGCGCCCGACGAGGTCCGTGCCCGCGTGGCCGACGCGCTGCGCCGGGCCGAGGCCGCCCTCACCGACGCCGCACGTCTGGGACTCCGTGTCGTCGCCGCGCGTACACCGGCATATCCGTCCCGCCTGGCCGAAATCATCGACCCCCCGATTGTCCTGTGGACCAACGGGGACGCGTCCCTCGAGACGCGCAGCGTGGCCATCGTGGGACCGAGGCGGGCCACGCCCGCCGGCCTGCACGTGGCGCACGAGTTGGGGCGTGATCTGGCGGCCGCGGGCTGGACCATCGTGAGCGGCATGGCTCTGGGAGTGGATGGAGCCGCGCACGAGGGGGCGCTCGAGCCCGGCGGCGAAACACTGGCGGTGCTCGGGTGTGGGGCCGATATCGTGTATCCGTACGCGCATCGGGCATTGGCGGCGCGAATTGCCGAACACGGCCGGATTCTGAGCGAGTTTCCGCCCGGAACGCCACCGCGGCCCTGGCACTTTCCGCGGCGCAACCGGGTCATCAGCGGCCTGGCTCAGGCGATTGTGGTGGTGGAAGCCTCGGAAAAAAGCGGATCGCTCATTACGGCCCGGCTGGCCATGGAACAGGGCCGCGACGTGCTGGCGGTCCCCGGCAGCGCCGCCTCAGGCCGTTACCGTGGCAGTCACGCGCTCATCAAGGACGGCGCCCGGCTCGTCGAGACCATGGATGATGTGCTGGACGAGATCGAAGGTGTGTCCAGAATTCGTGCCGGTCAGGCAGGCAAGGCTTGCGTTCTCAGTGAATTGGAAGGAATGATGGCGGTCGGGGAGCCCTACAGCGTGGACGAGGTGGCGGCGTTGAGTTGCCTGCCGGCGCCCGATCTGCTGGCCCAGTTGGGCCGCCTGGAAGTTGAAGGCAGGATGAGCCGAACGGCTGGGGGAAATTTTGTCCGGCTTGACTCGACTGCTAGTGTTAGGGAAATCGGCTCATAAAATTATGGCAAAGGTATTGGTAGTGGTCGAGTCGCCGGCGAAGGCGAAAACGATCAACAAGTATTTAGGGCGCGACTACACGGTACTCGCGTCCATGGGGCACGTTCGGGACCTTCCCAAGAACAAATTGGGTGTGGATGTCGAGGACGGGTTCAAACCCGACTACGTCGTCATTCCGGATCGCACCAAAGTCATCAAGGAACTGAAGGCCGCCGCCAAGTCAGCGTCCGAGATCTTCGTCGCAACCGACCCTGACCGCGAGGGCGAGGCGATCGGATGGCATCTGGCCGAGGAACTCGGAACCAAGAAGCGGAAAGTCCGCCGCCTGATGTTCAACGAAATCACCAAGAAGGCCATCCTCGAAGCGGTGGCCAACCCGGGTGAGATCGACATGGACATGGTGGACGCTCAGCAGGCGCGGCGCGTGCTCGACCGCCTCGTGGGCTACAAAATCAGCCCGCTGCTGTGGGACAAGGTGCGCCGTGGCCTGAGCGCAGGGCGCGTCCAGTCGGTAGCGCTCAAATTGATCTGCGACCGCGAGCGCGAGATCGAGTCGTTCATCCCCGAAGAGTACTGGCACCTCACCGCCCGTCTGGCGGCAGCGCTGCCACCCGAGTTCGATGCACGCCTCGCGCGCAAAGGCAGCGCGGCCGTGAAGATCACGAACGAGGCCGAGTCCAAGGCCGTGCTGGCCGATTTGGCCAAGGCGCCGTTTGTGGTGTCGTCGGTCCAGACGAAAGAGCGCAAGAAAAATCCGGTTCCGCCGTTTATCACCAGCAAGCTCCAGCAGGCGTCTCGCTTCCCGGTGAAGAAGACGATGATGATTGCGCAGCAGTTGTACGAAGGCATTGAGCTGCCGGGTGAAGAAGCCGCCGTCGGCTTGATCACGTACATGAGAACCGACTCGGTGCGCGTGGCCGATCAGGCGCTGGTTGACGTGCGCGAACATATCGGCAAGGCGTACGGCGCAGACTACCTGCCCGGCCACGCCAATCAGTATCGCGTGAAGCAGACCGCGCAGGATGCCCACGAAGCCATTCGGCCGACGTCGATGGGATATCCCCCAGAGCGCGTGGCGGCCCATCTCACACCGGATCAGTTTTACCTGTATCGCCTGATTTGGAACCGCTTCGTCGCGTCGCAGATGATGCCGGCGACGTTTGACGATACGACGGTGGAAATCACCGCGCTCGACTACCTGTTCCGGGCCAAAGGCTCGGTGCCGAAGTTTGCCGGCTGGCTCGCGGTGTACGGCTTGGCGAAAGACGAAGCCGAGGAAAGTGAGCGCACGGAGCGTCCGGCGCCGGCCGTGGGTGCGCAGACCGACACCGAAGAGGATTCCGGCAGCGCCGTGTTGCCGCTGGTGAAGGAAGGCCAGACGCTGGCGGTGCGGGGTCTGACGCCTGAGCAGAAGTTCACCCAGCCACCGCCGCGGTTCAATGAAGGGTCGCTGGTGAAGGCGCTTGAAGAAAACGGCATCGGACGGCCGAGCACCTACGCGTCGATCATCAACGTCCTGCAGTCGCGCGAGTACGTGAACAAGAACGAGGGCCGGTTCAAGCCCACGATCCTGGGACGCCGGCTCGTGGACAAACTGCTGCATCCGGCGTTTGATGACATCCTCGACATCGAGTACACGGCCCGCATGGAGGACGAACTCGACCAGATCGAAAAGGGCAAGGCCAAGTACGGCGCCATCCTCTCGAAGTTCTACAAGAAGTTCGTCAAGGATCTGGCGAAGGCTGAAAAAATCATGCCCAGCTTCAAGGAAGGGCAGCCGACCGACATCGTGTGTGAGAAGTGCGGCGCACCGATGGTGGAGAAGTCGGGCAAGTTCGGGATCTTCCTGGCGTGCAGCACCTATCCGGCGTGTGACAACACGAAGGAAATTGAGGTGGCCGACACGCCGACCGAAGAACTGGAAGAGGCGTGTGAGAACTGCGGGAAGCCGATGGTGCTCAAGCGAGGCCGATTCGGCATGTTCCTGGCGTGTACGGGGTATCCGGAGTGCAAGACCACACGCAAGGTCATCGCCACCAGACAGGGCGTGACGGCGGCGAAGGCCGATCAGGTCCTGGACGAGAAGTGCCCGAACTGCGGCAAGAACCTGGTGGTGAAACAGGGGCGCTTCGGTGAATTCACTGCGTGCACGGGATATCCCGAGTGCAAGTACGTGAAGCAGCTGCTGACCGGCATCAAGTGTCCGAAGGATGGCGGGGACGTGGCCGAGCGGAAGTCGCGGCGCGGCAAGGTGTTTTTTGGCTGCGTGAATTATCCGAAGTGCGACTTCACGCTCTGGAACAAGCCGGTCATTGAGCCGTGTCCGAAGTGCCAGCAGCCGTTCCTGACCGAGAAGATCACCAAGCGGCACGGGCGGCAGTTGATCTGCAGCAACGAGGAATGCGACTACCTGCGCAGTGAGGCGCTCGAAGAGGCGACGGCCGGGTAACGCGTCACATGGTGCATATCATCGGTGGCGGGCTCGCCGGTTGCGAGGCCGCCTGGCAGGCGGCCTCGATGGGCGTGGACGTCACCCTGTACGAAATGCGGCCGGTACGGCCCACGGCCGTCCATCAGACCGACGGCCTCGCTGAACTCGTCTGCAGCAATTCCTTTCGCGGCGACAAGCTCGACAACGCCGTCGGGCTCCTCAAGGAGGAGATGCGCCGGCTGGGGTCGATCATCATGCGCATTGCCGACGAGGTGCGTGTGCCGGCCGGCGCGGCACTGGCCGTAGATCGGCACCTGTTCTCCGAACGTGTCACGGCCGCCATCACGTCACATCCGCGCATCCTCGTGGACCGCCGCGAGATCACGCACGTGCCGTCGTCGGCCGAGATGTCGCCGGTCATCATCGCCACCGGCCCGCTGACGTCTGATGCGCTCTCGGCCTCCATTGCGGCCGTCCTTGGACGGGAACACCTCGCGTTTTTTGACGCGATCAGCCCGATCGTGCTGGCCGAGAGCATCGATATGTCGAAGGTCTTCCGGGCGTCGCGCTGGGATCGATCCTTACGAGGGACCTCTGAGGTGACCTCAGAGGTCGTTTCCGAAGGTGACTACCTCAACTGTCCCTTCACGAAAGACCAATACGTCGCGTTCCATCAGGCCATCGTTGCCGCCGAAAAGGCCGAGGCGCACGACTTTGACAACACGAAGTTTTTCGAAGGGTGCCTGCCCATAGAAGTGATGGCGCACCGGGGCGTGGACACGCTGCGGTTTGGCCCGATGAAGCCGGCAGGACTTGATGACCCACGCACGGGCCGGTGGCCGTATGCCGTAGTGCAACTGCGGCAGGACACACTGGCCGGCGACCACTACAGCCTCGTCGGATTCCAGACACAGTTGAAGTGGCCTGAACAGCGGCGAGTGTTCGGGATGATTCCGGGACTCGAATATGCCGAGTTTGTGCGGTTCGGCATGATCCACAGGAACACGTACATCAATGGTCCGACCGTGCTGACGAGCACGTGGCAGACCCGCCGGCGGCCGGACTTGTTCTTCGCCGGGCAGGTGTCGGGTGTGGAAGGGTATGTTGAGTCGGCGGCGTCAGGTCTTGTGGCGGGCAGAAATGCGGCGCGCCTGTCACTGGGCCAGGGCCCTGTGGCTCCACCACGCACGACCGCGATCGGGGCGTTGGCCCATTACGTGGCCCACGCCGATCCGGCCCACTACAACCCGACCAACATCACCTTCGGAATCATCCCCGCGCTCGACGCGCCGCCAAAGAGCCGGCATGACCGGAGCCTGGCGACGAGCGCGCGTGCCCTGGCCGACCTGGAACCCTGGATGATGGCCACGACCGAACACTCCTGATGGGTGCGATGGGCGTGATGCTTAAAGACGCGACACGCGAGTTCCTCCAGTTCCTGAAGTTCAACCGGAACGCCTCGCCGCATACCGTGCGCGCCTACGAAACCGATCTGACCCAGTTCCTCGAATTTCTCAGCGAGCGCTTTGCGACAAAGCCGAGCCGCGTGCCGGCGACCGCGCTGGATGCCGACGGTGTGCGCGGGTTCCTCGAGTCGCTGCACGATCGCGGCAACAGTCGCGCCTCTGCGGCCAGGCGCCTGGCCGCGTTGCGCACGTTCGCGCGGTACCTCGTACGCGAGGGTCGGCTGCCCGACGACCCGACTCAGATGGTTGGGGCGCCGCGCAAGGAGCAGACACTGCCACAACATCTCGACCTGGGGCAGGTGGACAGCGTGATCGGCACGCCCGACCTGGACCGTACTGCGGGGCGGCGTGACCGCGCGATTCTCGAATTGTTCTATGCGTCCGGACTGCGGCTCAGTGAACTGGTGGGCCTCGACATCGAAGACGTGAATCTCCCCGGCCGCGTGGTCAGGGTGCGAGGCAAGGGCGGAAAGGAACGGTTGGTGCCGTTCAACCATTCCACGGCCGACGCGCTCAAAGTCATGCTGCAGGACGCCCGCGCGCTGAAGCCGGAAACGACCTCGCGGCGGTCGCGTGGCTCGGGCCCGCACGCGCGGACACGCCATGCCATGTTCCTGAATCTGCGCGGCGGGCGGCTCACTACGCGCAGCGTAGATCGCATCGTGCGTCAGGCCGCGCGGGCGGCGGCGGTGCCAGGCGGCCTGAGTCCCCACGCGTTGCGGCACACGTTTGCCACGCACCTGCTGCAGGCCGGGGCCGACCTGAGGGCGATTCAGGAGCTACTGGGCCACGAGCGCCTCAGCACGACGCAACGCTACACCCATCTCGACATCGGGCGTCTGATGGAGGTGTACCGCGCGTCACACCCGCGCGCGCGCAAGTCCTGACTCAGACTTCGTCACACTTCTTCCAGGGCCGTCAAGTGCCGGCGCGACCTGGGAATGTCGATGTTCAGGATCTTGATCTTGTAGTTCATGACCCGCGGACTGATATCGAGCAGGTCCGCCGCATCCTTCTGAATCCAGTTCGACATTTTGAGCGCTTCGACTACGGCCTGACGCTCGATTTCCTCGAGACGGATGCCGGTCGCCGGGATGTTCACCACAAGCGACTGTCCACGCGATGTGGTGACCGCCTGATCGCCAATCTGCAAATCGCTCAGCGTCACCGCCGAGCCATCGGTGAGCAGGACGGCCCGCTCCACCACATTCTCCAGTTCACGAATGTTGCCGGGCCAGTGGTGCCGTTGCAGCACTTTCATCGCTTCAGACGCCACGCTGTCGACCTTCTTCTTCAGTTCTGCCGAGAAGTGGCGCACGAAGAACTCGACGAGTGCGGGAATATCGTCCTTGCGGTCGCGCAGCGGAGGCATGTCCACCAACACCACGTTCAAGCGATAGAACAAGTCTTCGCGGAATCGCCCATCCTGCACCATCTGCGACAGGTTGCGGTTGGTCGCCGTGATGATCCGCACATCCACGCCTACGGTGCGCGTGCCGCCCAGCCGCTCGAACTCATGCTCCTGCAGCACGCGCAGGATCTTCGCCTGCGTGCTCGGACTCATGTCGCCGATTTCATCCAGGAACAACGTGCCGCCGTCGGCCTGTTCGAACCGGCCAATCCGCTGCTTGTCGGCGCTCGTAAACGCGCCCTTTTCGTGACCGAACAGTTCCGATTCGAGCAGGTTCTCCTGCAGCGCCGCGCAGTTCACCTTCACAAACGCCTTGCTGGCGCGCAGGGAGTTGTGGTGAATGGCGCCGGCGATCAACTCCTTGCCCGTGCCCGTTTCTCCGCGGATGAGCACCGTCGAGTTGCTCCGCGCAACCTTCGAGACGATGCCGAGCACTTGTTGGAGGGCGCCACTGGCCCCCACGATCTTGTCGAAATTGTAAAAATCCTGCTGGGCATGCTGCAGGTATTCCACCTGATGTTTGAGATGTCGAAGCTCGATCGCCTTTTCGATCTTCAGCTCCATCTCTTCGATTTCGAACGGCTTCTGCACAAAGTCCACGGCGCCGATCTTCATCGCCTCAACCGCCGTGTGAATCGATCCGAACGCCGTCATCAGAATGACCGCGGTATTGGGCTGGAGCGATCGCGCGGTCCGCAGCACATCCATGCCGTCGGCGCCGCCTCCCCGCTTTCGGGCGGTTCCCCGGCCTTCCCGTTCGGCGCGGACCCATCGGGTGGCGACACATGTGGCGAGGCAGACAGCAACATATTCAGATTCTGACGTGACGGTTCGAGCAAAGGGCGTACCGACCTTGGCACCCGATCCAAAACACAGAATTGCGCGTAAACGCTTGCAGGGCCTGTCCTGGAACGCCTTGTTGAGCAGCAAAATTAGCCGAGAATTACAAAAAACGTCAAACGACAAGACGCTACTCGTCAGACTGCTGCAAGGTCTCCCAGCGGTTCATCAGGTCGCCGACCTCCCACATGAGTTGCTTGTGGAGGGCCACAGCGGCCTCGGCCACGGTCCGGTCGTCGTAAAAGCCCGCCGCGCTCATCTGGGCCTCAATGTCACGGATCTTGCCCTCGTGCGCGGCGATACGCTGTTCGAGTTCACTGACCCTCCTCCGTCGCTCATCGTCGGCCCTTCTGCGTCGCCGGGCCTCGGCGTCCGCGCGTTTTTTGTGTTCGTATGACGCCGGCGGGGCCACCGGAGCCGCCTTGTTCGCAGCCGGCGTCGCGGGCTTGGGGCTCGGGGCGGCAGCCGCAGCCTGGCGCTGTTTCTTGCTCCACAGGTACTCCGCATAGGTGCCCGGGTACACCTCGACCCCTCCGTTGCCGACGGCGATGATCTTCGTCGCGAGACGGTCCACAAAGTAGCGATCGTGAGACACGAAGATCAGGGTGCCGCCAAAGGCGGCGAGCGCCTCGAGCAGGACGTCTTTTGAGTCAAGGTCGAGGTGGTTGGTGGGTTCGTCGAGTAGCAGCGTATTGGCGGGACGCAGCAGCATGCGCGCCACCGCCAGTCGCGTGCGTTCACCGCCCGACAGGACGCCGGCCTTCTTGTAAATGTCGTCGCCGGCGAAGAGGAACCCGCCGAGGAGATTTCGAATCATCGGCACCATGTTGATCGGCGCATCCGATTCCAGTGTCTGGTACACCGTCTTCACCGGGTCCAGGCGGGTGGCTTCATCCTGGGCGAAGTACTGCTTCACGACCTGATGCCCCTCACGGCATGATCCGGAAGTAGGCGCTTCGGCCCCCGACAGCATTCGCATCAGTGTGGACTTGCCCGCGCCGTTGGGTGCGACCAGCGCAATACGATCGCCGCGCTCGATATGCAGGTTCAGGCGATCGAAGACCACCAGGTCGCCGTAGGCCTTTCGCACGTCTGTCAGCTCCATCACCATGCGGCCGCTCTTGGGGCAGGTGGGGAACGCGAAGTGGACGTGTTTCCGCTCAGGTGGTACCTCGATGATCTCGATCTTGTCGAGCATCTTGATCCGGCTCTGCACCTGGGCGGCTTTAGTCGCCTGGTACCGGAACCGATCAATGAACGCCTTCATTCTGGCGACCTCATCGTCCTGCTCCTGCTTCGCCTTGCGCAGGCGATTCATCCGGGCGTCGTACTCAGTGAGGTAGAACGAATACGTGCCGATATAGTCGGTAATCGTGCGCAGCGACAGGTCGGCGACTTTGGTGACCACTGCGTCGAGGAAGTACCGGTCGTGCGAGACGAGGATGACCGGGTGGGGATAGGCGATCAGGTACGACTCGAGCCAGTTGCGCGCATCCAGATCCAAGTGGTTCGTCGGTTCGTCGAGCAGCAGGAGCCCCGGCCGGCCCAACAGGAGCGTGGCGAGCGCGATGCGCATCTGCCAGCCGCCTGAGAACGTCTCAACGGCCTTGTTCGCATCCGATCGTGCGAAGCCCAGACCATCAAGCACCTGCGTGACGCGCAGGTCGATGCTGTAGCCCTCTTCGCGACGGAAGAACTCGCTGAGGTCGTGATACCGCTCGAGCAACCGCTCGTGTTCGCCCTCCGGAAGGGTGGGCTCTGCGAGCGCGTGTTCGATGCGCGTCAGTTCCTCGCGCGCGTCAAGCAACGGCTTGAACGCCTGCGAGACTTCGTCCACCAGAGTCCGGCCTGCGTGGGCCAGTCCATCCTGCGGCAGGTAGCCGACGGTCAGGCCGGTGGGTCTGACGATGGTGCCCGAGTCGGGTTCGTCGAGCCCGGCGAGCATCCGCAGAAGCGTGGTCTTGCCGGCGCCATTGGGCCCGCACAAGCCGACGCGATCGCCGTCGGAGACCTGCCACGTGACGCGGTCGAGCAGCACTCGCTCGCCGAACCGTTTCGTGAGTGCGGAAAGTTGAATCAAACGGGCGTCAGGCTTCGGTGGCCGGTACCGGCTCGCCGAGTGCCCGCGCGGTGGCCGCAAGGATGCGGGGCAGGCGGAAGGACTTGGTGATGTAGCCGGCCACGCCGAGATTGATGGCCTCGATGGCCGCGGCTTCAGTCGAATAGCCCGTAATGATGATGACCGGCAGGTCCGGGGCGGTGCGCCGGGCCTCGCGAATGACCGACAGGCCGTCCATCCCGGGCATCTTCAGGTCGGTGATCAGCAAGTCGTACGCACGCGCGTGCAACTGTTCAACAGCCGCGGCGCCGTCGATGGCCGAATCCACGTCGTAGTCGGCACCGGCCAGCGCCTTGGCCAGCAACTCCCGCACCGTTGGTTCATCCTCAACCACGAGCACCCGTGGGCGGTCGTCGCCGCTCGTGGTTCCGTCGGTGGTCTGGGCCATCTGGCGGCTGACGTCGAGCCAGGTGTCGATATCGCTTCGACGAAACAGCCATTGTCGGCCCACTCTGACCGCCGGAATCTTACCGGCTTTGATCAGACGGTAGACCGTACGCAGGTTGACCTGCATGTAGTCCAGCACCTGCTCGGTGGTCAGAAATTGGTCGTTGGTCATCACCGGAAGCTGCCAAGTGTAGCACCTGGCGCAAGGGGGGCGGGGTGCCTCACCCCAGGCCCCGGCGCCCCTGGATGGGGGAAGGCTTGGGGAGCGGGTATCGGTATCGCGGCGCCGATCGCGTTGGGCACCGGGTGGCCGATGACGCGCCGCGGCCCTGGCAGGCGCGGATTCGTGGCTTCGATCTGCATACGGCGGTGAGCGCCCGTGCTGGGGCGCGTGAGCGTCTTGACCGGCGTTCACGGCGCTGATCTCGCCAGGCGTCTGCCTGCTGTGAATTGTCGAGGTGGCACAGATCGGCCGACGGCACTTCGTCGCCGCTCCGATGCGCGTGGATACAACGCGTCGCTGGTAGGTCCACCACCGCGAGGGTGCTCCCGCTCCACACCTGATATACGCCGATCACGCCGGGCCCGCCGGACGGCGCCCTCGACCTTGATGGATTCTTCACGGCGGCGTATGTGTGCTGAGCGTCGCCGCGGCCTTCTTCGCTTGCGTGGTGCCCTCTTTGTGCCGCCACGCCACGTAGTGGTGTCGACCGCCCGTCGCCGGACGAAATCTGCCAGTGCCCGCCAGTGCCCGCCAGTGCCCGCCGGTGGCCTCCGGGAACGGCCGGACGTGCACTGCGTCAATCGAGCACCTTCCGGCGACTGATACGCGATCCAGCGGCCGTCGGGCCAGACCTCGGCGCTCCCCACCTGCCGAAAAGACATGGGAATCAGTGGCGCCGCCTTGCCGTCGCTGCCGGGCGTCAGGAGGTAGAGAAAAGACGACCCCCGGCCTCCGCAGACAATGCCAGTACGCGGGAATCCCTCAGCACCTGGACCGGCGAGTCATATGCCGGTGACTTCGTCAGTTGCTCCACGGCACCGGTGCCGTCAGCCATGCGCCAGAAGATGTCAGCAGGGTTCGCGCCTTCATTCGATCGGGTAGATCACCTGGCGGGAGTCAGGCGCTGCGCAGAGTTTCAGGCGCTGAGGCGAGTTCCGGCAGGCAATCCGCTCACGAGTGGGGCGAAAAGAAGCCGTATAGAATCCGGCGCATGCGTACTCGACTGTTGCTGGTGTCGTCCGGCCTTCTGGCTCTCTCGCTCGCGTCTGGATCCCTCAGCGGACAGCGGATTGCTCCGTCACCGGGGCCGTCGGCAGGGTTGCGCGCCGTGTTTTCCCTCGCCGCCGGTGGCGCGTTGAAAGACACCAATGGTGACGGCCTGGCCGATGGCGTGGCCGCCCGAGTCATTCTTGCGGCCGATCCTTCTGCCCACGACGTGCAGGTGGCAACCAACCTGGCGGCGCGGTTGGGATATGAAACGACCGCGCTGACACTGCCAATCGCGCTGCGTGCCAATGAAGTGCCGGCGCCTGCCTCAATCGCTCTGCCGATTGTTGTCGGCCGCACGAATCCCTTTGTGAAGGCGCTCGTCGAGAAAGGCGCGATTGCCATCAAGGACCTCGCCGCCGGTCAAGGCCTGGTCGCGTTTGTGTCCTCGCCGCTCGGCGGACCAGACGGCATCGCGGTGGTGGGGGGCGACGATGCGGGCACGCTGGCTGCGGGCACGGCGTTGGCGGCCTACTTGCCGCGTCTGTGGGGTGCCGCGGGATCGCGGATCGAAACGGCGGAACAGGAGGTGGCGGCGTACCTGAAGGCGCGCGGTGTGCCGGCCAGCCAGGCGTCTGTCACCGCGCTTGTCATCGACAGCGATCGCCGGGGACTCAAGTCTCTGGTCGTCCGCACGTCCGTGGGAGCCGCCTACGTGCTGGCCGCCATGCGCGCCCTTGGTGACCTCGACCTCGCGCATCGGCGGGGGGCCGAGGCCGACGTCCTGAACTTCGCCAATGTGGCGGCCACAGTGATCGAGTTGTGGAGCCCTGCCGGAGTTGCAGGCACGGTCACCGTCCGGCGGTCGGGACTCAATCCTCGTGCCCTCACTCCGCCAGACGACGACACCGGTGGACCCACTCCTGCAGCGGCGCAACCGGCTGCGGCCGCAGCGGGTCCCCGGTATGATCTGCTGTCGGCGTTGACGATCGATGGTTGGCTGGCCGACAGTTATCCCGATCTGATCGCCGATCGGGTGGATGCCACCCTCGTGATCGGTTCCGGAGCCGAGAGCCTAGGAGCCGCGCACATCGCCGCTCGGCTGGGTCTGGAATCCACCGGGATCGCCGTGCCCATCGTGCGCAGGGCATCGGAGGTGACCGACCCCTCCCGTGAAACCAACCCCATCCTCGTCGGCCGCGATAACGCGCACGTGGAGACGCTCGTCAAGATTGGCCGTGCGCGGCTGGACGGTCTGGCCCCAGGCGAAGGGGTGGTGCAGGTGATTCCCCGTGCCTTCGGACCAGTCACCGCCACCGTCGTCGCGGGTGCGGACGCCGCGGGCACGGATGCGGCGGCGATGTACCTGGCCCGCAGGGTCCCGTTTGTGTGGGACAACCGGCGCGGGTCGTTCACGCTCGATCACATGAAGACCGCGGTGACGGACTTCTTCGGCGCGCGCACAGGCGGCGGGCAGGCGGGCCTCGCCGTGGCCGCGATAGACGATGTCGTCAAGACGCTGGCGGACCGGCCCGACGACACAAAGAAGTCGATCGAGACGTTTGGCGTGAAGGTCTTCTTTGAGGAGAAGAACCCTGCGTTCGACCAGTTCCTTGAAGCGCGGCTGAAGACACCGCTGGCCGGCACCGCCGTGAAGGTGGAAAGCGACGCCATCACGTCGGCCGTGTCGGTCTTTGACGACACGCTGGAGATTCCGTGGGAGGTCGATGACTTCAGGAAGAAGCTGGCTGAGGCGCTGCCGCAGATCGCTCCCGGCGCGGCCGTTGAGCTCGACGTGCGCCTGAGTGAGTCACCCGAGATGCGTCGTCAACTCGCGGACGATGTGCGGCGGCAGCTGGTGGGCGCCGGCGCAAAGGACCCGCAGATACACGTGCGGTCGGCCTACAAGCAGGGTTTCACCTGGATGATGGAAGAAGTGATGCCTGCGCTCAAAGGCAGGGGCGTCACCGCCGTGCACGTGAAGATCAAGGAGCACGTGCCCGACTTCACGAAGAAGTTCCGGTTCTACACGCTGCCGACGCGGTGGCTGCACGAGTTGTATCCCATCGACGAGGTGTTCAAGCGCGACCTGGGGCTGCCGACGTCGGCGTTCACGATGGAGTTGGTGGATGCGCCTGCGGACGTGTATCACGTGGAAGCGCGCAATCGCTCGGGGGTGGTCGTGCACCGGGCGGCGTTTTCGCCGAAGGTCGTCGAGCGCGAGTATCTCGACAAGTTTCCCGGCTGGTCGCGGGTGGAGGTGACGACGGGATGGATGACCCTGCGTGTGGATGGCAAGCCGCTGGTGGATGAGCGGATTGCCACCGATCCAGAGCGCTTCTGGGATTTCTACCAGAGCAAGGTGCTGCCGCGTATTCATGAACACGTGATGAAACTCACCAATAACCGACCCACCGCGGACCTGCAGCCCTTCCACCGCGATCTGGACGTGGAAGTGTGGATGAGCGAGCCCGACTATCGCATCGGCATCGACGAAGAGCAGGTGTCGTCGATTGAGGCGCTGCACGAGGATCTGTATTTCGTCACGCTGGATTTTTACAACGCGATTGGGCGCAATCTGCCGGGCCGTCCGCGGCTCGGCGCACCGGGCAAGATATTCCCGATCATGCATGGGGAGCGTCGCGGGCAACCGGGCACGGCGCGCGTGCACTACGCGGCCAACGCCGCTCCCCGGGCGCGCATCGAGGTGACCTACAAGGAGAAGGGCACCGAGAAGCCCGTGACCATCACGCGCGACCTCGCGCGGGTGGATGTGGGTGAGCCCGAGATGCTTCGCGCGGTGGTGACGACATCGGCCGTCCGTGAGATCGAGGTGGATGTGGCGCCCGCAAACGACCGCGAGGCGGCTCGTGCGGCCGACCTCGTCGACATGCTGGGTGTGCTGCACACCGCGGGGCTGTACAGAACCGAGTTGTCGTACGCGAATGTGGGCCGCGTTGTGGTGTCGCTTCCGCTGAGGGACGCGCGGCCGCAGCGGGCGTTGGTATTCACGGGCCAGTCGGCGCCAGGCGACATCAGGACGTCCACCGAAACGCCGCGCCTGCCGCTTGTGACCTGGGATCACGTCATCGGCCCGGACGAGGCCGAAGAACTGGTGCGCAAATTATCGGCGTATCCCACGGTCACCGCGTACCGTGCGGGCAAGTCATACCGCGGGCGCGATGTGTCCGTGCTGGAGATTCAACTACCCACCACCAGCGAGCAGGTGTCGGTGACGAAGATGACCGCCCTCAAGCCGACCATCTTCATTACCGGACGGCAGCACGCAAACGAAGTCTCGTCCACCAGTCACATCCTGAAGCTGGCCGAGCTTCTGGCCACCGATGCGACGTACACGGCGCTGCTCAAGAAGGTGAACGTCATCCTGCACCCGGTCGAAAATCCCGACGGCGCGGCGATGGCGTATGAACTGCAGAAGTTGACGCCCACGCACATGCTGCACGCCGGCCGCTACAGTGCGCTCGGTCAGGATGTGGGCGGCGGCAGCCCGCTGCTGCCTGAATCGCAGGTGCGCGGCCGCATCTGGCGCGAGTGGCGCCCGGACATCTACCTCAATCCCCATGGCTACCCGTCGCATGAGTGGGTGCAGCAGTTCGCAGGCTACGTGTCGCCGCAGTTCCGATCGTACTGGTCGTCGCGCGGCTGGTACACGCAGTTGTCGGGCGTGCGCGATCCGCGGTATCCGGAACTGAGTACCGCGACCGACGCATTGCGCGACGCAATTGCCAGGAACGTCACGCAGGACACGGAGGTGCGCGCCAAGAACCGGGAGCATCAGGACCGCTATCGGCGCTGGGCGTTCGGCTTTTCGCCCTTTGTCTTCGGTCAGGAGATTTACCAGGACGCGGCGATCTACTACACCGACCTCGAAACGGGAGAGCCCAGAGGTGGACGACGGGTGCCGGCCACGCGCACGGGACCCGCGTCACGAGCCACGATGGGCCAGTGGCCGAACGTGACCTTCAACAGCGGCATGACCGAGGCGCCCGATGAGACGGCGCAAGGCGCCTGGCTCGACCTCGTGTCGCGCATGGGGTTCTCGTTCCTGATGGCGCACGTGAACTACCTGCACGATGGCAATTCGCGCATCGAAACCATTGAAGAAGGCGCCGCTCGTGATGGCGTGGCGCGAACGACACTCCGCATCCGGCCGGTGCGGCCGCGACCGTAGTCTATTGGCCCATCGTCACCGCGAGCAGTCCCGCGGCTTTCCGCTTCGCGTTGAGCGCCGCGAGGTCGGTGGTCAGCATCTTCCAGCGCGCCATGACTGACACGGACTGGGACCGGGCCGCTGTGCACGCTGCGATTTCACGAGCCGACGCAGGAACATCCGCGGCCTGCATGCTCATGGCCGCGGCCAGCATGGAGGCGCTCACACTCTGCAGCGTCTGGGCCGCCGCGGTGTTGCCGCCGCCCCCGGGACCGCCGCCGCGTCCACCGCCACCACCCGCCGCCGTTGGCGGAGCCAGCGCATCAACCCTCGCCTTGAACTCGGCGATGCCCTCGCCACTGGCCGCGCCCAACTTTGCGCTGAGCCCGCGCGCGTTGTCATAGGCCGCGCGTGCCGCCACCGCGCCGTCGTACATCTCGCGCGTGAGCCGGTTCAGTGTCGCCATATCCACGGCGGACATCGTCACGCGAGGATCCATGCGCAGTGTCAGCGGCTGGTTGTAACTCTTGCCATCCACCGTCAGACGAACGGTGTAGGCGCCGGGCGCCGCCCAGGGCGCGTTTACCGTGGAATACGTACGATGCGGCACGGCCGCACCGGCACCGCCGCCTCAAAACGAAACTCCACGTGCGTCCTACTTTCTTGTCGCCTTCTGTTTCTCTACCATCGCGGCCACGTCGGCCATCAGGGCCTTCGCGTCATAGACGATGCCGTCTTTGATCGTCCATTTGATGCCGCCGACGCGTTCGGGCTTGCCCGTAGCGTCGTTGAGCCGCACCGCGCCGTTGCCGTAGAGCACTTTCAGGTTCTGCAGGGGATTCTGATCGACAAGGATCAGGTCCGCGAGTTTGCCAGTTTTCACTACGCCGAACTCGACGGGCGTCTTGCGCCATTCCGACAGCGTGAGCGCGCCATTCATCGTGGCGGCCTGGATGACCTCAAGGGGATGGAAGCCGGCCTCCTGCAGCATTTCGAGTTCGAGGATGTAGCCGAAGCCATACGTCTGGTAGATGAAGCCCGAGTCGGAGCCGGTGGTCACGCGCCCGCCCATTTTTTTGTAGTCGTTCATCAACTGGAACCACACCTGATAGAAGTTGCGCCACGCGATCTCGTCGTGGGTGGTCCAGTCGTACCAGTACGAGCCGTGGTTGACGCGGCTGGGCTGGTAGTAGTCCATCAGCGACGGCAGCGTGTACTTGTTGTGGTAATCGGCCTCGCGTGCGCGCATGACGTCGCGCCCGGCCGAGTAGATCGTCATCGTCGGATCGAATGTGGTGCCAAGCTTCAGTTGTTCTTCGAGGTACGCCTTCCACTCGGGCGATCCCTGCGGGTGAATCTTGTTCCACATGCGGGCGACCTGGCCGAACCGATGCTGTTCGTCGTTTGCATTGATGTCCACAGGCCAGTCCTGCACCACCGTGTCCTTGAGCAACGATTCGAAGTGGCCGTAGAAGTGCGTGACGGTGTCCAGACCGAGCCGGGCCGAGTCGATGGCGTTCATCTGCGCCACGCCGCCCTGCTGCAGGTGGGCGGTCGTGCCCAGGCCGTTCTTGTGCGCCTCGTCAATGACGGCGGCCATCACATCCGGCTCCATCGCGCCGATCTTGAGGCCGTCGATCAGGTGCGCATTCTCGCGAACCCACGCGCGAGCGGATTCCGGGGCCCCGAGGCCGCCCGGCCGCTGATAGTTGAAGATGCGCGGCGCCACGATGGTGTTCTTTTCACTCTTTTCGCGCTCGGTCGCACTCCACTGGTTGCCACCTAACGCGACGCCCCGCACGGTGGTCACGCCGTGGCCCAGCCACAACTTGTAGGCATACTCAGCGTCGGCGTTTTTCGGCGCGCCGCCCGCATGCACATGCATGTCCACAAAGCCGGGCATGAGATACATGCCGGTGCCGTCGATGACGTGATCGGCGGCCGCGCCACCCGCACGACCCGCCGGCGCTGCCGGCTGCGGCACGCCTGGTGTGCCCGCGCCTTGAATCGCTTGAATTCGATTGCCGGAGACGATGACGTTCATCGGGCCGTAGGGTGGAGCGCCCGTGCCATCAATGATCATCACGTTCCTGATGACCATCCGGTTGAACGGACCCGCCCCCTCATTGGGCCGCCGGTCGGGCGCGCCGTTGAGACCGGCCTGCGCCTCGACGGATACAGGCCTCACGCCCGATAGCAGGGCACAGGCCACACCAAGACTGAGACCACCAAGCAGCAGCGAACGCCTACGATTCGTCATGTCTCTTCTCCTGCCCGCAGGACGCGGGTGCCGGGATTATCGCACCGCATCAGCCATTGCGGCGGTGATGTTCGGGTACTGGAATGAAAAACCCGCGTCCAGGGCGCGGCGCGGGACCACGCGCTGTCCGGCCAGCAATGCCGGTCCGGCCATCTCCCCAACGAGAATCTTCAGCGCAAAACCCGGCACCGGCAGCCAGCTCGGCCGGCCAAGCGCGGCGCCCAACGCCTTCGAGAATTCGGCATTGGTGGACGGGTTGGGCGCGGTGCCATTAAAGGCTCCCGCCGCCGTGGGATGTTCAAGCAACCACACGACCATCGCCACCCAGTCGCGCAGGTGAATCCACGACATCACCTGGCGACCAGATCCAATCGGGCCGCCCACGAAACACTTGAACGGCGGAATCATCTTCGCCAGGGCTCCGCCCCTGCGGTCAAGCACGATGCCGGTGCGGAGAATGACGACCCGGCAACCCAGCGCGGTGGCGGCATGGGCCTCCGCCTCCCAATCGACGGCCAGCGACGACAGAAAATCGGACCCGGGCGGCGACGCTTCATCAAGGTCCGGCCCATTGTCATCCTGCGGGCCGTAGAACCCGACCGCGGAACCGCTCAGGAACACGGAAGGACGTTTCGCGGCTTTCCGGAGGGCGGCCACGAGCGCCCGGGTCGCAAGCACGCGACTCTCGCGCAGGTCCGCCTTGCGTGCCGCGGTCCACCGCTTGTCGGCGATACCCGATCCGGCAAGATTGACGATCGCGCCCGCGCCGTCGAGCTCAGTTTGCCAGGCACCCGGAGCGTCCTCTCCAGGCCAGGTCACAAATCGCACGCCGCGATCGTCGCGCGACGCACCCCGAGTCAGGACGACGACTTCGTGCCCGCGCGCAACAAGCTCAGCGCACAGGGCGCGGCCGAGAAACCCCGATCCACCCGCGAGGACACATCGCATCCCCGGACGCTAACATGAGTTAAACACGAGTTGAGGGTCGATTATGTCGGGAGCAGCCCCTGTGTTCCGGCGCGCTTTCATCGGCCGCGTACACCAGCACATTCGTATCGACCACGAACATCAGCGCCCTTCCATTGCCCGATAGAGGGCGTCGCGGTCGGCGATGTCGACCAGGGCGCCACCGCTCTTGAATGTGGGCAACGGCTGCAGGCCGAGCTGGTCCGGCTTCGATTGCAGGAGCCGGCGCAGCGCAGTCTCCACGAGTTCGGACATCGTGCGGCCTGTGCGCGCCGACTGTCGCCGCAGGCGCACCATGGCGCTGTCGTCGATCGTCAGGGTTGTCTTCACATGGAAAACCATGTCAGCCATATGGCAAGGCGTCAATCCGGTTCGGCGCGACGGGGGCTCGACCGCCTATAATCACCTGTCCTCACCATGTCACTGTCATCTGGCACCCGCCTCGGTCCATACGAAATTCTCAACGCCATCGGCGCGGGCGGCATGGGCGAGGTCTATCGCGCGAAGGATACCAAGCTCAATCGCGACGTGGCGATCAAGGTGCTGCCGGAGTTGTTCGCGGCCGACCCGGAGCGTCTGGCGCGGTTCACGCGCGAAGCGCAGACGCTAGCCGCGCTCAACCATCCGAACATTGCCGCGATCTATGGGATAGAAGCCAACGCGCTTGTCATGGAACTGGTTGAGGGCGAGGACCTGACGGCGCACATCGCGCGCGGGCCGATGGCGGTTGCCGAGTTGCTGCCCATCGCGAAGCAGATTGCCGATGCCCTCGAGGCGGCGCACGAAGCCGGCATCATCCACCGGGATCTGAAGCCCGCGAACATCAAGGTGCGCTCAGACGGCATGATCAAGGTGCTCGACTTCGGCCTGGCAAAGGCGATGGATCCGTCGGGCGCTTCGGGCTCCAGCACCGGAGATCTCGCCAACTCGCCGACGCTGACTGCCCACGCCACACAGATGGGCATGATCCTGGGCACGGCGGCGTATATGTCACCCGAGCAGGCCAAGGGCAAGGCCGCCGATCGCCGCGCCGATGTCTGGGCGTTCGGTGTCGTGTTGTTCGAGATGATCACGGGCCGGCAGTTGTTCATCGGCGAAACAGCCCCCGAGGTGATGGCCTCGGTCATGAAGGAGGAGCCGGACTGGACCAGGCTCCCCGCGAATTTGCCGGCCTCGCTTCGCCGCCTGCTGAAGCGGTGCCTTGAGAAGGATCCGAAAAAGCGGCTGAGCTCGATGAACGACGCTCGCCTCGAACTTGGGGAACCGGAAGCCATGGTGGCGGAAAAAGCCGCGCCCAAGGCCCTGGCGTCGCCGGTATGGCTGGCCGCCGCCGGGATCCTTGGCGCGGTGTTGACCGCTCTCGCGTTTCTGTTTGTGGTGCCGGCCCTGCGTTCGACTGACGTGCGGCCTCCCACGCGTGTGTCAGTGCTCGGCCCCGAGGGCGCGAAGTTGTACTTCGAAGCGGCCGAGTCCGCGATCTCCCCCGACGGACGGTCCATCGCCTTCACCACCGTCGACCCGAGCGGCTCGAGGAAAATATGGGTGCGACAGCTCGACGCTATGGCCGCTCGGGAGCTGGCCGGAACCGCCAATGGCAACCTGCCGTTCTGGTCTCCAGACAGCCGCCAGATTGGCTTCTTCAGCGACGAGAAGCTGAAGAAGGTGCCGGCGGCGGGCGGCACGGTTGAGGTGGTGTGCGATGCCAAGTCCGGCCGAGGTGGCTCGTGGGGCACGGGAAACACGATCGTGTTTTCCCCGTCGAGCGGCGGCGCGCTCCACGTTGTGTCCGCCAACGGTGGCGACTCGAAGGCGGTGACGACACTCGATGCCGCCAAGGGCGAGACCGGTCATCGTTTCCCATGGTTTCTGCCCGATGGCCGGCACTTCCTGTATGTCGCCCTGCCTCGAAAGAATCAGAAGTTCGATCTGTACGTGGGAGCGACCGATGGGTCCGCGCCCACAGCAGTCACGTCTGCCGAAGGGGCTGCGGTCTATGCCGAGCCCGGCTATATCTTGTTCTCACGTAAGAACGTGCTGGTGGCTCAGCGCTTCGATGCCAGGAGTCTGCAACTGTCTGGCGAGCCCATGACCATCGGGGATGGGCCCAGCTCCGTGGACGCGCAATATTCAGCTGGCAGGTCCGTCAGCGTCTCGACGACCGGCGCCCTTGCGTACCTTGGCGACCGGCTTCCCAATACGCGGCTGGTCTGGTTCGACCGATCGGGCCGTGAACTCGGCACCCTCACCGTGCCGGAGGGCCGGTATGTGGAGATTTCGATCGCACCAGATGCGAAACGGGCCGTGGTGATGCGCCTCACGTCACCCATTGCCTCCGACCTGTGGCTGGCCGATGTCAGTCGAGGCGGCTCCACGCGTTTTACGTCAGCACTCGGCGTTAATCAGATGCCGAGGTGGTCGCCCACGGGCGACCGCATCGCGTTCGTCAGCACTCGGAACGGCGCCAGGAATTTCTTCATCAAACCCTCAAGTGCCGCGCAACCGGAGGAGGCTCTCTACGTCTCAGCGGCCGAGTTCAAGGACCTCGGGACATGGTCGCCTGACGGTAAGACGATCGTGTTCTCGGAACTCGACCCGAAGACGAATCAGGATCTGTGGATCCTGCCGGTCGAAGGAAAGAAACCGGTCTTATACTTGCGCACGCCGTTCAATGAACAGAACCCCTCGGTCTCGCCCGACGGCCGCTGGCTCTCATACCTGTCGGACGAGTCCGGTCGCTTTGAGCTCTACGTCGATGCGTTTCCGGTGCCGCGTAACAAATATCGAGTGACTGACAGCGGCAGCTTCTCCGCGCATTGGAATGCGGACGGCCGGGAACTGGCCGTTCTCAGTGCCGACCTGCGCTCCGTGCAGGTCGTCGATATCGCCGCCGGCGCGGACTTCACGGTCGGCGCTCCGCGGCCACTCATGGCGCTGCCCAGAGGCGCAGTCTGGGTGGAACCGACACGCGACTTGCAGCGATTCCTTGTGGCGGTGCCGGTGGCCGAAAACAGCACGTCGACCCTCACCGTCGTCTTCGACTGGATCGGCGCGCTGCAAAAGAAATGACGGCGACGTTCGGCGCCTTCGTCAGCGAAGGCTCGCGACCATTTCGACGGGCTGATCAAATTCGAGGATCCGCCGAGCGACGGGAAGTGCATCAAAGATCTGTGGTTTTAGGGCTGGACTCCGCCAGCACCCCGGACGGCACCCCAAGCGGCGCAAGTCCCGCTTCGACCGCTCGAACGACCTGCCGCCGCCCGTGATCGAGCGTCACGGCGCCGGCGCGACGTCGACTCAGCTCGGTCCCTTCTTGCGAGTCGACACCGAGCGCCGTCGCCGCCATCTCTCCTGACGCATCGATCGCGCAATGCGCGAAGATGGACGCGATCGTCGCCTTCGGCTCCGCACACAGCCTCTCGTACGAGACGGCCGCGATCGGATGTCCGCGCTCGCGCAGGCGCTCGTACTCCTCGACCGCGGCGAGCCATTCAAGAACGTACGGAAGCGCTGCCTCCAGCTCGAGCAGCTGATCGACGGAGCATCCGCGCAGCGCTCGAATGCGATCCAGCTCCGCAGACTCGCTCGCTAGCCAGGCGCGATCGCGGGCGACAGCGCGACGTCGGCGGAGAAACGAGGTGAAGCGACGGAGGCGATCCTGATCCCAGAGGCGAAGGCACGACGCTGCGACGTCAGCCGCGTCACGGATCGTAAAGAGCGCTCTCGAGTCGGGATAAAGCTCGCGCAGCACTTCCGCGAGGCCAATACCGGTGCCGCGGAACTTGAGCGCGAAGAGAGGTGACGACGCGGCGCCCCGACCGAGGAGCTCGACGCACCCTCGCGTCAGGTCGCGACGGATGGCCTGATCGTGCACCGGCGCCATACGGGCGAGGTCGTCCAGGACATCGGGCTCGGCGAGGACGACGGCCCCAGGAATCTTGCGAAGGATCGAGGCGACGAGCGTCGCGCCGGAGCGGGCGATCCCGTAAACGAGGACCTTGGGCACGACGGGCGCTGCGACCGTGCGCTGCCACTGCACGACCTCGTCCCAAGGGACGGCATAGAGGCGGGTCGCTTGCTCCAGCTGCACTTGATAGTAGAACGGAGCGCTGGCAAGACAACACTCTGGCGGAATCTCCGCGCAAATGAGCTCGCGGTCGGTCAGGCTGAGGCAGTAGGGCGTGATGTTTGGATTGGCGAAGACCGCGGCCGACGGCACGCCGTCGCGCCGGCACACCGTGAAGCGGTCGAGCGACGCCCGCCGGTGCGGATCGTCGCGGTCGCGCCGCCGGATTTCGAGGCTGTCGGCCATGTGGCATCTTCGCGAGATCCGGCGCCGGGCGCAACACCCGGCATTGCAAGGCCTGATAGGGGCCGTTCAACATGAGTGAGGAACTGGGGAATTGGGGCACGCATCTCGTAGCGCGGCCTGGGTCTCAAGGCCGCGG
>SHUF01000005.1 GCA_009694745.1 Acidobacteriota bacterium
CATTGGCCACGAGCGCCCGCAAGTGCGCTCGATCAGGGGCAGGAAGTACCACGCACAGCGTGGGCATGAACATGCGCCACACCGTACCGAATGTCGATTCGAACGTACAGCGAAATCACGTACTAACAATTCGTACGCATCACACTAGTCTGGAAAGGTCTACCGGTGCGCCGTTGGCCTGCCAACCGTAGCTCGTTCAGGGACGGTGTCAGCCCACCGCCGCGGCTGCGCCGCTATGGTGGGCAACCTTCGCCGACAACTATGAGCGAAAGTTGGTGGACCTGACCGGGATCGAACCGGTGACCTCCTGAATGCCATCCAGGCGCGCTCCCAGCTGCGCCACAGGCCCACACTTAAGTTCTCCATTATAGCGTCGAGGCGCGTAATGAGGCAATTGGCCAATTGACTAATCGGCAATCCCATGCCTAGACTGAACCCGATTCACTTCACGAAAGTTTGTTTGGGGTGTCTTTCCACACCCCTCGGAGGAACAGTCATGCCGAATGGCACGATTGCACGTTTGTTGATCGATAAAGGTTTTGGTTTCATTCGCGACGAAGCGGGCGTGGAGCACTTTTTCCACCGGTCCGCCATCCGTGGCGCGGTGTTCGAACTGCTGCGCGAAAGCCAGCGGGTGGAATTCACCATCGAGGATTCACCCAAGGGGCCGCGCGCGGGCGAAGTCCGTCTGCTCGACGAATAGTTACCTGCGGCTCCGGGCCCAGGCTCGGAGCCGGATCGTCCCTGGCCGTTGATAGAAAAACCCCGGGGGAAGCTCCCGGGGCCCGGTGGCCCTCCCGGTCTTCAAAACCGGCCGCTCCCCGCCTCCGGCGGGAAGGGTGGGTTCGACTCCCACGAGCTTCCGCCAACTCGTCCCGGGCTCAAGCCCGGGACCTCCGAACGCGCTCTAGTCGATCAACGCCTCGACCGTCAGGGCCTCGAGTGTGTGCACGGTATGTGCGGGCGCGGTCGCGGCCAATTCCTCATACGAAAAGACCCCGGTGGCCACCGCCACTGCCCTCGCGCCGTAGGCGTGTGCGCAATCCACATCGAGCGGCGTATCGCCGATGACCACGATATCGGCCGGCTCGAAGCGTGGATGCCCTGCGGCGGCCGCGGCCTCCACCGCCACCGGCACCAGCGCGCGCCGTTCCGCGTGGTGGTCGCCAAACGCTCCGAACGCAAATCGCCGCCACAAACCGAAGTGCCCCAGCTTGAGGGCGGCGCCACGCGCGAAATTCCCGGTCAGCAATCCCACCGCCACCTCGTCGCGCGCGGCGAGTGAGTCAAGCGCGTCGAGCAGCGGCAACACACCCGGAAGGATGCCGCCAGGGTGCGCCTGCGGGTCCGCGAGCGCCACCTGCAGATCCTCGCAATACGCATCGCGGAGCCGGAGGACGACGGCGTCTTCCGCCGGTTGCCCCGCGCGCACCAGCGCCTCGGTCACGATCGCGCGGTCGGTGCGCCCGGCCACGGGCACGGCATCGAGTGCGCCGGTGACACCAAACAGCCGCTCGAACGATCGATTCATTCCGCGCACGCCGGCGCGCCCGGATGAAATGAGCGTGCCGTCGATATCAAACAGAATGAGCTTCACCAGAACCTCCCCCACCGCCGGTTCGCGGGCACTCGAACATCGCCTGACGCGGCCACGAGCTGGCCCAGGCGCCCGCCGGCGGCAGCGGCAAACGACTCGTCCTCGGTCAGCGCGAGCCACGCGAGGTTGCGCCGCTCGCCGATCGTGGCCACCAGACGGCCAAAGGCCGCCGCATCCGGCGGCGTCAGCGTCGCGGTCGGATGCTCGAGCAACAACATGCGCGGACTCGTCGCCAATGCCCGCGCCAGATGCACTCGGACGCGCGCGGCTTCAGACAGCGTGTTGACGTGCGCTGACAAGGCGCCGGCGTCAAGCCCCACTTCTTCGGCTAGCGCCGCCACCGTCGCGCCGACCTCGCTCGAGACGGGGTCGATCGACAGTGTCATCGGTAACGCCAGGTTGGATTCCAGCGTGAGACTGTCGAGCAAGACGGCGCGGGCGGTGACCATGCCGAACACATCCAGCGAGGTGAGCCATTCGGTGTCGGTCCTGATCTCGCGCGTGTCACACCCGGCGATGCGAACGGTCCCTTCATCGGGCAGCGACGCGCCGGTCACCAGAAGCACGAGCATCTCGGCCGCCTGGGCGTCGAGGCCGCGCAACGTGACGCGTTCACCCGGCGCCACCGACAGTGCATTGATGCGCAGCGGCCGCAGCCCTCCGTAGTGTTTTCGAAGGCCGGCAATTTCAACGAGAGGAGTGTTCGGCGTCTGAGCCATCAGACGGGAATGGGCCAACCGGTGCGTTCGGCCAGCCTGGCAAAATCCGCCGCCGGCAGGTGGAACTGCCCGAGCCCCTGGGAACGGCCGCTCCCCACACCGTGGTAGTCGGACCCTCCGGTCACCAGCAGATTGAAGGTGTCAGCCATGTGTCGGTACCGTGCGGTGTCGGCTGTGTCATGTTCCGGGTGATACACCTCGATCGCGGGGAGTCCCGCCTCGATGAGCGCCGGGATGAGATGGTCCTTCTGCGTTTTGCCTGGATGGGCCATCGACGTCACGCCGCCGGCGCGCGTGACAAGGGCCACCACCTCCGCCGGTTCGGCACCCTGACGTTCGATGAAGGCCGGCCGGCCTTCGCCCAAATATCGATCGAACGCCTCTTTGATATTGGCCACGTGCCCAGCCTTGACCAACGCGGCTGCGGCCATCGGGCGCCCCATCGCTCGCCCTGCACTCCGCGCGGCGTCGGCCATGGCGTCCTCGAGATCCACCGGAACGCCGAGACGCTCGAGACGGTCACCGATCTCGCGCAGGCGCCGCTCACGGTCTTCACGTTGGGTCGTGAGGAACGTCACGAGCTCGGGATAATTGCGGTCGAAGCAATAGCCCAGCATGTGCACGTCGCGGCCATGATCAACGGCCGTGATCTCGATCCCGGGCAGGCAGGCCACGCCTGCGGCGGCTGCAGCCGCACTCACCTCATCCCAGGCGGCGGTGGTGTCATGGTCTGTCACGGCCATGGTGGTGATGCCCAAGGCCACCACCTCTTCCACGAGCTGCGACGGCGTAGACCGGCCGTCGGAGGCAGTCGTGTGCATGTGCAGATCTATCATCGGCCCGCACGTCACCCGCACCGGCCTCACCGCCGTTTCCTGGAAACGCGGGCCTTCTGCCGTTCCACCAGGTTACGGTATTCGCGAATCAGCAAATCGAGATGTTCGCGTTCCTCGTCGGCAAATTCCAGGAAGATGCGTTTGCCTTCAGACTCTTCGAAGCGATCGCCGTAGCGCTTAAAGAACTGATGCGAGCCGCGTTCACACTTGATCCCCACAAGCAATGCCTGCTCGTCGTCGGCGCCCTGGCGCAGTTCGGCCGTACCCGCGGCAAACAGGCCATGGGCCGCGCCCTTGAAAAACAGGAACGTCGGGTGCGCTTCAAGCGTCGGGTCCTCGGCCAGCAGCTCGCGGTAACGCGCTTCGAGTTTGCCCAGGTGTTCCTTCTCTTCGTTCGCCAGCTTGCGAAACACGCGGCGTCCGCGCGCGTCGCCGGTCAACGCGGCTGCCCGCGTATAAAACTCCAGACCACTTCGCTCAGTGGCAATGGCAATACGCAGGGCGTCGCGGGCAAACAGGGCCTCGGTGGGCGCGGTCACGCGCTCGGCCTTCCGTCCACTCTGACAGTTCACGCAGGTCCCATAGATCTGCAGCACGCTCTGGCGCGCGGCGAAGTTGCGCGCCTCGGCCACTTCCTCCACCAGCGCCTCAATATCGAAACTGAGGAATTCGTAGGACTGATTGCAGGTCTTGCAGATGAGATGGAAATGCCGGGGATGGCGATACGAATGTTCGAACCGGTAGCGCCCCTCGCCAAAGTCCACTTTGCGCGCGATGCCGGCGTCCACCATCCACTGAAGCGTGCGGTAGATCGTGGCGCGGCTGATGCGCGCGTCTTCGGCGCGAATGAGATCGACGAGCTCGTCGGCCGCCAGGTGGCCTTCCTGCCGCAGAAAGACCTGCACGATGAAGTCGCGTTTGCCTGAGCGCCGGCCACCGGCAGGCCGCCGCTGCTCGATGAACTCGGAGGCCGACTGCATACGCGCGGACACCGCCGCTCAGGCGCTGAAGGACGAACCGCAACCGCAGGTGGACTTGGCGTTGGGATTCTTGATGGTGAATCCGCCTCCCATGTTGTTGTCGACGAAGTCGACTTCGGCGCCGCTCAGGTACCGCAGACTGATCGGATCGACGAGCAACTTCACGCCGTTGACCTCAAACACCTGGTCCGCGTCCGCGTTGCCATCGCCTTCATCGATCATCAGGCCGTACTGAAACCCTGAACACCCGCCGCCCTGCACAAACACCCGCAGGCCGGCCCCCAGCCGGCCTTCTTCGACGAGCAACTCCGAAATCTTGGTGGCTGCCGTTTCCGTGACGTTGATCATCCTTTCATTATACCGGGAAGGGGCGGGCCAATCACTTGAGCAGTTTGAGCCGCCGCCCCGAGTCTTCCTCCACCACCTGATGCAGGCTGTTGCCATTCGCGTCCATGGTCACAATGGCGGGAAACTCGTGGGTCTGGAGGTGCCACATCGCCTCTGGCGTCCCCAGTTCCAGCCACGACACATCGTCTACACCGGTGATGCAGTGGGCGTAGAACTGCGCGGCGCCGCCAATCGCGTTGAGGTACACGGCGCCATGTTCCTTGAGTCCGGCCAGTGTCTTGGCGCCCATTCCGCCCTTGCCCATCACGGCGCGCACGCCGTAGCGGCCGATGATGTCGGCTTGATACGGCTCTTCGCGCATGCTCGTGGTCGGTCCGGCGGCAGTCACCGTCCAGGCGTCGCCCTCTTTCTTGACCACCGGCCCGCAGTGATAGAGCACGCCTCCGCGCAAATCCACCGGAGGTGCCTCTTTCATCAGGCGCGAGTGCACCGCATCACGACCGGTGTAGACACGGCCCGAAACCAGCACCACGTCGCCCACTTTCAGGCTGCGGATCGTGGCCTCGTCGATCGGCGCCTGCAACACCACTTCGCGGCCCGTTCGTGGGAATCCGCCCGCTGAACCTGCCGGCAGCATCGGCGCACCTGCAACAGACGGATCACGGTAGAGCCATCGCGTGATGTCGCCGGTGGTCGCGTCAACGTGGACGCCAAGGCGCCGGAACGCCCAGCAGTCATACGCCACTGACACGAAGAAACTCGCGGGCAGACGATTGATTGCGCCGATCTTGCATCCGATGAGCGACACCGAGCCGCCGAAGCCCATCGTGCCCACACCGATGCTATTGATCGTGGCCATCACCTGCGCCTCGATGTCGGCCAACCGCGCATCGGGATTCACATCGTCGAGCGTCCTGAAGAGTTGATCTTTCGCATGCTGGTAACCGGCCGTGCGATCGCCGCCGACACACACGCCGACCGCACCCGGGCTGCAACCTTTGCCCTGGGCCTTCCAGATGGCGTGCAGGATGCACTTGCGTACGCCTTCCAGCGATCGATCGGCGCAGCCCAGATGATCGAGTTCAGCCGGGAGCGCGTATTGGGCGTTGACGTTTTCACAACCGCCCCCCTTGAGGAGCAGCCTGACTTCGATGTCGTCGCGTTCCCACTGGTCGAAGTGGATCACAGGAGTGCCGGGCCCGAGATTGTTGCCGCTGTTCTCGCCCGTGATCGAGTCCACGGAGTTCGAGCGCAGCTTGCCGCGCCTCGTGGCCTCGGCGACCGCGTCACGAATCTGCGCGCGCACCCACATCTGATTGACGCCCACCGGGGTGTGCACCTCGAAGGTCGCCCATCCCGTGTCCTGGCAGATGGGGCCCTCGCACGCGGCCGCCTGATCGATATTCTCGGCAATCACCGCCAACGCCTGGGCGCCGCGTGTGCCTTCAGGCTCCTGGCCCATCGCATGGCGCATGGCCTGACGCACATCCGGCGGCAGGTCCGTGGCTGTGCGCGTGATTAACTCCACCATGCTCTCAAAGAACTTCGACGCCATCCCCAGAGTATAAACCTGCTGCTGGAGCGGTATAGGATTGACGCATGCTGGCCCGCGTTCGCGGTGGAGTGACGATGGTCGTTGTGGCCGGCGCGCTGAGTGCGTGGGCCACCGCCACGTCCGGCCAGCAGCAGCGAGCACCCCACGGCCGCCTCTTTCCACCAGAGAAACTGGGCGAACTTGAAGGCCCCGATCGCGATGAGTGGCAGGAGCCCGATCGCATCATGGACGAACTCGGCATCGCTGATGGCGCCCGTGTGGCCGATGTGGGCGCCGGCGGTGGCTGGTTCACCGTGCGGCTGGCCCGCAGGGTAGGCCCCAATGGACGTGTGTTCGCCGAAGACATCCAGCGGCAGATGATTGATTCCATCACCCGGCGCGTGGAGCGCGAGGGCCTGCGCAATGTCGAGACGGTTCAGGGCACGGCGGTTGACCCACGGTTGCCCAACAACCTTGATGCGGTGCTGATCGTTGACACGTATCCCCAGATTGAGACCCCCGTTTCGATGCTGAAGCACCTCGCGGAAGCACTGGCGCCCAACGGGCGGCTCGGCATCGTGGACTTCCGGAAGGATGTGTACGGCCCGGGACCGGCCATGGAAGAGCGGCTCGAACCAGAGGCCATCATTCGCGATGCGCAGCTCGCCGGCCTCCGGCTGCATGCACACCATACGTTCCTGCGCTATCAGTACCTGCTGGTCTTCACACGCTGACGTGCCGATGCGATCGCTGCCCGCGTTTTTCACCGAATCCCAGGACGCCATCGCGCGGGCCCTGGATCTCATGGTGCCGGCGCCAGGGACGTCTGCGCCGTTCGCATCCCAGGTCACCGACGCAATGCGGTACACACTGCTCGCGCCCTCCAAGCGCGTGCGCGCCGTCGTGGTGCTGCTGGCGGCGGATCTGTGCGGTCATCCTTCGCGCGCGCTCCCGGCCGCGTGCGCGATCGAAGCGATCCACGCGTCGTCTCTCATCCTGGATGATCTGCCGTGTATGGATGACGCGCCGCTGCGGCGTGGCCGTCCCACCGTGCATACCGTGTACGGCGAGGCCATCGCGGTGCTTGCGGCCTTCGGCCTGTTGAACGAGGCCTATCGGCATCTGGCTCGCAGCTATGACGCGCCGCTGGCCGCGCGCCTGACGACATTGTGCGCCGATGCCGTCGGCCTGGATGGACTCGTGGAAGGACAGGCCGAGGACGTGTTGGCCACAGACGCCACCCTGAACTTCGAGACGCTTGAGCGCATCCACCGGCGCAAGACCGGCGTGCTGTTCAGCGCGGCCGCCACCGCGGGCGCTCTGACCGCAGGGGGGTCAGCCGCCGATGTCGCCGCGTTGACCGCCTACGCGAAGAACCTCGGGCTCGCGTTTCAAGTGGTGGACGACCTGCTCGACGTCATCGGCACGCCGGAGGAAACCGGCAAGGCCGTGCGGCACGATGCGCGCAAGACCACGTTCGTCTCCTTCAGTGGCGTGGACGGGGCGCGCGAGTTGGCGCACGAACTCTGTCGCACCGCCACCCTGGCCTTGGCGCCGTTTGGCCAGCGCGCGGCCAGGCTCGGTGAGTTGGCCGACTTCGTCGCCGCGCGGAGACTCTAGAGTGGAACACGAGCCGAAGCCTCCCGCGCGCGTGGACGACCTCCGCGAACAGTTGCGCGCGCTCGGATATCTGGACGCACGCGTCGATCGGTTTGTGCTCGGCCGGGCTGCCACGCGCGGCCGCGGATGGTCGCTGGCGCTCGGGGCAAGCCTGCGCATTGGCGCGCTGGCGGGCGTGCTGCTGGGTCCGGCGGCGGCCGTGGGCCTGTCTGCCAGGCTGCCGGGTCTCGTCACCAGCGTGACCGACGCGGTGGTGCTGGCCGGGTATCTCGCGGTGCTCTTTGGCGCGGGGTCTGCGGTACTCGCGTTCGTCGCGATTCTAGCCGGCGTAGCGCTCGCCCGCGGCGCCGCGTCAGACGCGAACTTCGCGCCACGCGCTCGCCGCGCAGCCACGGTGGCCGGCCTGGCCGTGGCCGCCGCCTGCCTCGTGTATCTCACTCTGTGGTGGCGGACCACCACCGCGCCGATGGGACCGCTCGCCAGCGTGCCCGCGCAGGTGCTGGTGATGGCGATCGCCGTGACGATCAGCGTACTTGTTGGCCATGCCGTAACCGTGACGGTGTTGGCCACACTCGTGCGCTTCGGACTCGCTCGATCGATGGAACATGGGTCGCCGCTGTCGTCGTGGCGGGTGCTGTTGCCCGTTGGCGCCGTCGCGCTCGTCGGCGCGGTGTCCCTGCTGGCGATGACCGCGAGAACCGCGCCCGAGCCAGTCGCCCCCCCGCTGGCCGTGGTGCCCACAGGCGCGCGGGGGGTGGTGATCGCGATTGACGGTGTGGACATTCCCACACTCACCCGCCTCACCACGGGCGGGGCCCTTCCTACACTTGGGGCGCTGACCGCGCAGGCACGAGCCACGCTCCTCAACGACACCAATCGCGACCCGGCTCGTGTGTGGACGACGATCGCGACGGCGCAGACGCCTGAGCGACACGGCATTCACGCCCTGCAGGCGCGCCAGCTGGCGGGCGTGGAAGGACGGTTGCGGCCGGAATCGCCAGGGCTCTCGCTACTCACTGCAGCGACGGATCTGTTGCGACTCACGGGCCCGACGATCGCGTCGGGCGATGAGCGTGTGCTCCCGGCGTTCTGGGAAGTGGCGGCAGCCGCCGGGCTGCGCACGGCTGTCGTGCACTGGTGGGCGACATGGCCGGCGGGTCCTGGTCAGGGGATTGTGCTGTCGGATCGCGCCATCCTGCGCCTGGAGCAAGGCGGCGCCTCTGCCGGAGAGATCGCGCCCGAGACACTCCACGCACCACTCGTCGCCGGCATCGAGGCGCGCCGCGCGCGTGTGGCGGCCGCGACCGCGCACACATGGCCTGACGGGCAGCCCGATCAGATCACCGACGTGCTGAAGCGATCCGCCGAACTCGACGCCACGGTGCTCGACCTCGGTGCCGACGCGGCTCTTGGGCCACTCGATCTGCGGACGGTCTATCTGCCGGGCCTGGATATCGCGCAATACGCCCTCCTGCAAGGCGCGGACAACTCGCCGATGGCCACCTCGGCCACCGCCGACCGCGTACGCGGCCTCGAAGCCTACTATTCGTTTCTTGATGCGGCCCTGGCTCGGTGGCTCGCGCTGGTTCCAGACGCCAATCGGCAGGTGGTCCTCATCCTTCAACCGGGACGAGTGCAACACGCCGCTGCGGGCTTGTTGGCGATGAGCGGATCGTTTGCATCACAAGCCACACTCACCGACCTGGCGCCCACCGCCGTGGCGCCAACGGTGCTGACCTTACTCGGGGTGCCGAGTGCATCCGACCTGGCAGGCGCAGCCGCACGGGAACTCTTCTCCGAAGGCTTCACCAGCCGTTACCCGGCGCGCGTGGTCTCGACCTATGGCAAGCGCCGCGCCCCCGCGCAGGCGCGCACGGGCAAGCCACTCAATCAGGAAATGATCGAGCGGATGCGGAGTTTGGGATATGTCAGATAGTCCAGGGTCCAGGGCTTGCCCCGCCGTAGCCTTGGCGGAGGCGGGTCCGACGCTACGCTTTGTCTGACGACAGGAAGCGCCAGGCTTGCGGAAGCAGAAGCGCGGCCATGACCGCCTTCATCACGTCGGCCAGCACAAACGGCAGAACGCCCTGAGTGAATGCGGCCTGGAATGATCCCGTGTACGCCACCATCCAGGTGAGGCCCCCGGCGTAAATCACGGCAAGCCCGGCCAGCATCGCTGTGACCGACGAACGGAACGTGCGGTCCCAACCGCGCTCGGCCAGCCGGCCGACCACAAACGCCGCCAACGGATATGCCAGCAGGTAGCCCCCGGTGGGACCAAGCAGCCGCGCGGCGCCCGGCGGGAGAATGACGGATGGTGCAAACACCTGAAGGCCGGCCAACCCGGCCGCCAGGTAGGCCACCTGCGAGGCGGCGCCCAGACGCGATCCCAGCGCGGCGCCCACCAGCATGACCACCAAGGGCGTGAATGTGAACGGCACCGCCGTAAACGGCACGACCACCGTAAACTGGGCAGCAAGCGCGGTCAGCGCCACGGCAAAGACCACAGCCGCCGCGCGGGCTACAGGCACAAACGAAGCCGACGCGGAGGCGCCTAGCGACACATCGAGAAGGGACCCGCGGACAATGTTCACAGACATGGCAGTTGGATTCTAACGAATGCGCACCGCACTGACAATCGCGGGCAGTGACTCCGGCGGCGGCGCCGGCATCCAGGCCGACCTCAAGACCTTTGCCGCATTTGGCGTGTATGGCCTGTCGGCCATCACGGCGATCACGGCCCAGAACACGCGGGGCGTGACTGCGGTCCACGCGCTCGACCCGGCGCTCGTGGTCGCGCAAATTGAGGCCGTATGGTCGGACCTGGCTCCGGCTGCGACCAAAATTGGCATGCTGGCGAACACCGCGATCATCGAAGCGGTGGCTGACGCATTGACCCGGTTCGGCCTGCCCCTCGTGGTGCTCGACCCGGTGATGGTCGCCAAGGGCGGCGACCACCTGCTTGAGGCGTCAGCCGTCGACGCCTTGCGCACCCGGCTGATTCCACTGACCACCGTGGTCACGCCCAACGTTCCCGAGGCGGAAGTGCTGACGGGCCTGACCATCACCAGCATCGCCGACCAGCGTGAAGCCGCGGCGCGTCTCGTCGGTCTCGGCGCCCGCGTGGCAGTGGTCAAAGGCGGGCACATGACGGGCCGCGCGGTGGACGTCTGGCACGACGGTTCGCGCGTGATTGAACTGGACGCCGAACGCCTCGACACGCCGCATACCCACGGCACCGGTTGCACCTTTTCATCAGCGTTGGCCGCTGGGCTGGCGCTTGGGGCCAACCCCGAAGAGGCCGCGCGACGCGCGAAGGCGTATGTCACCGGCGCCATCCGGAACGCGCCCGGCCTGGGCCACGGACACGGGCCGCTCCACCACTTCTGGAATCTGGGACAATAGCCGCATGTTCACACCCGACACCTACCGCACGCGCCGCAACCGCCTGAAAAAAGACGTCGGCTCCGGTCTCCTGCTCTTCCTCGGCAACGAGGAAGTCGGGATGAACTACACCGCCAACATCTACCCCTTCCGTCAGGACAGCACGTTCCTCTATTTCTGGGCGGTGGACCAGCCGGGCGTCGCGGCACTCATCGACATCGATCAGGACACCGAGACGCTGTTTGGCGACGACCAGACGATTGTCGACGTTGTGTGGTCAGGACCACTGCCGACGCTCGCGGACCGCTGCGCACCGGCGGGCATCGCTACTCACGCACCCGCGAGTGCGCTCGCGGAGCGCCTGGCTGAAGCCGTTCGCCAGGGACGCCGGGTGCATTTTCTGGCGCCATATCGCGCCGAGCACAGTGAAAAGCTGTCGGCATTACTGGGCCTGCACGGCACAATGACGCGCGCCTATCGGTCCGAGGTCTTTCACCAGGGCGTCATCGCGCAGCGCAGCTACAAGACCGCCGAGGAAGTGGCCGACCTTGACGCGGCCGTGAACATCTCGAAGGAAATGTACGCCGCCGCCATGCGCACGGCGCGCCCGGGCAAATACGAGTACGAGGTGGTCGGCGAAATCTCAGGGGTCGCGCTCGCGCATGGCGGGCGGTTCTCTTTCCCGCCGATTTGCTCGGTGCACGGCGAAACGCTGCACAATCCGTTCTACCGCAACCAGATGCAGGCTGGCGACGTGATGATTCTCGATTCAGGCGCCGAGACTTCGCACTACAACGCGAGCGACATCACGCGCACGATCCCCGTAGGCGGCACGTTCACGGCCCAGCAGAAGCTCATCTACGAAATGGTGCTGCGTGCGCAATCGGCCGCGATCGACGCCGTCAAGCCCGGCGTGCGTTACCTGGACGTGCACCTGCTGGCCGCTCGCTCGTTTGCCACCGACCTCAAGGCCGCCGGCCTCATGAAGGGTGACGTGGACGAGGCCGTGGCCGCCGGCGCCCATGCCCTGTTCTTTCCCCACGGCCTCGGTCACATGCTCGGCATGGACGTGCACGACATGGAGAATCTCGAGGAACGCCTGGTGGGATACCGCGACGGCCTCGAGCGCAGCACGCAGTTCGGCCTGGGTTACCTCCGGCTCGCTCGTGAGGTCGAGCCGGGGTTTGTGATCACCGTGGAGCCCGGTCTCTATTTCATTCCCGCGCTCATCGATCAGTGGAAGGCCGACGGCACACACGCCGCGTTCATCAACTTCGCCGAAGTCGAAAAGTTCCGCGACGCTAGGGGCTATCGCATCGAAGACGACGTACTGGTGACCGAGGGTGGCCACCGGGTGCTCGGCCAGCCTATTCCGAAGACCGTGGCCGACGTCGAAGCCGCGTGCCGGGGCTAGTGAACACACAAGGCGTGAAGCACTGAAGGAGCAAACTATACTGGTTTGATGCTGGCGGTCACCCGCGCCCCGTTGTCGGTTGATGCCCTCACCGCTGAGGTGGAGGCGTCCGTCCGCACACGTGGTGAAGGCTGCGGCGCTCTGGCGTCTTTCCTGGGCGTGGTTCGTGCCACTCATCAAGGCCGCGCGGTCAGATATCTGGAGTACGAGGCCTTCGACGCGCTCGCTCTCAAGGTTTTTGCGCAGATTCAGGTGGAAGCCGCGGATCGATGGCCCGGCGCGGCGCTGGGCATCGCGCATCGCGTGGGCCGGCTCGCCATCGGCGAGGCGAGCGTGGCCATTGTCGCAGCCACTGCACATCGCGCGGAGGCCTTTCAAGTGTGCCGGTACGCCATCGAGCGGATCAAACAGATCGCGCCGGTATGGAAGCATGAGTTCTTCGAAGACGGCGAGGCCTGGGTGGAAGGGGCGATCGTGAATCCTGACGATCACGCGGCCCGGGCGCGGGCGCTGGAGATCGCATGCGCGTGACCGTCCGCCTCTTCGCACGGCTGCGCGAACTGGCCGGGGCCGAAAGCCTGACGGTGGAGGTGCCCACCCCGGCGACGGCCGCTACGGTGTGGCGTGCCCTGTGTGTCACGGCACCGGCGCTGGCTCCATTCGAGCGCGCGGTGTCGTGCGCAATCAACACCAATTTTTCGCGAATGTCCCAGCCGGTTGCAGACGGCGACGATGTCGCATTTCTCCCGCCTGTTTCCGGCGGATGATGGAAACCTATGACTCCGCAAGTCAGTGAAAAACTCAAGTCGATGGAAGCGCGGTACGAAGAGCTGATGCGCATGGTCAGCGACCCGGCCATCCAGGCAGAGCAGGCCACCTATCGCACGCATACCAAAGCTCTGGTGGACCTTCAGCCCGTGGTCGAGGGCTTCCAGTTGTGGCGCTCGCTCGATCGCCAATTGGCGGAAAACCGAGAACTGGCCGACAGTGACGATGCGGAGATGGTTGCGCTGGCCAAGGAAGAGATTCCCGGGCTCGAGACGCGCATCGAAACGCTCGAAGGAAAACTCAAACTGCTGCTGGTCCCACGCGACCCCAATGACGACCGCAACGTGGTGCTCGAGTTGCGCGCGGGCACAGGCGGTGACGAGGCGGCCCTGTTTGCCGGCGACCTGTACCGCATGTATTCGCGTTATGCCGAACGGCAGGGCTGGAAGATCGATGTCCACTCGATAAGTGAAAACGGCATCGGCGGCCTGAAGGAAGTGGTGGCGTCGGTGGAAGGGCGGGGCGTCTACGGCATGCTCAAACATGAGAGCGGCGTCCACCGGGTGCAGCGCGTCCCCACGACCGAGGCCAGCGGGCGCATTCATACCTCGACGGCCACGGTCGCCGTGTTGCCTGAAGCCGAGGAAGTGGACGTCCAGATCGAAGCGAAGGACCTCAGGATCGACACCTTCTGTTCGAGCGGCCCAGGTGGCCAGAGCGTCAACACCACCTACTCCGCCGTGCGCATTACGCACCTGCCCACCGGCGTGGTGGTCTCGCAGCAGGATGAAAAATCGCAGATCAAGAACCGGCAGAAGGCCATGAAGGTGCTTCGCTCGCGGCTGTACGAGATGGAGTTGCGCAAGCAGCAGGACGCCATCGCGAAGGAACGCCGCGGCCAGGTCGGCACGGGCGAGCGATCCGAAAAGATCCGCACCTACAACTTTAAGGAAAACCGCATCACGGACCACCGCATCAACTTCACGATGCATCAGTTGCAGTACGCGCTTGACGGCGATCTGAACGAATTGATCGAGCAGATGAACGCCCATGTGCAGGCCGAAAAACTCAAACAAGCCACCGAGGAACCAGGATCGATGCAATGACCGCGGTGGCGTCGGTCGTGAACGCGGCGGTGGCGCGCCTGTGCGCGGCCGGGTTTTCCCGCGACGAAGCGAGGCGCGATGTCGGAGTGCTTGCCCGCGCCATTCTTGGGTGGAGCCTGGAAGACTGGCTGGCGCGGTCATCCACTAACGCACCCGCAGCCTTTGCGGCCACACTCGACGCTCTGGTCGCACGTCGGGCGCGCTATGAGCCGGTCGCGTACCTCCTGGGCGAAAAGGAATTTTATGGACGCGTCTTTCGCGTCACCCACCACACGCTCATCCCTCGCCCTGAGACAGAGGGCCTCGTGGACGCGGCCCTGGCATGGCTCGCTCGACGCCCCACGTCACCACATGATGCTCAGCGCGCCTGTGCTGCCGCGCGCATTGTTGACGTCGGCACCGGCAGCGGTTGCATTGCCATCACACTCGCGCTGGAAGCCACGTCCGCAGTCGTGCACGCCACCGACATTTCTGCTGACGCGTTAGCCGTAGCTCGCGACAACGCGACGCATCTGGGCGCAGGCGCGGTGCACTTTCACTGTGGCAGCCTGCTCGCAGATGTCGCGCTGCCGGTTGACCTGATCGTCTCCAACCCCCCCTACGTGCCGGCGCAAGACAGATTCTCACTGCAGCCGGACGTCGCAGACCACGAGCCCGCGACCGCCCTCTTCGGCGGCGACGATGGGCTTGAAGTGATTCGGCATTTGATTCCCGAAGCGCGGCGGGGCCTGGCCGCCGGCGGAGTCCTGATCATGGAAATCGGCATCGGACAGGCAGACAACATCGCAGGCCTCCTCGAGGCGGCCGGGTTTGCCGGCATTGAACGCCATGCGGACCTTCAGGGGATCGCACGGGTCATCGAGGCGCACGTGCCAGGGCCGCCCGCCCGACCGGGCCTATAATTTCTGCCATGTCCTGCCTGTTCTGCCGCATCATTGCCGGCGAAATTCCTGGGTCGCGTGTGTACGAAGATGCCGAACTTGTCGCCTTCGATGACATCCATCCCCAGGCGCCGATGCACGTGCTCATCGTGCCTCGCGTGCACGTGCCGACGCTCAACGAGGTCGATCCGTCGCACGATGCGTTGGTCGGGTCAATGATTCGCCGTGCGGCGGCCATCGCCGCAGAGCGCGGGTATGCCGAGGGCGGCTACCGGACGGTGTTCAACTGCAACGCCCAGGCCGGGCAGACGGTCTTTCACATTCACCTTCATTTGTTGGGCGGCCGCACCCTCGCGTGGCCGCCGGGATAGGGCGTATCCGGAGGGCACGGGCTTCAGCCCGTGCCGCGCGTCCCGGGCTGAAGCCCGGGACCTCCGAACAATGGGGACTCTGGACCCTGGACCCTGGACTCTAGAGCACTCCCGCCAGTTCGGCGAGGGACCGGATGACGGGGATGGTTGGATCGGCGAGCGTGACTCGCTGGCCGCGGTCGAGCAGAACCGCGCGCATGCCGGCCTGGCGCGCGCCGTGGACGTCGTGGGCCAGGCTGTCGCCCACCATCACGGCTCGCGACGCGGACACCTGCATCCGATCCAACGCTTCCTGAAAGATGCGTGGGTCCGGTTTCATGTGGCCGAATTCCGCAGATGACACCGTCACCGACATCAACCCTTCGATTGCAAAGTGGGTCTGGAACGATGTCAGGCAGCGATGGGAATTCGAAATCAAACCCAGCTTCAGGCCCCGCGCGTGCAGCGCCGTCAGCGCCGCCGGCACGTCGTCGTACATCTCGAAGTGGTGATGCTGGGCCCAGTCGTCGTAAATCTCGCGGGCGGCGATCTCTACACCGGGGCCGCTGCCTCCCATGAGTTCGATAATCCGAGCGGTGTACCTGGTGAAGAGCGCGTCATGGTAGAGCTGATCGGCTGAGTCGAGCATGGCGGCGGCGCCCGCCACGGCCGTCTCAAACGCGGACGGATCCACCTCAACGCCATGCCGAACACATGTACCCGCATACCCGGCGCCAAGGAACCTGGGACCGGGCCGGATCAGCGTAAAGTCCACGTCGAAAAAGACGGCCTCGGTCTCTGCCACTGAACTGATTATAGAATAAGGGTTTACACCACCCAATGCGCGACTGGAAAGACACGCTCAACCTCCCCCGGACCGACTTCCCGATGAAGGCGAACCTGCCGACCGCCGAGCCGGCCACGCTGGCACGTTGGGCCGGGATGAATCTCTACGCCGGCATCCGCAGCCGTCGGGCAGGCGCGCCCAAGTTCGTACTGCACGATGGCCCGCCGTACGCGAATGGGCAGATTCACATCGGCCACGCACTCAACAAGATCCTGAAGGACTTCATTGTGAAGTCGCAGACGATGGCCGGGCGGGATGCGCCGTACGTGCCCGGGTGGGACTGCCACGGCCTGCCGATCGAACTGAATGTCGAGAGGGAGAGAGGCCCGGCGTCCAAGGGCGGCTCAGTCGGCGATTTCCGGCGCGCGTGTCGCGAATACGCAGCGACGTTTGTCGCGTCGCAACGCGCGGACTTCGAGCGGCTCGGCATTTTCGGCGACTGGGACGCGCCGTATCTGACGATGAACTACGGCTACCAGGCCGCCATCGTCAGGGCGTTGGGCAAGTTTGTTGGACGCGGACTGGTCTATAAGGGCAAGAAGCCGGTCCATTGGTGTCTGCGCGACCGCACCGCCCTTGCGGAAGCGGAAGTCGAGTACAAGACGCACAGGTCCCCGTCGATCTACGCGGAGTTCCCTCTGTCGAACGCCGACACGACTCTCGTGTCGCGTGCGCCCGCTCTGGCAGGCCGCTCTGTGTCCGTGTTGATCTGGACGACGACGCCCTGGACCATTCCGGCGAACCTGGCCGTCGCGTTTCACCCGTCGCTCGAGTACGGGGCGTTTGAGTACGAGGGGCGGGCGGTCATCGTGGCCCGCGGTCTCGCGGAGCGCGTCAGCGCCGCCACCGGCCGGCAGTTGGGTGCACCCATCGCCGCATTCGCGGGCACGGCCCTTGAGGGGGTGGCCTTCCGGCATCCCCTGTACGACCGCGACTCACAAGGTGTGCTCGGCGAATACGTCACGCTCGAACAAGGCACAGGCGCCGTTCACACCGCTCCGGGGCACGGAGTGGACGACTTCAATACGGGGACTCGGTACGGCCTGCCAATCACCACGCCGGTCGGCACACACGGCCGTTTTGAAGACGGCACGCCCATCGTCGGCGGGCTGAAGGTCTTTGAAGCGAATCCCGCGGTGGAAGCCGCGCTGCAGGAGCGCGGACGGCTCTGGTTCAGGACCGACTTCGAACATTCGTATCCGCACTGCTGGCGCTGCCACCAGCCGGTGATCTTCCTGGCCACACCGCAATGGTTCATCCGGATGGACGATCTGCGGGCGGACGCGACGGCGGCATCCGACCATACGAAGTGGATTCCCGCGTGGGGCCGCGAGCGGATGACCGGCATGTTCGCGTCGCGCCCTGACTGGTGCATCTCGCGGCAGCGTGCATGGGGCGTGCCGATCCCAGCCATGACCTGTGTGGGCTGCGGCCGATCGCGCCTGACCACAGCGCTCGTGGAACGCGCGGCCACGGTGTTTGAGCGCGACAACGCCGATGCGTGGTACGACCAGCCCATCGAGGCCTTCCTGCCCGACGGATTCGCGTGTGACGCGTGCGGTGGCCAGACGTTTGAGCGCGAGCACGACATCCTGGATGTCTGGTTCGACTCGGGCTCCAGTCACGAAGCCGTGCTGGCGCAGCGGCCTGACCTGACCTGGCCGGCGGACATGTATCTGGAAGGCACCGACCAATACCGCGGCTGGTTCCAGTCGTCGCTGCTGGTCGGCGTCGGCACACGCGGTCGTGCGCCCTACGAGTCCGTCCTCACCCACGGTTTTGTGGTGGACGACCACGGCCGCAAGATGTCGAAGTCGCTCGGCAACGTCATCGCACCGCAGCAGATCATGAAGGACACCGGCGCCGATGTCCTGCGCCTCTGGGTGGCGCTGGTCAACGTGCGCGACGAGATCCGGCTGGGCAAGGAAGTGCTGGCCCGCACCGTCGAGGCCTACCGCAAGATCCGCAACACGTTCCGGTATCTGCTGTCGAACCTGTACGACTTCGATCCGGCGACTGACCGCGTGGACCTCGACCAGCTGGACGAAGTGGACCGGCACATCCTCTCGCGGTACGCGCAGCTCGAGACACTCGCCCGTTCGGCGTACGAGGAGTACGACTTCCAGGCGCTGTCACATGCCGTCACCGAGTTCGTCACGGTGGATCTGAGCGCGCTGTATCTGGATGTCTCGAAGGATCGGCTGTACACCTTCCGCGCCAATTCACGGGAGCGCCGGTCCGCCCAGACGGCGGTGTACGCAATCGCCGATGGACTCACTCGACTGCTGGCGCCCCTCATGCCGATGACGGCCGATGAGATCTGGGTGCGCCTGCCTGGCGCGCGTGAAGCATCGGTACACCTGGCTGACTTCCCCAGCAGCCCGCCGGCCTGGATCAACGACGCGCTGGACCTACGGTGGGAGACACTCGCCAAAGTGCGGCGGGAAGTGAATGAGAAACTGGAACTCGCGCGTGGTCAGAAGGTCATTGGCGCGCCGCTGACGGCGCACGTCACGCTGACCGTGGGGGACGCGGAGTTGTACCAGACGCTCAAAGCGGAAGAAGCGGGCCTGCCGATGTTGTTCATCGTGTCGGCGGTGACGCTGAAGCCCGCGCTTGCCGGTCAGGCGACCGCCGTCGAGGTAGAGGTCGCGCACGCGTCTGGCGACAAGTGCCCACGCTGCTGGCGCTATGTGCCCACGTTGATCGCTGTCGGTGATGGCGACGCGTTGTGCCCAAGGTGCGAGGAGGCTGTGCGTGTTGCCTGAATCCGGTGAAGCGCAGCCCATTGCCACGACACCCGTGTCCCCAGCCATGGCCCCTGCGACCGTGCGCATCCGCCACTTCTGGTGGGTCACCATCGGCCTCATCGTCGCCGATCAGATCACCAAGGCCCTGGTCAACAGCGCCCTGGGCCTGTACGACAGCACCACCGTGATTCCCGGGTTCATTGACCTGGTGCACGTGCGCAATGAAGGCGTGGCCTTTGGCCTGCTCAACAGCACCAACCTGCCTTACAAGGCGGCGATCACGACCACGCTGGCGCTTGCGGCCCTGGGCGGCATCGCCCTGTACGCGCGCCAGTTGCAACCGAGTGAATGGGTGGCGCGGCTGGGTCTGGCGTGTATCCTTGGCGGCGCGGTGGGCAACCTGATCGACCGTGTCCGACAGGGTTACGTGCTCGACTTCGTGGACGTGTATTGGGACATGTGGCATTTCTGGGCCTTCAACGTGGCCGATGCGTCAATCACGATTGGCGCGATTCTCGTGTTTGTTGATCTGCTTCTGGTGAAACATCATGCATCCGATTCTGTTTAGTGTTGGCGACTGGCCCGTTTACTCCTACGGCGTGCTGCTGGCTGCGGCGTACCTCGTCGGACTGCAGCTGGGTGTGGTGCGTGCGCGACGCGCGGGCGTGGACCCGGCCAAGGTCATGGACCTGGGCATCTACCTCATCATCGCCGCGCTGGTCGGCGCAAAGCTCATGCTCATCGCCGTGGACTGGGAGTACTTCCGGTCGCAGCCACGTGAACTACTGTCTCTCGTCCGCGCCGGCGGCGTGTTTTACGGCGGGCTGATTCTCTCAGTCACCGTGGGTCTGTTGTTGGTCCGGCGATACAAGCTGCCAGTGTGGACCACGGCCGATCTCATGGCGCCCGGCATTGCGCTGGGGCACGTGATCGGCCGATTCGGCTGCCTCCTGGCCGGCTGCTGCTACGGCCGCCCCACCGACGTGCCGTGGGCGATCACCTTCACGAATCCGCTGGCCGCCACCAACGTCGGCACGCCGCTCGGAATCCCACTCCATCCCACGCAGTTGTACGATGCCGGCGCCGAACTCCTCATTCTGGCCGTCCTGCTGCTGACCGAGCGGAAGGGACGACCGTTTGCGGGCCGCACCTTCTGGGCCTACCTGATGCTCTACGGCATTTCACGGTTCGTGATCGAGTTCTACCGCGGTGACGCGGGCCGCGGCACGGTCATGGCCGGGCTCTCCACGTCGCAGTTCGTGTCACTGCTGCTGGTGCCGCTGAGCCTGACCATGCTCGCCTGGCTGCGGCGTCGTGGACAGGCCGCGAAGGCCTGATCTCCCAGCATGGCCGTACGCACACGACTGGAGGTCGGCGCGGCTGACGTCGGCGCGCGGCTCGATCAGTTCCTCACCACCCATCTGGAGGGCGTGTCACGCTCGCAGATTCAGCGGTTGATTCGCGACGGGCACGTCTCGTTGTCGGCCGGAGACGCCAAGGCCAGCCTCGCCGTGACCACGGATCTTGTGGTCGAAGTGGATGTGCCGCCGCCCCTGCCGGCCACGCCGGACGCAGAAGACCTGCCGCTCACCATCCTCCACAACGACGCCGACCTCGTGGTCATCAACAAACCGGCCGGGATGGTGGTGCATCCCGCCGCCGGCCATGCCACCGGCACGCTCGTCAATGCATTGCTGCACCATGTCACCGGCTTGTCGGGCATCGGCGGCACCGAGCGACCAGGCATCGTGCACCGGCTTGACCGCGGCACGTCGGGTGTCATGGTGGTGGCGAAACACGATCGGGCCCATCGTGCGCTGTCGGCGCAGTTTCACGATCGGCTCGTGCGCAAGGAATACCTCGCGCTCGTCTGGCGTGCGCCGGCCGTGGGCCTGCGCATCGACGACCCACTGGGGCGCGATCCCAATCATCGGCAGCGGATGTCGAGCCGCGGCAAACGGGGCCGCACCGCGCTCACGGACGTGATCGAGGTGGAAGCGCTGCGCGGCGTCTCGCTCGTACGAGTGTCCATCGGCACCGGGCGCACACATCAGATTCGCGTGCACTTGAGCGAACATGGCTTTCCGCTGGTCGGCGATGCCCTCTACGGTGGCGTCCACAAGCGCCTGCCGACGCACCTTGCCGCAGTGGCGCGACTGACCAGGCCTTTCCTGCACGCCGCGCGGCTCTCGTTCGCGCACCCCGCTGACGGCTGCATGATGACCTTCGAGGCGCCGTTGCCGCCCGATCTTCATAGTGTGATTACCGCCCTGCGCCACACGGCGGCTCGGGCGTGACGGAAAGGTAATGACTATGGCAACCGACGGCTCTCCCGAAGTGTTGTTTGAAGGACGAGTGATCCGTGTGGAGCGCGAACAGGTCACTCTCGACAACGGCTGCACTGTCGCCATTGAGGCCGTGCGACATCGCGGGTCGGTGGTGATCATCGCCCGGCCGGCGCCAGGTCACGTCGTGCTGATTCGCCAATATCGTCCGGTGATTGGGCAGTGGATTTGGGAACTGCCGGCCGGCAGCCTCGACGAGGGCGAATCACCGGACACGGCCGTCGTCCGGGAGTGCGAAGAAGAGATCGGTCTCACGCCGGGAAGGGTTACCCTGCTCGCATCGTGGTACCCCACGCCGGGGTTCTGCGACGAGATCATGCACTTCTACCTGTGTGACGACCTGTCGGTGCCCGCCGGACCGATCGCCCGGGATGAGGACGAACAGATTGAACCGGCAACCGTCAGCCTCGACGACCTCCGGGCGATGATCGCCGACGGCCGCGTGAAGGACATAAAAACTGTCGTCGGCCTGTCGCTGGCGGAACGCGAGCCTGGGAGCCTGTAGTAGGCACCGTGGCCTACGCCAGGCTCAGCTTCTTCGCCGCGCCGACGGGCGTCAACGCAAGTGCCAGCACTTCGTCCACTTCCGTCACGAAGTGCACGGTCAATCCGCTCCGAATCTCATCGGTGAGATCCTCGCGAACGTTCGTCTCATTCTGTTTGGGCACGATGACCCGATGAATGCCGTAACGCCGCGCCGCCAGGACCTTTTCCTTGATGCCACCCACCGGCAGCACGCGGCCCGAGAGCGTGATCTCGCCCGTCATCGCCACATCGCCGCGCACCGGCCGGCCGGACAGCGCCGATGCCATCGCCACCACCATCGTGACGCCGGCAGACGGGCCATCTTTGGGAATGGCGCCCGACGGCACGTGCAGATGGATCTCCGAGTCCTTGTAGAACTGCGGATCCACGCCGTACGACGCCGCGTGGGTGCGGAACCAGGACAAGGCGATCCGCGCAGACTCCTTCATGACATCACCAAGCGACCCCGTCAGCGTCAGCGCACTGCCCCCGGCCATGCGTGAGGCTTCGATGAACAGGACGTCTCCGCCGACCGGCGTCCACGCCAGGCCAATCGCCACGCCGGGATCCTTGGTGCGATCCTCAAGGGCCTCATCGAGATGCCGCGCCGCGCCGAGCAGCTCGTCCACGACCTCGGGGGTGACGATCACGGGCGTCCGGTCGCCTTCCGCATGACGACGGGCAATTTTCCGGCACACCGAGCCAATCTCGCGCTCCAGGTTGCGGACGCCCGCTTCCCGTGTGTAGCCACTCACTATGGTGGCGAGCGCGGCGTCGGTAAAGGTGATGACCTGGCTGTCGAGCCCGTGATTGGTCACCTGACGGGCCACCAGATGGTCTCTGGCGATATCGAATTTCTCGCGTTCGGTGTAGCCGGCCAGCTCAATCACTTCCATGCGGTCGCGCAACGGCGGCGGCACGGTGTCGAGGACGTTCGCCGTGGTGATGAACAACACCTCCGACAGATCAAACGGCACGTCCAGGTAGTGATCACGGAACGTGTTGTTCTGCTCGGGGTCAAGCACCTCAAGCAAGGCCGACGCCGGATCGCCACGGAAATCGTTCCCGAGTTTGTCGATCTCGTCGAGGATGAACACAGGGTTCCTCACGCCGGCACGGCGCAGGCCCTGGATGATCTGCCCAGGCAGCGCGCCGATGTACGTGCGTCGATGGCCGCGGATCTCGGCCTCGTCGCGCATGCCGCCGAGCGACACGCGCACACACTTGCGGCCGATAGACTTGGCGATGGAACGCGCGAGCGAGGTTTTGCCCACGCCTGGTGGGCCGACAAAACAGAGGATCGGCCCCTTCATATCCGGCTTCAGCTTGCGCACCGCCAGGTACTCGAGGATGCGGTCCTTGACCTTCTCGATGCCGGAATGATCCTCGTCGAGTGTCGCCTTCGTGCGCGCCAGTTCAATGTCGTCCTCGCTGTGGGCCGTCCACGGCACCGCCACGAGCCAGTCGATGTACGTACGCGCCACGGTGTATTCGGCGGCGGCCGGGGGCATCTTCGAGAGCCGGTCTAATTCGCGCCGGGCTTCCTTCCGCACGTCCTCGGGCATATCCGCCGCTTCGATCTTCGCGGCGAGGTCGTCCATTTCCTTGGCCTGTTCGTCGCCCTCGCCCAGTTCGCGCTGGATCGCCTTCATCTGCTCACGCAGGAAGTACTCGCGCTGATTCCGGCCCACTTCGGACTCGACCTGCGACTGAATCTTCGACCCGACCTCGAGCACTTCGAGCTCCTTGGTCAGGACGCGATTGAGCGTCTCCATGCGACTGCGCACATCGGTCGTCTCAAGCAAGTCCTGCTTGACGTCCGTGGACACAGTGCTGAGGCTCGACGCGACAAAGTCTGTCAGCCGGCCGGGTCCGTGATGTTGGCCACCACCGACGCCAGGTCCTCGGACAGCACCGGGGAGAGCTGGACAATCTGCTGGAGGTTCGCGCGGATGTTTCGGACAAGCGCGTCGGTCTCAACCGAGTCGGGGTCCGAGATCACGTCCAGTACTTCATGCACCTGCGCACGCAGGAACGGCGTCGACTGCGTCACCCGATCCATGCCGATGCGGGACATGCCCTGCACGATCAGCCGCAGGCTGCCATCAGGCAGCTTGAACATCTTGTGAATGTGCGCGAGCGTGCCCGTGGGAAACAACCCGTCCTGCCCCGGATCCTCATCGGTCGCCGTGCGCTGGGTAAACACGCCAATCTGCTTGTCGCCGGCGATGGCCGCATCGATCAACGCGACGGAACTTTCGCTCGCCACAGCGAGAGGCATGAAGGAATTCGGGAACAGGACCGTGTCGCGCAGGGGCAACACCGGCACTTCGGCCGGCACCGGCGGCCGCTCTGAGACGGCAGTCACAGGCGTGTCTTGTTCTGCCATGGGACGCCCTCCAAACAAATCAGGCCCCGCCTGACGGCGGAGCCTGCAAAGATATCCCGAACACGCCGGCCCCGGGCCGGCCGGAAGGTCAGTTCATGTCAAGCAGGAGGCCAGACGGCCGCCGCGACGTGGACATGCGCTCGCGCCGTTCGGCCAGCTCACGGGCTTCTTCGCAGTCCTTGCAGCGGACGGCGAATGGCAACGCGCGCAGCCGGCGCTCGGCAATTTCGTCGCCGCACTCGAAGCAGTTGCCGAACGTGCCTTCGTCGAGTCGCGCCAGCGCTTCCCCGATGCGGTTCAACGTCTCGGACTTCATCTGGATCAGCGCGAACTCGATGTCGTCCTGAATATCGGCTTCCGACGACTCCGCCGCATCCAGCACGCCCTGGCCTTCACCGATGCCACCCTCGGCCCGAACATCCCGCATCTTTTCCTGCACCTGGGCGAGAATCTCGCGGCGGCGCTCTTCGAGGATCCGCTTGAGTTCAACGTATCGGACTCGCGACGAATCGCTCTTGGCTCGTTTCTTTGAGGTGGTCACTTGTGCCTTCATAATTTGCTCTCCCTATCCGCTCTGCCGCGGCAGGTCACTCTGTGCGTTCTTTGGCCTGCAAATAAAATGCCAATAATAACTCAACCCGGAACAATCGCAAAGAACCAGCCCTGGCCTTTCGGCCACACCGGAACCGGTAATTCTTACTACACCGGAGTCAGGTGTTTGGCTACACTAGGCAACCCCAAGACCGATGGTAACTGCTTGCGAAAACACGTGTTACATCGGCGTCGTGCCAGGCTGGACCATTTTGGTCCGCTTCTTCGAGTGATTAGACGATGGCAGGGGTGGTTTCGGTTCTCCACTCTTTTGGACTCACACTGTCCCCTGGCGGTACCAGTAGGATGAAGTGCTATACTTTGGGGTTTCGAGGGTAGATCATGGCAAAGCAGTGTGAAGTGTGCGGCAAAAAGCCCGTCGTCGGTCGGCAGGCCAGCCACGCCAATAACGTGACCGCGCGCCGGTTTGAACCGAATCTCCAGAAAATCCACGCGGTGGTTGATGGCGCCACCAGACGCATGCGCGTGTGCACCCGCTGCATCCGCTCCAACAAGGTCACCAAGGCTGCCTGACGTGGGCGCTCCGTTGACGCCTGTTTCGACCCCGGACGCGCCAGGGGCGATAGGGCCCTACAGTCAGGCCATCAAGGCGGGCGGATTCCTGTTCGCCTCCGGCCAGATTCCGCTCGACCCGACGACCGGCACCATCACCGAAGGCGGGATCACGGCCCAGGCGCACCAGGTACTCCAGAATCTTGGAGCCGTACTCAGGGGTGCCGGGATTTCGTACGACCGAGTGGTAAAAACCACGGTGTATCTGGCGGACATGGCCGACTTCCCGGCGGTCAACGAGGTCTACGCCACGTATTTTCCGGCCCCGTCGCCGGCCAGAGCCACGATTCAGGCCGCCGGCCTCCCGCGCAACGTCCTCGTCGAGATCGACCTCGTCGCGTTTCTGGGCTAAACCTGGATTCACACGCCCTTGGCGTGGTTTAGCGGTTGGCGCGATCGACGGCCAGCACTCCATCGATCGACTTCAGAGCCTTGATCACTCGATCGAGATGTTTCACATCGACGATCTCCACCGTGATGCGGATGGAGGCGCGATGTTCTGCGTCGGTCGTGGCTTCCACATCGCGGATATTCGTGTTGATGGCGGCAATCCGGGTGCTGACGTCGGCGAGAATGCCCTTGCGGTCTGCCACATGAATCTTCAGGCGCACGACGTACGGACTCGAATCCGCGCCCTTGTCCCACTCCACCTCCATCCGCCGTTCCGGATCGTAGAGCAGGTTCACGACATTCGGGCACGTCGCGGCGTGAACCGACACGCCCTTGCCTCGGGTGATGTAACCCACGATCTTTTCGCCGCGGATCGGATTGCAGCATCGGGCGCGAAACACCATCAGGTCATCGACGCCGCGCACTTTGATCTTCGCTTCACCTGAGCCGAGCACGCGCTTGACGACACTGGCAATCGCGCCATCAGGCGCGCGCTCGCGCAGCGCGTCCTGTCCCACGAGGCGCGCCAGCACGGCACGCGCGGTCGCCTTGCCATAGCCGATCGCGGCGTACAGGTCGTCGGGCTTCTGCGCGCCGTACTCGGGCGCCACCTTCGCCAGCGCCTCGGGCTTCACGAGCGACTTGTCGATATTGAAACGGCGCACGTCCTTGTCGAACAGCCGTTTGCCCAGCTCGATGCTGCGCAGCTTCTCTTCGCTCTGGATGAAATGTTTAATCTTGTTACGCGCCCGTGTGGTGGCCACAAACATGAGCCAGTCGCGGCTCGGCGTATGACTCGGTTGTCTCAGGATCTCGACGATATCGCCGTTGGACAGACGCGTCCGTAACGGCACCATGCGGCCGTTGACGCGCGCGCCCACGCACTGATGGCCCACATCGGTGTGCACGTCATACGCGAAGTCCACCGCGGTCGATCCCTGCGGCAGCGATTTCACCTCGCCCTTCGGTGTGAAGAGGTACACCTCATCCGGGTAGAGTTCGATCCGCAGGTTCCGCAGGAACTCGGCCGGGTCGCGCACGTCCTGTTGCGTATCGAGCAACTGGCGCAGCCAGTGGAAGTACTGCTCGTCGCGCGCGGCCCCAACGCGACCTTCCTTGTACTTCCAGTGCGCCGCGATGCCTTCGTCAGCCACCCGGTGCATATCCACGGTGCGAATCTGGATTTCAAACGGGGTACCGCGCTCGCTCACGACTGACGTGTGCAGCGACTGATACCCGTTGGGCCTGGGCATAGCGATGAAGTCCTTGAACCGGCCCGGCACGGGTGACCACGTCTGATGCAGGACCCCCAGCACGCCGTAGCAGTCCTTCACCGACTGGGTGACCACGCGCAGCGCGATGAAGTCGTAGACCTGGTCCAGGCTGACTTTGCGGTGCTCGAGTTTCTGGTGAATGGACCACAGGCGCTTGATGCGCCCGTCGATGGCGACCACGGGAATCTGCCCCTCGGCGAGTTTCTGGGCCAGTTTCTGGCGCAGTTCCTCCATCAGGCCTTCGGTCGCCTTGCGTTTCGCTTCCACTTCCGTCCGCAGCGCCTGATAGGCCTGGGGGGCCAGGTGGCGGAACGCCAGTTCCTCAAGCTCGTTCTTGACCTTGCTCATGCCCAGCCGGTTCGCGATCGGGGCATAAATATCGCGCGTTTCCTGGGCAATCCGCTGCCGCCGGTCCTCGGGCAGATGGTGCAGGGTGCGCATGTTGTGGAGCCGGTCGGCCAGTTTCACCAGGATGACCCTGATGTCGTCCACCATCGCCAGCAGCATCTTCCGGAAGGTCTCGGCCTGGCGCTCCTCGCTGGACGCAAACTGGAGGGCCGACAATTTGGTCACGCCCTCAACGACGTGAGCCACTTCTTCGCCAAAAAGCTCCCGAATTTTCTCGATCGTGTTCGGGGTGTCCTCCACAATGTCGTGGAGCAGGCCGGCGGCCACTGCCACCACGTCCAGCCGCATGTCGACCAGCAGGTCGGCCACTTCCAGGGGGTGCACCAGATAGGGCTCCCCAGATCGGCGCACCTGGCCCTTATGTTGATAGGCCGAAAAGACATAGGCCCGCCGCAGCAGCTCGGTATCTGCGTCCGGGGTGGCGCTGCGGACCTTGTCGATGAGATCTTCGAACCGAATCATGGTGCCGGTGTCTAACCTGGAAGGAAGGATACCGGAAACGGCCGAATCGCTCCTTGACGGGCCTTTTTGGGGTTCACTATACTGGCGCCACATGAGGATTTACATGCACGCTCCCTTTACGCTGATTCGGGTCGTCGCCCTGGTGCTGGCGGTCGGGCTGTCCACCGCAGCCTGCGGTAAGTACGCGATCGGCAATCTCCGATCCCTCATGGCGTTCAAGGAAGCCAACGAGCTGTACAAACGGCAGGATTTCCCTAAAGCGGTTGAGGCCTACCAGCGGGCCATCGAACATAACCCGGAGTTCGGCATCTCCTACTTCTTCCTCGGTAATTCGTACGACAACATGTACAAGCCGGGGCGCAAGGGTGAAGCAGAAAATGACGGGTACCTCACCAAGGCCGTCGAGAACTACACGAAGGCCACCGAGGTCATCAAGGACACGGACCCCCAGGGTGTCGAAATCCGCAAACTGTCCTTCGAGTACCTGATTGCGGCGTATGGCGCGGACAAGATTGACGATTTCGAGAAAGCCGAACCGATTGCCCTGAAGCTGGTCTCGCTCGATCCCAACGAACCCGCCAACTATTACTCGCTCAGCAAGCTCTACGAAGACCGGGGCCGATATGAGGAAGCCGAGGCCATGGCCAACAAGGGGGTCGAGGTTCGCCCAAACGAGCCCCTCGGCTACATGCTCCTGGCGGGTTTCCACAATCGCCAGGCCAACTGGGAAAAAACGATGGAGGCGTGGGAAAAGCGCGCCAAGATCGAGCCGAACAACCCAGAGGCGCACCACACAATTGCGACGTACCTCTATGAAAAGGCGCTGAAGGACTTCCGCCTGTCGGCCGCCACCAAGCAGGCCTACATTACGCGCGCGCTCCAGGCTGAAGACACGGCCCTCGCCCTGCATGCCGATTACTTCGAAGCCCTGACCTACAAGAACATCCTCCTCCGCCTGCAGGCTTCGACCGAGCGCGACCTCAAGAAGCGGAAGGCGCTGATCGATGAGGCCGATGTGCTTCTGAAGCACGCCCTCGAGGTGCAGAAGTCTCAGACCGTCGACGCCAGGAAGAAGCCGGTCAAGTAGTTCGAGGCCCTCAAGGGCCGCCACAGCGATTCCTCTTCGGGCGCGGTCAGCGACTACGCTGACCGCGCCCGTTGTCTTTGTACGAGTGCCTCCGAGAAGCGCCCTGGGCTGGCCCAGCCACGTTCGGCACCGTCGGCAGGGGCCGAAAAGTCTCTCCCGGCGCTCCGTGTGGCGCTGGCGGGCCGCACAGCCGGGCTCATCATGCTGACCAAAACGACCTCTGAGGTAATTACCGACAATTGCCGACGGTAATTACCTCAGAGGTCGTTTTGCTCGAACCCGCGTACAAACAAAAACGCGACCGGGTGAGCCCGGTCGCGTTCGAAAGAACCTTGCGCGGCTACCCTTCGGCTGTTACATGCCGCCGAGTGCCGCTTTGCGCATGCCGTCGGTGACGATACCAACCTTGGTCACCCCGGCGCCCTGGGCCGCGTCGATGATGTCCACGATCTCACCGTAACGAACTGAGCCGTCGCCGATGATGAAGATCGTCTTGTCCTTGCGGGTTTCATACACCCCGCGCAGGTGTTCGAGCAGCCCGGTGATCGCGACCTCCTGCTTGTTGACCGTCAAACGGCGGTCGGCAGAGTAGTCGACCACGATCTGGCTCAAGTCAATCGCAGCCTGAGCCGCTTTGTTGACCTCGAGCGGCAGGTTGATGTCCACACCCTTCTGCGTCAACGGCAGCGCAGCGATAAAGATGACCAAGAGCACGAGCAGGACGTCGATGAGCGGCGTCACGTTCATGTCCGACGACGCTTCGGTCTTGGAGACCTGGACGATCTTGTCAGCACCGTGGTGCATGTGTGCGCGAGACATTATTGATTCCCTCCCACGTTGCCGCCCTTTTTCTCGGTAATGAGACCAACGGTCTCAATGCCGGCGCCGCGCAGCGCGTCCATCATCTGCATGATGGCGCGATAGGGCGCGGCCTTGTCGCCCTTCAGGTAGACCGTCTTGTCCGCCGAGTTTTCCAGGATCCCCTGGAGCTTGGTGATGACATCGGCCTCGGTTACCGGCAGCGAGTTGACGTACAGCCTGCTGTCGGGGCCGACTGCGACCACCGTCTGGTCTGCGGTGTCGGGCTTGTCGCCTGTGTGCTCGGCCTCAGGCAGGGCAATGTCCACGCCCTTCTGCAGCATCGGCGCAATCAGCATGACGATGATCAGCAGCACGAGCATGACATCCACGAGCGGCGTCACGTTGATGTCTGCTTTGAGGCCGCCTTTGGCGCCCCCGACGTCCATTGACATAGGACTAGTCCTTTTTTATTACGACGTGGCCGTGTTACGCCGTCTTCTTGATGAAGAAGTCCACGAGTTCCGACGACGAGTTATCCATCTCGACGTTGAAGTACTCGAGGCTTCCCGAGAAGTAGTTGTAGAGCCAGACGGCGGGAATGGCCACGACTAGCCCGAGGGCCGTTTCGATGAGCGCTTCCGAAATACCGGCCGAGACGGCGCCGAGGCCGGCCGAACCAGTGCTGCCGATGCCGGCGAACGCGTTGATGACGCCGACGACCGTGCCAAGCAGACCGACGAACGGTGCCGTGGCGCCAATGGTGGCCAGGGCCGGAATACCCTTCTTGAGGTCGTTGGCGGTCAGTGCAGTGGCGCGCTGAATGGCGCGGCGCACGGTGTCCACCATATCATCGCGGGTCAGGTTGGCTCCCGAGTCGATCTGGAATTGATATTCCTGCAGGCCCGCGAGCACGACCTTCGCGAGGTGGCTGTACAGATACGGCTTCGACTGCGAGACGGCCAGTGCGTCCTTCAGCCGATTGTCCTTGAGGTGTTTGGCCACTTGCGGCGCGTACAGCTTGGACTGCTTTTTCGCCTGCGTGAAGGTGTAGTACCGCTCGATCGCCACACCAAACGACCACATCGACATAACGACCAGAATGAACGCAACGGCCTTCGCGATGAAGCCCATCTGTTCCCACATGTGCACCAGATCCATCTCACCCATTACAGCCTCCGAAACACTTGACCAGCAAAAAAGGGACTACCACGTTTTAGGAAAACCAGCCGACCTTACCAGGGACTACCGCAGAGTAAAGTTCACCGTGACCGTCATGATGACCGGCACCGCCACGCCATTCAGCGTGGTCGGCGAAAACTTCCACTGCTTCACGGCCTCAAGCGCCGCCTGATCGAGCAAGGCGACCGCACGAATGACGCGCGCATCCGTCACGCTGCCGTCAACGCCAATCGTGGCTTCGATGATGACAATACCAGACACTCGCGCAGACTGCGCAATTGGCGGATAGATCGGCAGCACGTCCTTGATCTTGGTCGGCGGCTTGATGTTGCCGCCCACGCGGACGGGCGCCTGAGGCGGAGGAGGGGGCGCGGGAATGCCGCCCACGACGCCGCCCATGGTGCCGCCGGGAATACCGCCCGCCACACCACCCACGACGCCAAACGAGCCCGTAGACGGACGAGGCGGCGGTTCGGGCTTCACTTCAGGCGGGGCTTCCAGGGGCGCGGCCGCGGGATTCACATCGACCTGCGGGGTCGGTGGCGGCGGAGTCGAAGGTGGCGGGGGCGGCGGAGGCGGCGGGGGCGGCGGCGGGACCGCCACAAACGCCATCACCGACTGCGGCGTGGGCAAAAGATCAGACGCCAGAAGCGGCACAATCACCAGACCGCCCAGCAAGACCGTGTGAACTAGGATCGAGAGCGGCACGGTGTACCACTGCTTCGTTCCTAGTTGCACTGACGGGTGGGTCACGTCGCTGAACATTTCACGCGGCACGTTCTGATCCTCCTGCCCTGAGCGTACTAGGGAGCGGAATTATAGTCAGGTCCAAAAAATAGTGTCAACAAAACGGACACCCTGACATGTTTGACACCGTTTCCAGAAAAACGGCCCCCGATCGTCCCCGAGGCGCCATCATCCCCCGGACTTGCCCCCGATGTCGAGTACCGAATGCGCATGGGCCCTGATCTGCGCGGGTAACCCCATCCCGCCGGTGAGAAAGACCCGCACGCCCTGCTCCACGGTCATGTCGGGAAATGACACCTGGGCCGGTCGGCAGACAATGACGTCGCCCAAATACAAATGGTTGGTGGGCACATACACCGCATACACGGCCTCGGGCCCCTGGCCGCGGTCCACGGTGAACTCTTTCGTCAAAAATCCCAGCGCAAACCCCCGCGCCTCCTGGTCCACCAGCACCACGCGCTTGAATCCCGACTCGTTGTCGGGCGAAAACGCCACGATCAACTGCTTCACCGGCGCGTAAATCGTGCGAAACACCGGTACGTGCATCAGGAAGGCCTCGCCCCGGCCCAGCACGCGTCGCCCGATCACGTTTGTGGCCAAGGCCCCAATCCCCAGCACCACAATCCCCGTCGTCACCAACCCCAGCCCGGGCGGATGGGGCTGGGGCCCGAGCCAGCGCTCGTACAGCCCGTGTGTCAGGCCATCCACCACACGGAACATCCAGGCGATGGCGGCCACCGACACCACGAGCGGGACTGTGACAAAAAAACCGGTGATGAACGACCGCCGCAGCCACTGCATCGGAAACACCCTCCGCTCAGAGCCAGATGAGAATGGCCACGGCCACCGCGATGCGGTACCAGGCGAAGACGTCAAGACGGTGGCTGACCAGGAACTTCAGCAGGTAGCTCACCGACAGGTAGCCGACCACCCCGGAGGCGACGAACCCGACGCCGAACAGCGCCCAGTCGTGCCCGGTCAACACCGCGTCGCGCAGTTTTAGGCCTTCGTGCGCTGCCGCCGCGCCAATGGCCGGCACACTCAGGAGGAACGTAAATCGCGCCGAGGCCAACCGGCTCATGCCCAGCAACATTCCGGCAGTGATCGTCGCGCCAGATCGCGAAACGCCCGGCAACAGGGCCATCACCTGCGCCACACCGATGAGCGCGGCTCCGACAAGGGTCAGGTTGGCTTCGGTGCCCGTGCGCGCTGAGAGCCGCTCCACCAGAAAGAGCAGGCCGGCGCCGGCCATCAATGTGATGGCGGTCAACCGCGGCTGGTCGCGCGCCATCTCCACATAATCACTCATCGTCAGTCCGACGATGATGATGGGGAGCATCGCGGCCGCAAGCAACCAGATCCGGCGCGCGGCGGCATCCGGGTGCCGGGTGAAGGCCCTGGGAATTGAACGGAACATGGCGGCAATATCACCGGTAAAAAACGCGATGACCGCCACCAGGGTGCCCAGGTGGCACGCCACATCGAATGCCAGATTGAGTTCGCCAGCGTCCCATCCGAGGACCGCGCGGACGAGGATGAGGTGGGCGGAACTCGAGATGGGCAGGAACTCGGTGAGCCCCTGCACCACGCCGAGCACCGCCCCCTCGAAGAGCGTCATCCTCGCCAGGGCCTACGCCTTGACGCGTGCCCGGTGGGCCCCGGTCGTCGCCGGCGCGGCGGTCTTCTTGGTCAGCAGGATGGCAATCGCGGCCGCAATGAAGATCGTCGAGTAGGTGCCGCTGATGATGCCAACCAGCAGGGTGAAGGCGAACCCTTCGAGGACCTCACCGCCATACAGGTAGAGCCCCAGGACGGCGAGGAACGTGGTGCCGGCCGTGATGATCGTGCGCGACAGGGTCTGGTTGACGCTGGTATTAACCTGCACTTCCAGGTTGTCCTTGCGTAGCATGCGGCCGTTTTCACGCACGCGGTCGAACACCACGATGGTGTCGTTGACCGAGTATCCGGTCATGGTGAGCAACGCGGCCACGATGTTGAGCGAGAGCTCGTAGCCAAACCAGTTGAGGAACACCAGGGTCACGAGCACGTCGTGCAGGGTCGCCACAATTGCGCCAATCGCGAACGTGAATCGGAACCGGAATCCGATATACAGCATGATGCCGGCGATAGCCGTCAGCGTGGAGTAGATCCCCTTGCGCTGCAGATCCTGACCGACAATGGGCCCGACGATTTCCGTGCTCTCTCGTGTGAACGCGCCGATGCCGGCTTTTCGAATCAGCGCATCCACCTGCTCAGCCGCGTCATCGAGGGTGGTGCCTTCCTCGACCGTGACCAGCTGGGGCAGCCGCACAAGCACCTGGTTTTCGGAGGGCTGGCCGAAACGCTGCACGGTCTTTGCGCCTGGCATGGTGTCGAGCGCAGCCCGGACCGCGTCTTCGGTGACCGGTTGGTCGAAGCGTAGCACCATGGCCGTGCCGCCCGAGAAGTCCACGCCCAGCCTGGGGCCGCCCTGCGAGATGATCTGGCCCAGGCCGGCGATGATGATGGCCGCTGAGGCGGCAATGGCGTGCCACCGCCACTTGATGAAGTTGAAGTTGGTCGATCCAAGAATCTGCATGGTGCTCCGTCCGGCGAATCAGATGCTCAGGCGGGCCGTGCCGGGCCGCCGTGAGAGCGAAATTTCAAACAACGTGCGCGACACAAACACGGCCGTGAACACGTTGGAGATCAAACCAAAAAACAATGTGGTGGCAAACCCGCGAATGGGCCCGGTGCCGAACTGAAACAGGAACCCGGCGGCGATCAGCGACGCCACGTGTGTATCAAGGATGGTCACGAACACGCGGTCAAACCCGGCCGCCACCGCCTGCCGCGCCCCTTTTCCGTTGGCGATTTCTTCACGGATGCGCTCGAAGATGAGCACGTTGGAATCCACGCCCATGCCGATGGTCAGGATGAAGCCGGCGATGCCGGGCAGCGTCATGACGGCGCCCATGTAGGCCATGAAGCCCATCAGGATCAAGAGGTTGAGCGAGATGGAGAGGACGGCGTTGATGCCTGCGAGTTTGTAATACGCGAGCATGAACAGGCCGACCAGGGTCAGGCCGGCGATAGACGCTCGCACACCGGCTTTCACCGACGCATCGCCCAGCGTGGCGCCGACCGAACGCTCTTCCATGTACGTGAGCGACGCCGGCAAGGCGCCGGACCGCAGCACGAGCGAGAGGTCCGCCACTTCCTGCTGGGTAAACGTGCCGGTGATTTGGGCATCAGCCTGGGTGATCGGCCCTTCGATCACCGGCGCGGACACCACACGCTTGTCGAGAATGATGGCCAGATACCGCCCCACGTTGGCCGTGGTGACGCGGCTGAACTTCGTCACGCCATCGCTCTTGAGCGAGAAGCCGACGGCCGGCTGCCCGATCTGGTCGATCGTGGACTTGGCATTCCGCAGGTCGTTGCCGGTGATGACCGGGACGCGGCCTACCAGGTAGAAGGATGCGCCGGGCTGCCCCGCCACCGCCGACCCCTGCACCACTTCCTGGCCTTCGGGCACCTTGCCCGCGAACGGCGCGAGCAGGGTCGCCTCGTCAGGCGCCGGTCCCGATTCCACGAGCTTGAGCTCCAGCACCGCGGTGCTGCTGATGAGTTCCTTCGCGCGGGGGATGTCGGTCACACCCGGCAGCAGCACCACAATCTGGTTGCCTGCGCTGCCATACTCGGCCACTTCCGGTTCCGAGACGCCATATTCATTGACGCGGCGCTCGATGGTCTGGATGGCCTGCGTGACGGCCTCCCGGCGCCGGTCGACGTCGATATTCGGCTTCATGCGGTAGATGTACGACCCGCCGACGCCTGTCTCCCTATCGAAACTGAGGCCCACCTGATCCTGCGCCAGCTGCCGGAACTGCTGGACGCGATCGGGCGGCACACCGTCCACCTGGAATGTCGTGTTGCTCGTGGGCCGCACACTCCCGACGTTTACGCCCGCGTCCTTGAGCGCGACGCTGAGCTGCTCCGAACTCGTTTCGGTCTCAAGCTCCAGCGCATCCTGCGTGTTGACGCGCAACACGAGATAGACGCCGCCCTGAAGGTCCAACCCGAGCTTGATCTTGTCTTTGGGTGGATAAAACGACACCGCAGCCAGCGCGGCCACGGCGACGACCGCGATCACTTTCCAACGAAGGTTCTTATACATGTTCTAAAGTCCGCCAGAGTCCTTGACCACCGGATCCTGTCCCTGATACCCGCCCACCGACGCTTTGGCCACCTCTATCTTGACCTTGTCGGCGATCTGGATCTGCACGGAGGCGTCCGAAAGCTTGGTCACCTGCCCATAGATCCCGCTAGTGGTAATGACCTTGTCCCCCACCTGCAGCGCGTTCTGGAACTCCTGAATCTTCTTCTGCCTGCGCCGCATTGGCAACAGCACCAACAGGTAAAACACGCCCAGCATGAGGGCAAATGGGAAAAGCTGGACCCAAATGTTGGGCTGGCCCGCCTGGGGCGAGGAAGCCAGGGCCACGACGGTCGGGAGGGATAAAAAATCAGTCATTTACGTCACTTGTCGGCGGGAAAACGTCCGATGGAACTCTTGTCTGAATTGGTCAAAGGTTCCGAACTCAATAGCCTTCCTAATCGCCCTCATGGTGTCAAGGTAAAAGTGGAGATTGTGGACCGTGTTGAGGGTGGCCGCCGTCATCTCGCCCACCATATATAGATGACGCAGGTAGGCCCGGGAGTGGCGGCGACAGGTCGGACATTCGCACTCGGGATCGGGCGGGCTCAGGTCCTCGGCGTATCGGGCGTTCTTGATTGAGATCAGGCCATGGCGGGTCAGGAGTTGGCCGTTGCGCGCGTTTCGTGTGGGCAACACGCAGTCAAACATGTCGATGCCGCGCGCCACACATTCGACCAGGTCATCGGGCATGCCGGTGCCCATCAGATACCGCGGCCGGTCTTCGGGCAACTGCGCTGCGGTGTGCCCGACCACCTCGTACATCAGATCGACCGGTTCTCCGACCGAGAGTCCACCAATCGCGTACGCCTCGAAGTCCATCGCGACGGTGCCGGCGACGCTGCGGTCGCGCAGGTCCAGGTGTGTGCCACCCTGGATGATGCCGAACTGCGCCTGCCCCGGTGTGGCGCGCGTGACGTCGGGCGCCTCACCCGCCTGCACCGCGAGAAAACGATCGCGTCCCCGGCGGGCCCACCGCAACGTACGCTCCATCGCCGATTCCACCACGCCGCGATCGGCGGGCCACGGCGCACATTCATCAAAGATCATCGCGACGTCTGACCCGAGACGCGCCTGGATTTCGACGACGGATTCTGGTGTGAGCAGGTGTGCACTGCCGTCCAGGTGTGAACGAAACGCCGCACCCTCTTCCGTGATCGTCCGCTGGCCCGTGAGACTGAATACCTGGTAGCCGCCCGAGTCGGTCAGGATGGGCCGCTCCCATCCCATGAACGCATGCAACCCGCCGGCGCGGCTGATCAACTCATCGCCTGGACGCAAATGCAGATGATAGGTGTTGGCGAGAATGATGTCGGGATCAAGCGCGATGACCTGATCGTGCGTGAGGCCCTTGATCGCCGCGCGCGTGCCGACCGGCATGAACACCGGCGTCTCGATCTCGCCATGCGCCAGACGCACGCGGCCGCGCCTGGCGCGGCCATCGGTGGCGATCACGTGAAACCCGAAATCGGCTGGCACACCGATAGCCTATAATGGCTCTTCCGTGAAACGTCTTCGAATCGGCGTATTACACGGCGGACGATCGGGCGAACATGAAGTCTCGATCGCATCTGCCGCCGCAGTGTTCGCGAACCTGGATCGCACGCGGTATGAACCCGTCGCCATTCGGATCGAGAAGGACGGCCGCTGGGTGCTCGCCGACCGGCCGCCCACGGCGGCGTCTGCCGCAGATGTCATCAGCCAGATGCGCGAAGCCGACGGGCCGTCGGGTGGACGCGAAGTCCTGATGCCTGCGCGCCCAAGCGACGACACGTTGCTGCTCGTGAACCAGGATCGATCCGCCATCACCGGCCTTGGCCTGGACGTCATCTTCCCGGTGTTGCACGGCCCCTACGGCGAAGACGGCACCGTGCAGGGCCTGCTCGATCTCGCCAATGTCGCGTACGTGGGCTGCGGTGTGCTGGCGTCAGCCGCCGGCATGGACAAGGACGTGGCCAAAACCCTGTTCCAGGCGCGCGGCCTGCGTGTGGCGCCCTGGGTGGTGGTGCGTGCGCCGCAGTGGATCGCCGACCGCGACGCCGTGGCGCGCCGCATCAACGACACACTCACCTACCCCGTCTTCGTCAAACCCGCGAATCTCGGATCGAGCCTGGGCATCTCGAAAGTGCACACACCCGACGGCCTCCACGCGGCGATTGATCTGGCGGCCGGCTTTGATCCGAAGGTAATCGTCGAGACCGGCATCACGAGCGCGCGCGAGATCGAATGCGGTGTGCTCGGCAACGACACACCCGAGGCGTCGGTGCCGGGTGAGATCGTGCCCTCGGGTGAGTTCTACGATTTCGACGCGAAGTATCTGAGCGGCGCCTCACGTGAAGTGATCCCGGCCGAGCTGCCGCACGGGATCGCCGACAAGGTGCGCCGCCAGTCGCTCGTGGCCTTTGACGCCATCGAAGGCACGGGGCTGGCGCGTGTGGACTTCCTGCTCGCCGCCTCGGGCGAGTTGTTCCTCAACGAGCTCAACACGATGCCGGGCTTCACCACCATCAGCATGTACGCCAAGCTGTGGGCCGCCACCGGCGTGAGTTATCCGGCACTCATCGATCGCCTCGTCGCGCTTGCGCTCGAGCGCCATGCACGTCAGCAACAGCGCCGCATCAGCGCGTTCTGACCCTCGCAGCGCGGGTCCGCGCCCCAACCGCGAAGCCGCACACCCTGTCAAGTTTTGACAACAAATCGCATTTTGTGCTTGACAGGGTTTTCATCTCATCCATAATCTACATCTTGCGTGACGACGGACCGCTCAGCCTATCTATTGGGTACCGAGGGTCCCAGTTGAGTAACGACGAGTGAGACAAGATGCCAGGTGCGTGACGTTGACCGCGCCTGCCACGGAGCGAGGGGCACCCCACAGCGGGTCATGCGAGTCGAAAGACCGCGACGGCTGCGGTGAGGACTAGCCCACGCGATCCCTAATGAAGGGGGGGAAAACCACATGGCCAAGAAAGCAGCCAAGAAGGCAGCGAAGAAGGGCGGCAAGAAGCGCTAGTCGCTTTTTGCACCTCAAGAGAAAAGGGGGCGACTGTCGCCCCCTTTTTTTTTACCTGAGCTCCTTGCCATCCCAGATGCGCACGCGGTCGATCACATCGTGCAGCGAGAGCTGGTCCACCACATCCATCCCTTTCACCACCTGGCCAAACACCGTGTAGCGGCCGTCCAGATGCGGCTGCGGTGAATGGGTGATGAAGAACTGACTGCCACCGGTGTCACGCCCCGACAGCGCCATGCCCACGGTGCCCCGCAGGAACGGCAGCGCGCTCAACTCGTCAGGAATCGAAAAGCCCGGCCCGCCTTCGCCATCTCCCCGCGGGTCGCCGGTCTGCACCACAAAGTTCGGCACGAGCCGGTGAATCTGCAATCCGTTGAAAAATCCCGCCTGCGCCAGCGCGACAAAGTTGAGCGTCGTCAGCGGCGCTTCGACTACATTGAGCGCGATTTCAATGGTGCCGAGCCGTGTCTCGATCATCGCGACCGGTGTGACCGTGGGGTGCAGCAGCGCGGCTGACTCGAAGAACTCCGAGGGGTGTCGCAGCGGCGCGGGCCGCGTGGGCGCAGCCGTCGCGTCGCCCAACCCCTGCAGCAGCTCCGCCGCGCGCAGGCGCACCGGCCAGTCGCGATCCGCCAGCGCCCGCGTGAGCACGGCCACAGCCGGCTCACCGCCGATGGCGCCGATCGCGCCGATCGCGCCCAGCGCAGCAAGGCGCGCATCGGTGGCCGCGTCGCTTAGGCTCCGGTCATACGCCTTCGCCAGTGCTGCGGCCGACGCCGCGGTCTTGCGCTCACCCATGAGGCGCGCCGCGGTGGCCCGCACGACGTAGTCGGGACTCTCAAGCGCCGCGACAAGGCGTGCATCCAGACCCGGCGCGCCGGCGCGCGCCAGCGCCGAAAGCGCCGGTCCGCGCACGCGCTGATCCTGGTCCTCGGTCAATTCGATGAGGCCCGACCGCACGCGGTCCGGTTCAAGCGTGCCAAGTGCCGTGGCCAGCGCCGATCTGACCCTCCACTCGCGATCGGCGCCAAGGCCCGATCCCACCAGCAGGAAGCGGTCGGGGTCGATGCGGGCGGCGCCGGCAATCGCGGCGGCGCGCACCTGCGGGCGCGCATCGGCCAGCCGATCGATCATCGCGTCGAAACCGCTCGGGTCTTCGGTCGCCGCGAGTGCCGTCATCACTTCTAGTATCAGCGTCGTCGGGAACTTCGGCGTGGCGAGCAGCCGCAACAACGACGCAGCCGCTGGTGCCGACCCGCGCCGGCCGAGCGCGCGAATCGCCGCCGTTCGCACACGCACGTCCACCGCAGGATCCAGCGCGAGTTTCTGGGCCAGCGCGAGTCCGTCCGGCGTCGCACTCACACCGCGCAGCGCGAACACCGGCGTATACACACCGGCACTGTGGGCCAGCACCTCGAGCGCGGGTGCGGCGCGCGGGTCACCCACCCGCTGCAACGCATACGCCACCGGCCACCACGCCGTCGCCGGACGCCCGTCGGCCGTCAAGACGACGCGCGCCAGTGCATCGAAGTCGCGCAGGCGCGCCAGCGCGAAGATCGCCAAGCGGCACGCTTCCAGTTCGGGCGTTTTGGTATACGCCTCATCATCGGGTGCGAGTGCGGCCATCTGCGGAATGCACGAGGCAAACGCCTCAGCAATGGCCGCCGCTGCGGGTAAGCGAAACGCACTCGCCACCGGGGCAGACACTTGCGCGCCAATCAGGCCCAGGCCCTCGGCCGCGCGACCGCGCACTGTCGGATCGGTGTCAGCCAGAAGCCGGCGCAACGGCTCGGACGCTTCGACACCACCGATCAGTCCCAGCGCAAACGCCGCGTGCCCGCGCACGGCCGGCTCGGCATCCAGCAGCGCAGCCGCCAGCGCCGACCCACCTTCGGGGATTCCAACACGGCCGATCGCCAGGGCCGCACGCCCGCGCACCACGGGATCAAGGTCGAACAACAGCGACACGAGGTCCGCCTGCCGCGCAGGCCGCGGCACCACCGGCGTCACCACCGCTTCGGTCGTCACACCCGGGTCACGAAGCACACGCTGAGCCTCAAGCCGAAGGAGCCACGATACCCGCTGATCGAGGGGCACCGGCGGCACCACTCGCTCGGGCGGGGCCACGACAGGCGCTGTGGCACACGACACGGCGAACAACGACAACAGCAGCAGGCTGGCGATCTTCACCACCCTATCCTAGCCGGTCGCCGTGAACCCGGCTGGTATACTCCCGCACACCGTGGAGTTTCGCTACCTCGCGATTGAAGGACCGGTGGGGCTGGGCAAGACGAGCCTTGCCGACCGGTTGGGCGCGAGGCTCGACGCCACGGTCATGCTCGACGATACTGAAAACCCGTTTCTGGCAGATTTCTATGCCGGCCGGGCCGGGGCCGCATTCCAGACCCAGCTCTTTTATTCGTTGGCCCGCCACCGTCAGCAAATGGATCTGCGACAGGGCGATCTCTTCAGCCAGGTAACGGTCTCCGACTACATTTTCGACCGCGAGCGCATCTACGCCCACCTGAACCTGGACGACAACGAGCTCTTTATCTACCAGCGCCTCTACGAGCTCCTGGCGCGCGACCTCCCGCAGCCCGACCTCGTTGTCTTTCTACAGAGTCCGACCGACGTCCTGCGCGGACACGTGCGCGGGCGTGCGCGCCACGCAGAAGACGACCCGGCGCCCCCGTCTGAACGGTACCTGTCGGATCTGAACGAGGCCTACAATCACTTCTTTTTTCACTACACGGCCACTCCCCTGCTCGTCGTGGAAACATCGCAGTTTGACCTCTCGTGGGGTGATGACGCGCTTGACGACCTGTTGCGCCAGATTAAGTCGATGACCGGCGGCACCCGGTACTACGTGCCCCGCGGCTGATGCTAGAGTGATCCCATGGCGTGGTTCAAGAAACCCCGGAAACCCATCGAGCCGCAGGGCGACAAGTCCAGCCGCGTGCCCGAAGGGCTCTGGGTCAAGTGTCCGTCCTGCAATCAGGTGATCTACAACAAGGAACTGCTCGCCAACCATCAGGTCTGCCCCAAGTGTGTACACCATTTCCGCATGAATGCGGCCGACCGCCTCGCGCTGTTGTTTGATAATGCGCGGTGGACGGAGTACGACTCGGACCTGAAATCGACCGACCCGTTGAAGTTCACCGATACCAAGCCCTACCGCGATCGGCTGGCCGCCAGCATCCGCGCCACCGGACGCAAGGACGCGGTGGTGACGGCCAGCGGCACCATCGACGACCTGCCCACGATGGTGGCCGCCATGGAATACAGCTTCATCGGCGGCAGCATGGGCGTGGTGGTGGGCGAGAAGATCACGCGCGCCATCGAACTCGCCATCACCCGGCGCATCCCGGTCATCGTCATCTGCTGTTCGGGTGGTGCACGCATGATGGAAGGCACACTGTCGCTGATGCAGATGGCGAAGATCAGTGCGGCGCTGGGCCGGCTCGATCGCGCGGGCCTGCCCTTCATTTCAGTCATGACCGACCCCACCACAGGAGGCGTGACGGCCAGCTTCGCGATGCTCGGCGACCTCAATATTGCGGAACCGAAGGCACTGATCGGTTTTGCCGGCCCGCGCGTGATCGAACAGACCATTCGCCAGAAACTGCCGGAAGGATTCCAGCGCAGCGAGTTCCTGCTCGAGAAAGGCATGATTGACGTCATCGTCGACCGGCGCGACTTGAAGGCGGCACTCGGGAATGCACTCCGCATCATGTCGGGCATGGCACCGGGCGCCGAGCCCGTGCCGGCGCAACTCGACGCCTGATTTGGCTGACACCGTCCGCCAGTGGTTGTTGGGCCTCGAGGCCGCCGGTACCATTTCGCTGGGGCTGGCGCCGATGCAATCGCTGCTTGCCAGCCTGGGACATCCGGAAACGTCGTTCACGGCCATCACCATCGCGGGCACCAACGGTAAGGGGTCCGTGTCCGCAATGGTCGAGCGAGGTCTTCGGGCGGCGGGCTGCCGGACTGGGCGCTACACGTCGCCGCATCTCGTGGATGTGACCGAGCGGGTGGTCGTGGACGGCCAACCCGTACCCGACGGGGCGTTCGACCATGCGGCCACGGTCGTGCGCGCGGCCGCGTCTTCACAGGCCACTCCGCCAACCTTCTTCGAAGCCACCACCGCGATCGCCCTGGTGGCCTTTCGTGCGGCCGGCGTTGATGTGGCCGTGCTCGAGGTGGGTCTGGGAGGCCGGCTTGACGCTACAAACGCGGTGGACGCGCCGCTGGTGGCCATCACCAACATCGGCCTCGATCATCAGGACTACCTGGGTCACACCATCGAGGCCATTGCCGGGGAAAAGGCGGGCGTGATCAAGCCCGGCGCGTCGGCCATCCTAGGCCGGACGAGCCAGACGGCAATTGACGTGATGTCGCGCGCGGCAGAGCGGGTGCGAGCGTCCGTCACCCTGGCCCCGGATGGGGTTGTGGCGGATGCGGTCATCGGGATGCACGAGACCACGCTGAACCTGACCACGCCGGTACGCGCCTACGGACGGCTGCGGGTCTCACTGCTGGGCCGGCATCAGGTGGACAACGCCGTGACGGCGGTCCGAACGCTTGAAGCGGCGCAGGCGCTTGGCATTGCCCTGGTCGGCGCTGACGTGGTGCGCACCGCACTGTCGGATGCGCGCTGGCCGGGACGGCTCGATTGGCGCCGCTGGCGCGGTCACGAGGTGCTGGTGGATGGCGCGCACAATGCGGATGGCGCGCGCGCACTGGCCGCGTTTCTACGCGAAACCGTCCGAACGCTCGTCCCCATCGTCATTGGCATCATGAGAGACAAAGCGATCGCCGAGGTCATCGACGCCCTGGCGCCGTCGGCGTCGGTGTTTGTGTGCACGACATGTGCGGCCCCGCGCGCAGCGACGCCCAGGCTACTCGCCGACGAAGCGGCACGCGTGGCGCCGGGTGTGCCGCGCGTGGTCGCCCACACGCCACTGGCTGCGCTTGAGGCAGGCGCTCGACACGGGGAGCCGATCGTGGTGGCGGGATCACTGTTTCTGGCAGGAGAGATACTGCCGATGCTCGCGTGATATTCTGGCCCACCGCATGTTTCGATCCCTCATTGTTTCGTGTCTGTTGGGCGCGGCGCTGGCGGCGTGGCCGTCGCGCGCGGCCGCGCAGATCACGATCGGTGGCTGCCAACTGGTGTTCACTGATGCCGGCGACTCCGCAGACAAGACCCGCCGGGAGCTGCGCGGCCGACCCGGAAATCCCGTTGAGATCCGATGCGGCGAAATGCTGCTGATTGCCGACGAGGTTGACCACCTCGTGATCGAAGACCGGTTGCTCACGCGTGGAAGCGTGGTATTCCAACAGGAGGGGACGCGAATTGCCGCAGACCGCGGTGAAATGAACCTCAAGACGCGCACCGGCTTCTTTGAGAACGCCAACGGCACGTTGCAGTTGACCGACCGCAAGATCGACAAGACACTGTTCGGGACGCAGGAACCCGAGGCAATCTTTTCGGCCAACCGCATTGAGAAGACTGGCCCCCGCACCTACAAACTCACCAGCGCCGTATTTTCTGCGTGTGTGCAGCCCAATCGCCGCTGGGAGATTACGTCGAGCCACCTGACCTTCACCGTGGACAAGTACGCGATCATGCGCGGCGCCGTCCTGAAGGTGAAGGAAGTCCCGATCCTCTATCTGCCGTTTTTTTATTACCCGATCCAAGAAGACAATCGCGCTACTGGATTCCTGATGCCTTCCTACGGCTCGTCGTCGTTCCGGGGCTTCACGTTGAGCAACGCGTTTTTCTGGGCGATCAACCGCAGCCACGACGCCATGATTTACCACGACTGGTTTGCCAGCAGCGGACAGCAGTTCGGCGCGGACTACCGGTACGTGGCCGGCCCCAACTCACGGGGCGACGCAAGCGTGTCCACGATTCGCGAAAAGGAACAGGTCGGCGTCAACGGAACGGTGACGTCAGCGGCGCGGCAATCGTTTGCGGTCCGCGGCAACATCTCGCAGACGCTGCCGGGCCGCATCCGCTTCCAGGCGCGCGCCGACTACTTCACCGACGTGACCGCGCAGCAGTTGTACCAGGTAGATTTGGCGGCGTTCTCACGACGATCGCGGTACTTCGGCGCCGATGCCAGCGGCAACTGGGGCCGCCTCAGGTTCTTCGCCCAGGCGGAACGCAGCGATGTGTTTTACGGTTCGTCGGCGGCCAGCAACCGATACAAGCCACGCGCCAGCCTCAGCATTTCCGAGGCCCCCATCGCGGGGACGAAGATTACACTTGGCGCCTCGCTCGATACGATCAACGCCGAACGATTCGACGACGTGGATCGGCCAGAGACACGGACGGCGGTCAAACGTCATGACGGACAAGTGACGCTCCGCATCCCGCTGGCGATCGGATCGGCCCTGACGTTTCGCGGCACCGTCACGGCACGACGCACGGAGTGGAACACCTCGCGCGATCCGGTGACGGGCAAGTTCGTGGACACGCCGCTGAGACGCAATCTTCTCGAAATGCGTGGCCAGATGACCGGACCGACCTTCACGCGAGTGTTCAACACACCCGGCAACGGGTTCTCCGACCGCTTCAAACACGTCATCGAACCGTCGGTGACAGTCACTCGAACCTCGGCGTTCGACCAATTCAGCCAGGTGGTGCAGTTCGACCATGTGGACACCATCCTTGGCGGCGACACGAAGGTGACCTACGGCATCGTGAACCGTCTGCTGGCCCGGGTGCAACAGGGGGAAGGACCGCGCACCGCGCGAGAGATCATGAACGTCGAGGTCAGCCAGACCTACTACAGCAACTCGCTCGGCGCGTCGTATGACCAGAACTACCAGTCGAGTTTTGGCAACTTGTATTACTACCAGGCGCCGCCCAGCAAGCTGTCGCCCTTGCGCGGCACCTTCAACTTCACGCCAACGGACGCGGTGGGCGGAAGATTCACGGTGGAGTACGACACCCAGTTTCGCGCGGTCCGCAATTACAGCGCGTCAGTGAATACCTCTGGCTCGGCCTTTGATCTGACAGCCAACTGGACGAAACGGCAGGTCATCCCCGGGCTGCAGGGATACAGCAACCCGTTGAACGCCGATCACTTCATCTCGGTTTCCTCACGCGCGAGGAAACCCAATGGCGGCGCGTCGTTCGGCTACAGCATGACCTACGATGTGTTGCGCGAACGCAGGCTGCAGCAGCGCATCGGCGCTGTGTACAATGCGCAATGCTGCGGCGTATCGGTGGATTATGCCGTGACCAACCTGAAGCACCTGGGATTGCAGAATGACCGGAAATTCAGCTTGTCGCTGACGCTGGCCGGTGTCGGGTCGTTCTCAAACCTGCTGGGCGCGTTCGGAAACAACGAGATTGAGCGATGATACGAGTGCTTGTCACCGGCGGCGCCGGTTTTATCGGTTCCAACTTTGTGCGATGGGCGCATGATGCCCACCCCGACTGGCACATCACGACCCTCGACAAGCTGACCTATGCCGGCCGGATCGAAAACCTCGCCGAGGTCATCGAGAGTCCGCGCCATCAGTTTGTGCACGGCGACATCGCCGATGCCGCCGTGGCCGCCCCCCTGGTCCGTGGGAAGGAACTTCTGGTGCACTTCGCCGCAGAAACACATGTGGACCGTTCCATCCAGTCGGCGGCCGACTTCATCACGACCGATGTGATCGGCACGTTCGTGCTCCTCGAAGCGGCGCGACAGGCGCCGGCGCTGCGCCGGTTCATCCAAATCTCCACCGATGAGGTGTACGGCAGCGTGCCCGAAGGCGCCAGTACGGAAACCGACGAACTGCGCCCACGCAATCCCTATTCGGCCAGCAAGGCCGGCGCCGATCGGCTGGCGTACAGCTACTGGGCCACGTACGACGTGCCCGTGATTGTGACGCGCGCGTCGAACAACTACGGGCGCAATCAGTTTCCCGAGAAAGTCATCCCGCTCTTCGTGACCAACGCCATCGACAACATCGCCCTGCCCCTGTACGGCGATGGTCTGAACGTGCGCGACTGGCTCCACGTGGATGACCATTGCCGCGCCATCGACCTGGTCATCGAACGAGGCACCAACGGCGAGGTCTACAACATAGGCGGCGGCAATGAGGTCAGGAATGTCGATCTGACCAAACGCATCCTCGACTTGACGGGCCGGCCGGGTTCGCTGATTCGGCCGGTGGCCGATCGCCCGGGTCACGATCGCCGCTACGCGCTGGACACCTCGAAGCTTCGCCAACTCGGTTGGACCCCGGCGGTCGAGTTCGAAGAAGGCCTGGCCGCCACGGTGGATTGGTACCGCCAGAACGAGTCGTGGTGGCGGCCGATCAAAGAGAAGGACCAGGCCTTCCGCGACTACTACAAGACCCAGTACGGCAACCGCGCAGGCGCGTAATTGGCGATGACGGGCCAGCCGACTCTGGTGACCGGTGCCGCGGGATTTGCGGGGCGACACCTGGTGGCCCATCTCCGCGCCACCGCCCCCGAACGGCCTCTGCTGGCGTGGGTGCGCAGTCAGGTGGACATCACCGACAGGGAGGCGGTGAGGAACGCCGTGGCCGAGGCGCGGCCCACCCGCATCGTGCATCTGGCCGGCTCGCCGCACGTGGGTGACTCATGGCGCAGTTCCCTGCTGCCGCTGCAGACCAACGTGCTTGGCACCCACTACCTCCTTGAAGCGGTACGCCAGCACTGCCCCGATTGCCGGATCGTCGTCGTCACGTCGGCGATGATCTACCGCACCTCGGATGCGGCGCTTGACGAGGACGCCCCACTCGAGCCGTCGAGCCCCTACGGACTGTCGAAGCTGGCGCAAGACCAGCTCGCGCTCATCGCGGCCAGGAATGACGGCCTGCATGTGGTGGTGGCGCGGCCGTTTAATCACATCGGGCCGCACCAGAATTCCAGCTTCGCGCTGTCCAGTTTTGCCCGGCAGATCGCGCTCATCGAAGCCGGCCTCGTACCGCCAGAGATTCATGTGGGCAATCTCGACGCCGAGCGCGACTTCACCGATGTCCGCGACGTGGCGGATGCCTATGCGCGGTTGCTTGATGCCGGCCAGCCCGGACGTGTCTACAACATCTGCTCCGACACGCCCCATCGCATTGCTGATCTACTCAACCGGCTGATCGCCATCGCCCACGTGCCGGTCACGCTTGCGACCGACCCCGCGCGGCTGCGCCCGAGTGACCAGCTGCGCATGGTGGGCAGCAGCGCGCGGATTCGCACCGAACTGGGCTGGCGGCCGAAATGGTCGATCGACGACACGCTGGCCGATCTCCTCCGGTGGTGGCGCGCCGAAGTGGTCGCCGGCCGCGCCACGGCCTGACACAGCCGCCGCATGGAGGTCAGCCGCCAGTTGTTGCATATCGGCGTCGGAGCGTTCGCGCTACTGCTGCGCGATCTCACATGGCCCCAGGCCGTGGCACTGGCCTCGATCGCTATCGTGTTCAACGCCTTCGTGCTCCCCAGCCTTGCACCCGGCGTCTTTCGCGACACCGATCGCGGCCGTCGCTGGACCTCGGGCATCGTTTTATACCCAATAGGCGTGCTGGCATTGCTGCTCCTGTTTCCAGCGCGCCTCGATCTGGTGGCCACCACCTGGGCGATCCTGGCGGCGGGCGACGGCATGGCGACACTTGTCGGCGCGCACGTACGCACCAGCGCACTGCCGTGGAATCGCGAGAAGTCGGTGGGCGGACTCGTGGCGTTTCTCCTCTTCGGCGGCACAGCCGCTGCAGGCATGACGTGGTGGTCAGCGTCGACTCCCCCGGACGCCTGGCTGTTCGTAGCGCCAATCGCGGCGGCCGTCCTCGCGGGTTTCGCCGAGACTGCGCCCATCACCCTCGATGACAACATCACAGTGCCGGCCATGGCGGCTGCGGTCCTCTGGAGCATGAGTGACATGACGCCCGAGGTGCTCCGCGGGCATCTGGCGGCACAGGGGCCTGCAACCATGGCCCTGGTGGCGTTGAACGCGGCCGTCGCCGCCGCGGGCTGGGCCGCACGCATGGTCACAGGGGCCGGCGCCGTCACTGGCGCCTGCATCGGCGGAGTGATGATCGTCGGCAGCGGCGTCGCGGGGTGGACGATGCTGATGGCGACATTCCTCGCCGCGTCGCTCGCCACACGCGTGGGGCATAGCCGCAAAGCGCGCGCGGGCATCGCCGAAGATCGAGGGGGCCGCCGCGGTCCAGGCAACGCGATCGCCAATACGGGCGTCGCGGCATGGGCTGCCCTGATCGCCGCCGGGTCGGCAAACCCCACAATCGCGCATTTGGCGCTGGTGGCCGCACTGGCGACGGCCGGCAGTGACACAGTGGCGAGCGAGGTGGGCAAAGCCTGGGGACGCACGACGTGGCTCCTGACCTCACTGAAGCGCGTGGCGCCCGGAACTACAGGAGCCATTTCCCTCGAAGGCACTGCGGCCGGCATCCTGTCGTCGGCGCTGCTTGCGGGGATCGGCGCCTGGGTCGGCCTCATTTCCGCAGGCGCCGTGCCGCTCGTCATCGTGGCGGCAAACGCGGCGTCGCTCATGGAAGGTGTAATCGGCGCCACGATGGAGGCTCGGGGTATGCTGACCAACGACGTCGTCAATTTCGTGAACTCCGCGATGGGCGCGGGTGTGGCGATGCTGGCCTGGTCACTCTTTTAACCTGCGATGGCGGACTGGCGCACCTATTCGGATCTGGCCCGGCCCTTCACGCTGGTCGCACCCGCGCTGGGGTTCTTTTCTGGCGCGGTCACGGCGATTGGCGCAGCGCCCCAGGAAGCGTGGAGCCTGGAACTGCTCGTGCCGGCCATTACCGGCGCCGTCATGGCCGCGGTCTTCAACGCCGGCAGTAACGCCCTGAACCAGATCTATGATCTGGAGATCGATCGCGTCAACAAGCCGAAACGGCCGCTCACCTCTGGCCGGATGACCATCCGTCAGGCCTGGTGGTTTACGGGAGTCGCCTACGCGCTGACGTTGCTGCTCGCCTGGCTTGTGGCGCCAGGTGGACGCCATGAGTGTTTCTGGATCGTGGCGGTCGCGGTCGTGGCGACGATTATTTACTCCGTACCGCCGTTGCGCACCAAGCAGCGCGGCATGTGGGCCAACGTCACGATCGCCATTCCGCGCGGTGTCCTGCTCAAAGTGGCGGGCTGGTCTGCGGTCAAGTCGGCGATGGGCCTGGAGCCGTGGTTCATCGGCGGCATTTTCGGACTGTTCCTGCTCGGCGCATCAACGACCAAGGACTTTGCCGATATGGCCGGCGACGCACGCGGTGGCTGTCGCACGCTGCCCATCATCCACGGCGCCAAGAAAGCCGCATGGCTGATCTCGCCGTCCTTCGTGCTGCCGTTCCTGATGATCAACCTCGGCACCTGGCTGGGTATCCTGACCGGGCAGGTGGTGCTGTTGCACGCGCTCGGCGCAGGCATGGCCCTGTACGGCGCCTACGTCTGCTACCTCATGCTGCGCCGGCCCGAAGAGCTCGCCACGGACGAAAACCACGTCTCGTGGGCGCACATGTATCGAATGATGTTCGCGCTCCAGATCGGCTTCGCGCTGGCCTATGTACTCTAGGCGCCGAATTGCAGGCGCATGAGCGCGTCCACGCGCGCCTGGGTGGGCGGATGGGTGGAGAACAGCGAACTGAACCCTTTGCCCGTCAGGGGCGACACGATGAACATGTGCGCCGTGGCCTGGTTGGCGTCCATGGGAATCTGCTTCGAACCGGCTTCCAGGCGCTTGAGGGCCTGGGCGAGGCCGAGGGGCGATCCGGCGATTTGCGCGCCTGTGCGATCGGCCACAAACTCCCGCGAACGAGACACCGCCATCTGAATCAGCGACGCGGCAATCGGCGCCAGGAGCATTGTGGCAATCAGCGCGATTGGGCTCGGACCGTTCTCGCGGTCGCGGCCGCCGCCAAAGAACATCGCAAACTGCGCCAGCATGGTGATGGCGGCACCGATGGTGGCCGCCACACTGCTGATCAGGATGTCGCGGTTCTTCACGTGGGCAAGCTCGTGCGCCATCACACCTTCAAGCTCGCTGTCAGACAGGAGCCGCATGATGCCTTCGGTGGCCGCGACGGCCGCGTGCTGCGGATTCCGCCCGGTGGCAAACGCGTTCGGAGACATGTCGGGAATCACGTAGACCTTGGGCATGGGCAGTTCCGCGCGGCGGGCCAAACGGGCGGTCATGTCGTACAACCGGTGCCCGGCCGACACTTCCTGCGCGCGATACATCTTCAGCACGATCTTGTCGGAAAACCAGTAGCTGCCGATGTTCATGACCACGGCAATGCCAAACGCGATCACTAGGCCGGACTGTCCGCCCAGAACCGTACCCACGGTCAGGAACAAGCCACTCAACGCGCCCAGCAACACGACCGTCTTCAAACCACTCATGTGTGCCACTCTCCCAGTTGGTGTAGAGCTTCAATTATGCCACGAGGGCCAAACCGGCCCTGACGGCGTCTTGTTATAATGGCTCCGAATGCGGATGACACGTTTCATCGCCTGGCTGTTCGCGGCGGCTTGTGTCGTGTCGGGTGGGGTGCGCACGAGCGCGCAGGTGCCGGTCCCGTTCCCGGGCGCCGGCCGTGGCGCGGCAGTGGTGCAGACGGCGCCCGATCTATCTGCGGGAGTGCCGCTGTATCCAGCCGCGCAGTTTCTTGAGACGTTTGATGCCGGCAAGGGCCAGCAGTACCACCTGTATGGCACCGACGCGCCGTTCGCGGAGATCGTGACCTATTACAAGACCACACTCAAGAACAGCGGCCGCGTGATCTTCCAGGGGCCGCTCATGCACCAGTTCGACCTCGGCCGGTTCCAGGAAGACGCGATGGCGTATCCGCCGAGTGTGGTGGTGAAGGACTACACGTGGAACGGGCAGACGGGCTACCTGCATGTGGCTGGCTCGACCAGCACCCGCTACAAAACGATCATCCAGATCGTCAAGCCTCCCGAGCGCTAGGAGGTCGCGGCGGCTGTCCGGGAACCGGCCTGTTGCCGGGAGCGCAGGACATCCGCCTGCGCCCCCGAAGCCGGCCGGACAACCCAGCCGCGAACAGTGTAATCATGACCCGGACGCATGACGCCGGGGTGTCGAATGGGACACGCGCCCGTTAAATCAGAATCGGACCTGCACGCCCAGCTGCAGCTGCCTCGGGTCGTAGGTGGACGTAATGGTGCCGAACCCTGCCGCGCTGCGATTGCCATTGGGCGCGCGAAAGTTCGCGCGGTTCATCAGGTTGAACACCTCCAGGCGGAACTCCATCTGGCTCGCCCGCCACGGCAGCGTCACATTCTTCGACAGCGCCATGTCGATCTGCCAGACGAGGGGCCCGCGCACGTTGTTGCGCGGCGCGTTCCCGAACGGCTGGCTCGGGTCTGTGGGAATCACCACCGCGTCCTTGCTGAACCAGTTCGTGATGGACCGCTGGCCTTCAGACACCATCGGATCCCCGACCAGGTTTGGCCGATAGATGTTGGCTCCGCGGAAGTCCTGCTGGATGCCAGACACCGCGAACGCCGTGCCGGCCGTGTAGGTGAACGTCACCGGGTCGCCGGCATACACGCTGTTGATGGCCGCGAGCTGCCATCCACCGAGCAGCACATCCAGGGCTGGTGAGATGCCGCCCAGGAAGCGCCGGCCACGACCCACCGGCAGTTCCCACACCAGACTGGTCGTGCTGTTAAAGGGCTGGTGATATCCCGAGAGGCCGTAATCGGCGTCCATGTTGTAGAAGTCCTGGGGCGCTGGTGCGTTGCCGTTGGCGTTTTCAAGCGAACCCGCGCCGTTGTCCTTGCTCTCAGAAAGCGTCAGCGAACTAAGGAACATCAAACCGCCACGGGCGCGCCATTCGAGCTTGGCCTGCAGGGCCTTGTAGGCCGAACGTCCGCCGTTGAAGGCATAGGTGCGAACTGCGAAATCGGCCGCCGCGCCTGGAGCGGAATGGTGCCGGCGGCATTGTTCGGCGTCGCCTGGTTGAAGTTGGCAAACAGCAGCAGACCGTCGGCCTTGTTGCCCACGTACGCGAGGTCCACCACCACGTTGCGGAACAACTCGCGCTGGACAGACACATGCCAGCTCTGGACACGGCTGGAACGGTAGTCCTCAGGCATGTAGGTGATGTTGGCGGCCAGAGGATTGAACTTGCTCGGGTCGGTCAGGTCCGCCGGGTACCCCTGCTGTGTGGTCCGGAACGTCGAATCCAGAGCGTTCCCCTGCACCACCACTGCGTTCACCACCTGCGGGCCGTTCATGGGCAGGATGTTGGCGCCGCCCTCACGATGGAAGTGCACGTAGCTGATGCCATAGCCACCTCGGAACACCGTTTCGGGTGTGAGCGTGTACGCAAGACCCAGGCGAGGCCCGAAGTTGTTCCGGTCGGGATTGATCGTGGACCGGTCCTTCAGGTTGCCGTCGCGGGCCACCACCATCTTCAGGCCGGCGGGATCAAAATTCGAGAGCACGTTGTTCTTCTCCCACATCGACGTGGCGTACTCGTACCTGAGACCGAGGTTGACGGTCAGGCGGTCGTTGACGCGAATGTCATCCTGGGCATACAGGAAGTGTATGTTCTGGCGCATGTCCGCCACCAGGATGTTGCTGAGCGCGAAGGTGCCCCGCATCCCGAACATGAAGTCGGCCAGGTTGTACACGTTGTTGGCCGCCGCACCGGTGGGACGAGAGAACTGGCTCGCGTACTGGTCGCGGCCGTACAACGGATTGACGTCCTGCACCTGCGTCTGGATGTGCTGGAACTCATACCCGGCCTTGGCGGAGTGCCGGCCCCAGCTGCGGGTGTAGTTGATTTTCGGATTAAAAACCGTCGGCCACTGCCACTGCGGATTGGTCGCCTGGCGGCCCAGGGTGGTGTAGCCCGTGATGAGCTGCGACGGCAGGCCCCCGGCGACCCGTGGATCGGTCGGCAGGCCGCTGATGCCGTACGCGTCAAGCGCGGACGCCGATCCCAGCGCCGGGGGATTCTTGCCGGCCTCGGTCCGCGACCACCCCAAACGGAACTCGAGCAGCGAACTGCTGTCCACCACGTACGTTGACCCTACGGCAATCTGGAGGTTGTCCGCATACGTGGTGCCATTCCCGTCGCCCCCGGATGGTCCGGGTATTCCTGCCTGATCCAGGACCTCAGATGATCGCCAACCGAACCTGCCAAACGACGTCCAGTTCGGGTTGATCACCACATCAATCATGCCGCCAGCCTTGTTGCTGACTGTCTTCTGGGTGGTCAGCGCCACGTAGTTGTTGGCCGTGCCCGACGAGGTGGGCTCGGGAAGATCCCGCAAGACCTTGGCGGCAAACGCCGACATCGGCACCGGCGTGCCGGCCGGGTACACCTGGCCTGTCTGCGGATGACGAACCGCCACGCTAAACACACCGTCCCTCTGCGCCATCGTCGGAATCGTCGAGGTGGACACGGTCGTGCGGTTCTGGCGCAAGCCCTCAAAGTCACCGAAAAAAAACGCCCGGTTCCTCGCCAGTGGGCCACCGATGACGCCGCCGAACTGATTACGGTCGAAGGTGGGCGCCTGCCCGGTGGCGGGCTTGAAATAGCCCTCGGACGTCAGCGAGCTGTCCCGAAAACACTCCCATGCGCCCAGATGAAACTGGTTGTTGCCGCTGCGATACGCGACGTTGACGGTGGCGCCGGCCGCACGTCCGTACTCGGCACTCATGTTGTTGGTCACCACCTGGAACTCACCGACCGCGTCAGGCGCGGGCTGCATGACCTGATTCGAGAATCCCTGGTTGCTGGTACCATACGCGTTGTTGTCCACACCATCAATGAAGAAGTTGTTGAAGGTGCTGCGCAACCCGTTCACGTTGAAGGATCCTTCGCGGGATGAGGCGAGTGCCGACGGCCGCACGCCGGTGGTCAGAAGCGCAAGGGCGGAATACTCACGATTGATGACGGGCAGTTTCTGCAGGTCGGCGCCCCGAATCGTCTGGCCGCGCTGGCTGGTGTCCGTGTCGAGCACGTCGGTGCCCGCGCTCACGGTGACGGTCTCCGATAACACGCCCACAGCCAGCGCCAGGTCCACGCGCCGCCGCGCGCCGATACTGACCTGCACGTTGTCCGCCAGCGCCAGAGAGAACCCGGCCTTCTCTGCGGTCACGACGTAGGTGCCGATACGCACCGTGAAAAACTCATAGGTGCCTGACGCATCGGTCATCGCCGTGGCGCTCACGCCGGTTGCCACGTTGGTCAACGTCACTTTCGCAGCCGCCACCACCGCGCCGGACGCGTCCGACACGATACCCCCCACGGCCGCGGTCTCGAACTGCGCGTGCGCAGAGACCGGAAGGCACCACATCAACACGGCACACACACTCACACGAATCACTCGCTTCAACATGCTCGTTCCTCCGCGAACGACGCTACCGGGTGGGCGAGACGACCGTGTGAGAACCTTGCAGCATTCTGGTAGCGACACGTGTCACGCGATTGTCACGACAGGCGGGTAGCGTGATCGCCATGAACGTTCGCACTCGCGTGCGCGGCTTCGTCCTGTTGTCTGCCACCTGCCTGGCCGTCACCTCCGAGGCCCGCCAGCCCTGGATCACCAAACGCGTGGTCGCGCACCGCGGTGCCTCGTCGTACGCGCCGGAACACACAGCAGCCGCCTACCGACTGGCGATCTCGCAGGGTTCGGATTATGTGGAGCAGGGTCTGGCGGTGACAAAGGATGGTGTGCTCGTGTGCCTCCATGACGACTCACTCGAACGCACGACGAATGTCGAGGAGGTGTTTCCGGACCGATCGTCAACGGATGCTGCCGGCCGCACCCAGTGGCTGGTGGCCGACTTCACGCTCGGCGAGATCAAGCAACTGGACGCAGGCAGCTGGTTTCACCCGAAGTTTGCTGGTGAGCGCGTGCTGACCTGGGACGAGGCTGTGGACCTGGTGTGGGACAAGGCCGGCATGTTTCCCGAACTCAAGGCGCCGGCGCTCTATCGCAGTCGCGGCATCGACATCGTCGCGCTATTTGCATCGGCGGTCCGGCGCCGGGACATGGACCGTCCCACGCCCGCAGGCACCATGCCGAGGCTGAGGGCTCAGTCATTCGACGAGCCGGCGGTGCGGGAACTCGCCCTCGCGCTTCCGAACATCCCGCGGACGTTCCTCCTTGGGCGCGGTGCGCGGGTGGAGCGATGGTTGTCGTCCGCCGAGTGGGTGAAGGAGGTGGCACTCTTCTCGAGCGACCTCAGTCCCACCAAAGCCATCGTGGAAGCGCAGCCCGCGCTGGTGGACTGGGCCCACGCCGCTGGGCTTACCGTCACGCCGTACACCTTTCGATCGGGCGCCACAGGGCGATTCCCCGACGTTGAGGCGGAGATGCGCTACTTCCTGTACGAGCTGGGCGTAGACGCCGTCTTCACCGACAATCCGGACCGGTTTCCGCGCCGCTGAGGCGAGCGCCGCTCATCCTTTCAGGGTGGGCCGCCGGTTATCGAGGCCCGTGGCCGCCTCAATCACACGGGCGACCACCAGCAATCCCGCCTCGTCGTACAACCGGCCCGCGAGGGTGAAACCTGTCGGTGTGCCGTTGTCGCGGAACCCCGTAGGTACAGCCACGGCCGGATGGCCCGTGAGACTTGTGATGGGATTCAGGCTGGTGGGATCCAGGGTCACGGGACCCGAGACCATAACGTCCACGCCCTCTGTCGCGCGCGCGTAGGCTTCCATCAGCCTCAGCCGCACGCGGTTCGCCTGCAGGTAGTCCACGGCCGTGACCAGGTGATACGCGCGCAAATCATTGCGCACCCGCTGCGCGCGGAGGCCGGCATCAGCGCCGGTGGTCACCACTGTCTCGAACCCTGCGGCGCGTTCGGTGTACTCGATGAAGTACGTGAGGTCGCTCGTGGGCACCTTGACGCTGCGAATCTCAAGCCCGGCCGCGCGGAGGGCATCAAGGGCCCTGGTGTTGTTCGCGCGCACTGCCGGGTCTTTCTCAAGTTCAAGCATGCCTTCGACGACACCCACGACTTTGCCCTTGGCCGATTCGCGGCTGTCCCAGGCAAACACCATGCCTTCGGGAACGGAGAGGTCGTACCCGTCTGCACCTGCTATCGCATGAAGGACGATGGCGCAGTCCTCAACGGTGCGGCAAATGGGTCCAATTTTGTCGAGCGTCCACCCGGCGGCCATCACACCGCGCCGACTGACGCGGCCGAAGGTGGGACGCAGGCCCACAACGCCGCAGCGCACCGCGGGCGACAGAATCGAACCTCCAGTGTCTGTGCCAATCGCAAAACCGGCCAACCCTGCAGCAGCCGCCGCGCCCGAGCCCGCCGACGATCCGCTGGAGCCTTGCGCGGGATCCCAGGGGTTGTTGGTGCGTCCGCCAAACCACTGATCCCCGAACGCAAACTCGCCCGTGGTCAGCTTGGCCACGAGCACAGCGCCGGCGCGGGTCAACCGCTGCACCACCTCCGCGTCTTCATCGATCACCCGGCGCTCGAACGGCGCGGCGCCCCAGGTGGTGGGCGCGCCTTTGGCGGCCACAATGTCTTTCACGCCCCAGGGGATCCCATGCAGAAGTCCGCGGTACTTCCCCTGTGCCAGTTCCCGGTCGAGCTCGCGCGCTTGCACCAAGGCGCGATCAGCGGTCAGATTCACCACGCAGTTCAGCGACGGGTTGTACCGTTCCAGCCGGCGCAGGTACATCTCGGTCAACTCGACCGACGACACCACGCGCCTTCGCACCAGATTCGCCAGTTGCGTGACTGAACGAAACGCGAGGTCATCCAGATTGGATGGCCTGGCCTGGCGGCTCGGCACGGCCGGACGATGCACCCGCGTCGGTACGACGACAGGGAAACCCGGCACTCGAGGATTAAACAGGATGGGTGATGGGACGTCGTTGTCGGGCGGCGCCTGATGGAGCTCTTCTGCGCGGGTCAGAATCCGATTCAGCGAAGCCACCATGCCCTGCTGTTCGGTCTCGGTGTATTTCAAGCCGGCGAGTTGCACGGCCTCGCGCACCATGGCCGCAGTCACGCGAGACTGCGGCGCCTGAGCCGCCTGCGCGAAGAGCGCCCGCGCAAACGGCTCGGACCCCATGCCGAGCGCGGCGAGAGCCGCAAAGAACTGGCGTCTGCCTGGCACGTCGCTCACCTAACCTGTCCCTGCGGACTGAAGTGCCAGATATGCACTTCGTCTACTTCCTCGACGCGTTTTCCAATGGCGCGCACTGTCGCACTGATAGCGGCGAGCGACTGGAAGAACCCCACTCCCTGATCCCGCCCACGCCGCGGCTGCAGCCAGGGCACGTCGGTGGAGTTCACGCCATATTCCCATTCGACGTCACTCGCCATGTGCGCGAGAATCGCGGGTACATCACCCTTGCCGAACGCTTCGTACATCTGCTGGACAGTCTCAACGTGGTTCACGCGTACACCCCTCGCGAGAAACTACCATGACTTGGCTCACGCGAGATGGGTGTGGACCAAGCTGCGGCTCGCTGACGTCATTGCAAGGACCGATGGCGCATAGGAGCGATGATAATCCGTCTGAGTCGACCTCTTCTGGCTTCAGTGGTCGTCGTGGGTGTGGCGCTGCTCCTCACCTCGACGTTTTCGGGGATCGAACGCGCAATGCCCATCGAGCCATTCGGCATGGAGCCCCCCAGATCGACCATAATTACGTCGACATGGTGAACATAATGCTGAAAACACTGGTACTGCTTGTTTCGATTTGCCTGACGATGTCCGCGGGGCTGGTCCTCAACGCCAGGCAGGACGGCCTGGTCCCCGCGCCGGACCGCCGGCCGACGGAAGGACGCGGGCCGTTTCCGACGCTGACCATCCGCAACGTGATGGTCATCGACGGCACCGGCGCTCCGCCCTTCGGGCCCATGAACGTCGTCGTGGAAAACAACCGCATCGCGCGAATCACGAGCGCCGGCACGCCAAGCGTCCCGCCGCCGCCCGTACCAGCCAGCCAGGCAGCCGCCGGCGAGGTGCTTGAGGCCGCGGGCATGTACCTGATGCCGGGCTTCGTCAACCTGCACATGCACCTTGGCGATCCGATCAAGGCGCCCGAAGCGGAGTACACGTACAAGCTCTGGCTGGCGCATGGCATCACGGCCGGCCGCGGCGTGGAGCTGGCGCCGCAGCCGTTCGTCCTGCGCGAGAAAGCGCGCAGTGCCGCCAACGCGATCGTTGCGCCCCGGCTCTTCAACTACCAACGACCCGGCAGCGGTTGGACCGAGGGCCTCATCGACACGCCCGAGAAGGCGCGCGCTTGGGTTCGCTGGTGCGCCGCCAACGGCGTGGACGGCATGAAGCTGGTGGCGCATCCGCCCGAGATCATGGCGGCGCTGCTCGACGAAGCGAAGAAGCATGGCCTGGGATCCACGGCGCACCTCGAACAGCGCGGCGTGGCGCAGATGAACGCGCTCACCGCCGCCAGGCTCGGCCTAGGCACGGTCACCCACTTCTACGGCCACTTCGAGACGCTGCTGCGCGACCACGAGATTCAACCCTGGCCCGCCCAGATGAATTACAACGACGAGCAGTTCCGCTTCGGCCAGGTGGCGCGCCTCTGGGACCAGATCCACCCACCCGGCAGCCCCGAGTGGACGGCGTACTTGCAGGAGCACGTGAAGCTCGGCACGATCTTCGATCCCACGCTGACCGCCTATGCCGCCACCCGCGACGTGATGCGGATGAGAAATGCCGACTGGCACGCGAAGTACACGCTCCCGTCGCTGATGGAGTTTTATGCCCCGAGCCGGGTGAACCACGGCGCGTACTACTACGACTGGACCACGTCGGACGAGATCGCGTGGCGCAATTTCTATCAGGTGTGGTTCCGGCTCGTGAACGACTACAAGAAGATGGGTGGCCGGGTCACCGCGAGCGACGACGCGGCGTACACCTACAACACTTGGGGCTTCGGCTACATCCACGAGCTTGAGCTTTTGCAGGAGGCGGGGTTCCATCCGCTCGAGGTCATCCGGGCCGCGACGATGCACGGCGCGCAGGCGCTGCATGAGCCGAAGGGGCAACCGCTGCAGTTCGGGATCGTCCGCGCCGGCATGCTGGCCGACATGGTCATTGTCGACCAGAACCCGCTGCAGAACCTGAAGGTGCTCTACGGGACCGGGGCCGTCCGATTAAACGACCAGACGGGCCGTGCCGAGCGCGTGGGCGGCGTGAAATACACCATCAAGGACGGCATCGTCTACGATGCGAAGCGCCTGCTCGCCGACGTGGCGGCGATGGTGGAGAAGCAGAAAGCGGCGCCGGCTCAGCGCCCACCGGGCGGCATGTGGGTGTTCAGGTAGGTCGTCAACAGCTTGTAGAGGTGTGGCGTCGTGCCCGGCCCTTCAGAGATGCCGTGCGATCGGTTCGGATAGGACATCATCGAAAACGCCTTGCCGTTGGCAATGAGTTCGTTCACCAGCATCTCAAAACTCTGGTAGTGCACGTTGTCGTCGCCGGTGCCGTGGACGATGAGCAGATTGCCCTTCAGGTTCTTCGCGAATGTGATCGGGGAGCCGTTCTTGTACCCATCGGCGTTGTCCTTGGGCAGGCTCATAAACCGCTCCTGATAGATGGAGTCGTATTGGCGCTGATCTGAGACAAACGCCACTGCCATACCGGTCTTGTACAGATCCGGATAACGGAAGATCGCGTTGAGCGTCATCTGTCCGCCACCGCTCCAGCCCCAGCTGCCCACTCGATCGGCGTCCACATACGGCCAGGCCGCAATCGCGGCCTTGACGGCGGCCGCCTGATCGGCAGATGCGAGAATGCCGATCTGGCGATACACGCTCTTACGCCATGCCCGGCCGCGTGGCGCGGGTGTGCCGCGATTGTCGAAACTGGCCACGATGTAGCCCTGCTCGGCAAGCATGAGATGCCAGAGGTAGTTGTTGCCGCCCCAGCTGTCCTGCACCGTCTGGCCTGCGGGTTCGCCGTAGACGTAGACGAAAAGCGGATACTTCTTCGTCGGATCGAAGTTGGGCGGCAGGATGCGCCACGAGTCGACCTGAACGCCGCCGCCGATGTCGAGCCTGGTGAACTCGACGCGTTTGCGGCTGAGCGCGTTGACCTTTGCGCGCAACGCTGCATTGGCCGCCAGAGGACGCACCGTCTCGCCGCCGGGCAGCCGGACAAGTTCGGTCTGGGGCGGCGTGTCGAGCGTGGAGAAGTTGTGGAACGCCCAGCGGGACGAGGGTGACACGTCGTAGCGGTGCACACCTGTCTGCGTGGCGGAGCCCACACGCTCAGGCTTGCCGCTACCATCCATGCGGACGCGGTACTGGAAGCGCGTGGTGGCGTTGTCGGGCGATGCGGTCACGTACAGCAGGCCCGCTTTCTCGTCGATGGCGTCGACGCTCATCACGTCGTAGTCGCCCGGCGTCATGAGCCGCACTTCCTTGCCGTCGCGCGACACGTAGTATGCGTGCCGCCAACCGTCGCGCTCGCTGAGCCAGAACAGACCCTTGCCTCCGGCCAGCCACACGTAACGGTTCATGTCGTCGAGCCACGCCTCGTCTTTATCGACGAAGATCGTGCGAAGAGCGCCAGTAATCGCGTTGCCGAGCTGCACCTGGTTGGTGTTCTGCAATCGGTTGAGTTGCTGGAAGATGACTTCGTCGGCGTTGCCGGCCCAGTCGATCAACGGAATGTAGAGGTCATGCGGATCGCCCTGCGTCTTCATCCACACGGTTGGTCCGCCGGCCGCCGGGACCACACCGACGCGCACGGCGGAGTTCGGCTCACCAGCCTTGGGATGTTTAAATGACGTGGTCTTCGGATAGAGGGCGTCCGTGTTGTTGATCATCGTGAACACGGGCACGCCATGGGTATCGAATTGCCAGTAGGCGATGAGGCGGCTATCGGGACTCCAGCGGAAGCCGTCGCGAATGCCGAACTCCTCTTCGTTCACCCAGTCGGACGTCCCGTTGATGATGTCGTCGGTACCGTCGGTCGTCAGCGCGCGAATCGCACCGTCGGTCAGGTTCTCGACGTAGATGTTGTTCTTGACGACGTACGCCGCCATACGCCCGTCGGGCGAGAGTTTGGCGAACATGAGCGTTGACGGCTCGAAGCGCGAACCGAGTTTGCGGAGCAGACCCGACGCCAGGTTGAACGTCCAGAAATCGCCACGGGTGTTCTGTCGCCAGACCCGGCGCGAACTGGTCATGACGATCAGCACTGCGCCGTCAGGCGACCACGCGTAGTCGTCGATGGCGATCGGGGTCGCCGCTCCCGGCGGCACCAGTCTGCTGGCCGGCACCAGGATCTCGCGCGCGCCGGTCTCGGCCCTGTAGAGGACGAGATCGAGCCCGGCACCGCCGGCGGCCGGCTCCACCGTGGTGTACGAATCGCCGTCGGCCATCCAACGCGCGGGCCCGAATCGTTCGGCGGCGAAGTCTCGCGAGGCGAAGATCTGATCGACGCTGAGGCCCGCGGCGTCCGCGGGTTTCGTTTGTGCGCCTGTCGAGACGACGAGCATGACCACTGCGGCGGCTTGCAGAGCCAGGAGGCGGTAGATTCCATTGCGCATGGCGCGAGTCTACCGCACCTGCTACGATGCGCCGACTCAGTGGCGAGGAGACAATGATGAAAGCAAAAGTTCTGGGGGTGGTCTTCGCCGTGATGGCGACCTCTGTCGTTGCCCAAGATGCGCGCCTGCAGTCGTGGGCTCGTCACGTGGAGTTGCGGGACCAGTCGCCCTTTCGCGGCCTCAACTGGCAATCGCTCGGTCCGCGATTTCAGGGCGGCCGAGTCCAACGGCTCACCGCCGTGCCCGGCACCGGCATCATCTACGCAGGCTTCGGATCCGGATCGCTCTGGAAGACGATCAACAACGGGTTGACCTGGACGCCGATCTTCGACGACCAGCCCACTTTCACGATCGGCGACGTCGCGGTCTCTGCCTCGAACCCAAATATCCTATATGTGGGAACGGGCGAGAGCCTGCTCGCTCGAAGTTCGTTCGCCGGCGTCGGCGTCTTCAAGTCTGTGGACGCCGGGGCGACCTGGACGCACCTGGGCCTCGCCGACACGCATCAGATCGGCCGCGTCGCCATCCACCCGAAGAACCCAGACATTGTTTTTGTCGCCGCGCTCGGACATCTGTTCACGCCCAACGAAGAGCGGGGGGTATTCCGCACCAAGGACGGTGGCAAGACGTGGAAGAAGGTGCTGTACATCTCGGACAAGGCCGGGGGAGCCGACGTGGTGTTCGATCCGTCGCGTCCCGATACAATCTACGCGGCCACCAACGAGCACGACCGCAGGGCGTGGAACTCGATTGAGCACGGCCCGGGATCGGGCGTGTTCAAGTCTGTTGACGGGGGCGGGACGTGGAAGAAGCTCTCAGACGGTCTGCCGGGCGGCGCGTTCATCGGCCGCATCGGCCTGGCTGTGGCAGCGTCGGCGCCGCAGACGGTCTATGCGTTCATCGCGAACCAGACGCCCGTGGAGGAAACGCGGCCGGAGGGCACGCGCATCGTTGCGACCGGCCCGGAGGTGTATCGCTCAGATGACCGCGGCGAACACTGGCGCAAGCTACCGATGCAGAACGATCGCGCCCGGCTCGGCTCGTACGGCGTCATCGTCGTGGCTCCCGACAACCCGGATGTGTTCTACGCGCTGGCCCCGAATCTCCAGCGTTCGGACGATGGCGGCCGCACATTCCAGCAGATGCACGGCCTTGTCACGCATCTCTATGAGCATCCGTCTCCGGCTCTGCACCTGGACCATCACGATCTGTGGATCGATCCCACCGATGCGAAACGAATGATCCTCGGTAACGACGGCGGCGTGTACGTCACGAGTGATCGGGGTGCGACGTGGCTGCATCTCAACAACATCCCGGTCGGGGAGTTCTATGCGATCTCTGTGGATCAGGCCGATCCGTACCTCATCTACGGCGGCACGCAGGACGACGCAGCGCTCTTCGGCCCGGGCGACCGCGTACCACTCGACGGTGTCAGAGATCCGTGGCGATACGTGTGGATCGATCTGTGGGGCGGCGGCGATTCCTACGTCACGGCCGTTGACCCGGCCGACCCGGAGACGATCTACTTCGAGCAGCAGTTCGGTGATTTCCAGCGCAAGAACATGCGCACCGGTCAGATTCGGCGCATTCAGCCCAAGGCAGAAAAGGATGAGCCCGCGCTGCGTTACAACTGGATGTCGCCGTTCATCATCTCCAGTCACAATCCCGGCATCGTGTACTTTGGCGCCAACAAACTGTTTCGCTCACTCAACCGTGGCGACAACTGGATGGCCGTCAGCCCGGATCTGACGACGCAGCCGGGGCCTGAGAAGCGAGGAAACGTTCCGTATGGGACCATCACCACGATTAGTGAGTCGCCGCTCCGCCCTGGATTGCTCTACGTGGGGACCGACGACGGCCGGGTGTGGGTGACGCGCAACGACGGCGCCGAGTGGACCGAGATTGGCCGTGGCCTGCCGAGCAAGTGGATCAGCCGCGTCGTTGCTTCTGGCCACACCGCGGGAACGGCCTACCTGACCTTGACCGGCTATCGAGATAACGACTATCGGCCCTACATTTTCAAGACTGCCGACTTCGGCGAAGTATGGCAGCCGATTGCGGCGGGGTTGCCGGACGAGCAGGTCAACGTCATCCGCGAAGATCCCCGCAGCGCCGACACACTCTATATCGGCACCGATCAGGGCGGCGTGTATGTGAGCAAGACCGGCGGCAGGTCGTGGATCTCCCTGTCTGCGAACCTACCGCCGGCGGCCGTTCACGACATCGCCATTCACGCGCGTGAGCGCGAACTGGTCATCGGCACACACGGCCGCAGCGTGTTCAAGATCGACCTCGTACCCGTTCAGGATTTCTCGGACGCGATCGCCGCCGAGCCGATCCATCTGTTTCCGAGCCGGCCGGCCATGCTCCCCCAGTCGCGTGACTACGGCGGTGATTGGGCGCTCGAGACGCGGCGCCCCGCCGCGTTTACGTACTTCCTCAAGAGCGCCGGGCCGGTGTCGCTGCGCATCGTTGATGACAAAGGGATCGTCGTCATCGAACGCAAAGAGCAGGGCCGCGCGGGGATCAACGTCGCCGCGTGGGATCTGCTCGTGAGCGGCGGCTACGTGTCGCCGGCGGTGCTTGGCCCCGGTGCAAAGCTGGTCGGCAGTGGCGAGTATCGGATCGAGTTGCAGTCGGGCGCCGCGAAAGCCGGTGGCGCGCTGACGGTGCAGAAACCGACGATGCCTAAGGTGCGAATCGGACACCCGTGACCGGCGCAGTCAGCGTTTCGGGATCTGGTTCAGCGTGTAATAGGCGACGTCATGCAGCAGTGGCTGACCGGTTCGGTCGCGGACACCTGGAAAGTGCAATTCATGGATGTGGCCGAGCACGAGCGCGTCCACGACCAGACGAACACTCAGGCCATCGGCGCTGAGCGTGGCCGAGGTGATGCGTTGGTCGGCCTGCTCGATTTCCGGGCCGCCGTACGCACCGTAGAAATGGTGTGTGAACGTCTCCAGGGTATAGCTGCCTGGGTCGCGGGCGGTCGCGACGTCCACAGGCAAGGTGAAGCGCAGCTCAAAGCCGTCTGGCTTCACCCGCATCGAGTGCACTTCGAACGGCACCTTGCCCGTCCAATCGAGACGCTGTAACGCGCGTTCAGCGGGAGCGCGCACGGGCCAGCCTCGTTTGCTGCCGCCGACGAAGATCTGGCCCCGCTCGGTCAGCGCGCCTCCGATGAGTCCCGTCGCAAAGCCCTGCCGAAAGGGATACGACGCGCCTTGATAGACCCCATTCACTTTTTCCATCTCGGCGCGCATGATGAGGCTGAGCGTGTAGTCGGCAACGAAGAACTGCCCCGCGAACGGACCGAACTTTCCGCCCGACGCATCCAGCATCACGGCCGTGGCGCTCTGCCCCATCTTCTTGTAGGGGAACGTGACGGCGGGCGGGACGTACTGCGGAATGCGCTCGGCATCCAGAGACCGGCGCCCGGTCTGGCCGCCTGTCGGATCGGCGGGACGAGGCCCCATGTTCGGCGCCTGGTCATACCAGATGTTGCCGGCCGGGTGGCCCATGAACCCGCCGGGCTTGAGATGTTTCAATGAATTCGCGCTGTTCCAGGGGCCCTGGCTCTCGGCGTAGAACGTGTCGCCTTCCACGTTGAAGGCAATGCCGCCGGGGCTGCGCAGTCCGCTGCTCATCGCCTCCCAGCGACCATCGGGAAAGTGGCGGAGGGCCCATCCGCGAAACAGCCGATTCGACGTGTAGCTGTCGGTGAGCCCATGCACCGTCCAGATGGCCCCGTCTCGGTCGAAACCCGATCCAAAGGTGAACTCGTGTTCGCCGCCCCAGGCCCAGGCATCGCTCATCGTCTCGAAGCGATCGGCCCGTCCGTCGCCATCCGTGTCTCGGAGGCGGGTCACCTCGCTCTGCTGCGTGGCGTACATCACGCCGTCACGCGACGCGAGACCGAGGACCTCCGTCAGCCCCGTCGCGAACAGCTTCCACTGCGGCGCGGACGAAGGGGCGTCGGCATCTGTCGCGACGTAGATCTCTCCGCGCCGCGTCCCGATCGCGAGGCGTCCATCGGGCAGTGAGAGAATACTGCCCGCTTCCATCACCGCAGTCGGCGGCATCGGCACGTCGGTCATGACGTAGAACTCCGCCTCGCGTTCGTTCACCGGCACTTCTGCCAGGTCGTCAGTACTGAGATTCTGCTGGAGATCAGCCGGCTTGACGCCGGGCCGGTAGCCGCCGAAGTCACTGGGGCGCGGCGTGTACGAGCCGACCAGCGTCACGTCGGACTTGGCCGGTATCTGGTCTTCCAGTCCGACGGCCCAATAGCAGGCGTTGACGAACATCCGGCGGACGCCCTCTTCCTTGAAATCGTCGCCATACCCCATCGTGGTCGTAAACACACGGGCGGCCTTGCCTTCACGCCCGGTGAAGGTCTTGATCCAGGCGATCGGAACCGGTGGCTTGCGCTCGTCGGCCTTGTCGTCTGGCTTCAAGCCCATCAACGGTTGCCCCAGGACCAGTGGGCGGCTGTCGCCCTCGAGCGCGGTGACGCTATAGGCATGCGAGACGCCCCACAGCCGATCGATGCCGCGCAGAATCGGATGGTCCTTCATCTCCGCAACCGCGATGCCCAACGTGCTTTGGGTGCGGTACCCCCCATAGTGATTGATCCACGTCTCACCCAGAACCTGTCTTCCGAAGCCTCCCTGGAACGCCGGGTGCGGACCGCGCCAGCCCCACTCGGAGAACTTCTCTGCCTGGAACTTGTCGTAGCTGAACGCGTGAGTTGCCGTGCGGATGCCGATGACCGGCCGGCCGGAGTTCACGTACTCAACGAACTTGGCCATCTGCTCTTCAGGCAGGCGCCGGAACCTGGTGAAGACCACCACCAAATCCGCGTCTTTGAGCGCGTCGAGTCCGGGAATGTTGTCGACGACCGATGGATCAATCTCGCCGGTGTCGCGGTTGATCGAGAAGAGGACGGTCGCCTGAAACCCATGCCGCTGCGCGAGGATCCTCGCCATCGCCGGCATGGATTCCTCCGAGCGATACTCCTCGTCCCCGGTGATGAACACGATCTTCTTGCCTTTGCCAGGACCGGCGCCGCCCTTGTACGTGAGCCACTGATCGGCGCGCGCGAAGCCACGGTCCGAGGCACCGATCGCGATAGCCAGAGCGACGACGAGGGGAATGACGAAGGCCGATTTACCAGACATACTCGATCTCCAGTCGGTGGTTCCTTCCCGAAAACCTCACGGGGACGAGCAGTTCCTGCTGATTGCCCGTACCGCGCACAAGCGGTTTTCCGCCGCCCTCGACGCGGATCGTCAGGGCATCATCAAGTCGCCAGGTGTTCCCGCGGCCCGGCGTGATCTTCCCGACAGCGACCCGAAAATAGAGATGGTTCGGCGGCGGGTCGGACAGTGTCACTGTGCGACGCAATCCGCTCTTCCCTGCGGCGTCCAGGGGAGTCATGAAGTCTTCGACGCCCACGTTGCGGAACGAGTAGAGGAACGTCGGACGGTTCAGGGTGCCGAGTTGGGAGCCGCTGAACTTCAGGCCTGCGGCCTTGCCGGCACCGGTGGGCCACGGCGCCTTCGGATCGGTCAGGACCGCCAGCGCGGAGCCCTGCGGAAAGATGACGACGTCGCTGCCCAGTGGCCGAATCTGCCCCATGCCCTGAACGCCCCAGTGGGGCGCGGTATTGAGAAAGCGACCGCGCCACAACAACGACAGCCGCATGGCCTCGGCGTCGAACGCCGCGTTGAGTTGCCCGGGATAGCCGACGGCGATGGCGCGAAAGCCCGCTTCCCAGAGTTTGCCGCGGTACACGACGGCTTCGCCGCCGACGATGAGTTCCACGTTCTGCCGGTTCAGGCCTTCGGGGAACGTCGCGCGCGAACCGCCGGCCAGATAGGCCCACATCGCGGAGAACTGGCGGTCGGTGTTGCCTCCCAGGACCGCCGGCAGCGAACTCACGCCCTTTGGCCAGAATGACGGCATGAGGATGCCTGGGTGGAAACGATCCGGGTCAATGAGAAACTCACGAAACCAATCTTCGTTCAGTCGCTCCGTGGTGGTCACAAGATCGATCACGTTCAGCGCGTGTGCGGGCTGGCGATTGAAGCGATGGCAGGCGATGCACGAGACCCCGTCGGTGCCGACGAGCGCGCGGCCAGCCTCCACCTGGACACGTGGTGCATCCGGTGGCGCCGCGGTTGAGGAACGAACTGGTTCCGCGCGGCGGTCGAGTGCGACGAACAGATCCCTGAGATGCCCGACGTTCGCCGCGCCGTACTGCGGCATCCGCGTGTTCAGATTGGGCCGCACGCTCGCGCCTTGAACAAACACGCGTTGGAGCCATGCGGGCGTCAGCCGATCGCCGACGCCGTCAAGAGGCGGCGGGAGGCGACCCCGATCCCCAAGATCGTCACCGTTCGACATGAAGAACGCATCGCGCGCCGGCGTCACGCCTCCGACGCCGTCGCGCACGTGACACGCCGTGCAATTGAACGATGCCATTGTGTGCATCAGCCGTTCCCGCGACGTGGGTGCGGGAAGGTCGGCGCGATGCAGTGATGTCACCGCCTGCCGCAGCGCGGCGCGCTTGGGCGCATCGAGGTGATAGTTCAGCGCCTCGCCCGTCGGCAATTCCGAAAGACATCCGCGCGTGATGTTCAGGGCGGAGAGCGAGGGCGGAACGTTGGGCGGCTTCCGCGCCTCGTGGCACACGCCGCAGTTCAACTGCGCGTAGAGCGCGCGCCCGGTCGCCGCCTTCGCCGCATCCACCACGAACGCTGAGGGCGCGGCCACGGACGCAGGCGCACTCTGCAGACGCGACGCCGGGATCACCTGACGCGCGACGCCTGGACCCTCCCATTCCACCTTGAGCGCGGGCACCCCCGGCCCCCGCTGCACGTAGTCGACCGTCAGCACGTGCAGTCCCGTGGTCAGGCGCAGTGTCGTCTTTGCATCGACGCTCTCGCGCTGCCAACTGTCCCCACCCAGGAGCCATCGCTCGCGGACCGAAAGCCGGCTCGCCCCCGTGGCCGCGAGATAGAAGGTGTAGTCGCCCGGCTCGTCGATCCGAAGCCAGCCTGAAAAACGCAGGGCATAACCGCGCGCGGCGCCCATGGCGTCGAGCGTGAAGCCTGGTGTTGGCCCGGTGCGCGAGAGTTCGGCGGAGTCGAGCTCCTCGAACGAGCGGATTCGTCCACGGTACTGCGCCACTTCGAGCGGAGCGGGCACCTGGGTTTCGCGCAGGAGGTAATGGGCGATGTCCGCCGCCTCGACGTCGGTGAGTGGCATGGCCGGCATCCGACCTGAAGGCCGTGACGCCAACGGATCACGGAGGAACCGCTGTAGCCCATCAAATGACCACTTCTCCACGATGCGCGGGAACGGTGAGGCCGGCGGTGGGCTCTGCTCCGTGTTCTGTGGCGCATGACACCCCACGCAGCCAACGCGGTGATACAGACCCTCCCCGCGCGCGACTGCCGCCCTGTCCGGCAGAACGCGACTGAACTCCAGGGGTGCGAGCGACGCCAGATAGTGGGTCAACGCCTCGGCTCCCGCCGCCCGCTCTGCCGCCGGCCTGGCCTGAAGCACGTCCGGCATCGTCGTCCCGGGCATCACCTCCTGGGGTGCTGTCAGGTAGCGCTGTATCCACGCGGCACTCGCGCGATTCCCGATTCCCGCCAGCCGAGGGGCCATCTTCGGCGACAACCACTGTGCTTGCCGGGCCGAGGGCGCGTGACAGGCGGTGCAGCCCAATTCGCCCAGCAGCACGCGGCCCGCCGCTGCGTCTTGCGTGGACTCCTGCGGCGCCGCAGCGGAGGCCGTGAACCCTCTCGCCGTCACGGCGGACATCAACAGCAGGGCGCTGGTGCAATGCACCAACACAAACACTCTGGCCGCGAGCATGGTGCGGCACCCAGTTCCCCAGTTCATCATTTCTTTATCACTGAGGTCCAGTTGGTGGTCACCGGGACCCCGACTCCTCTATCCCGTAGATACCCGCGATGTTCGGGTGATTGAGTGACGCGAGCACCTGCGCCTCGCGCGCAAACGCATTGGGCAGCACCTTGATGGCCACATCGCGATTGAGCTTCGTATCGCGCGCGCGATAGACCTCGCCCATGCCACCCGCACCGAAGGGGGCAACGATCTCGTAAGGGCCGAGCTGGGTACCTGGAGACAGACTACTCATATTGGTTACGGCGCCATTCTGGCCCGGATTAGCTCACATCGCCACCTTTGTTCTCATCACCGTCGCATCGCGCCATTTGGCCTCGAATCCGATGAGGCGACACCCGCGCTTCCAGATAAAGTCCAGCTCCGCTCCCGCAAGCGTCGACCAGAACGCCACGTCACGCTCGGAGACGCGGGCAAGGATTGCCTCGAGCACCAGGCCCTCCCACGGCGCGCCAAGCGACGGATGTCCCTTGAGATCCCGGAATGTTCGAATGCCGAGCAGGGCGTGCAGCAGACCTGAGTCCCTGACGAAGACTTTCGGTGACTTCACGAGTCGTTTCTCAAGATTCGGCAGCCACGGCTGCAGCTGGCGCACGACCAGCGCCCCCGTCAACAGATCCACATGGCGCTTGACGGTCGGGTACGATTCTCCGAGGGCCGCGGCCAACGCCGCGCCGCTCCACGCAGGATGAGGTTCTAGACAAACGTTGAACTGTCGCGCACGTCGGCCTGAGGAAACCGCTCGCGCAGCAGCTTGACGAACCGCAGCTCCCGCGTCAGTCGCCCGTCCCACACGTTCATCGTCATCGACCGCTGCAGCGCGTTGAATTGTTCGTTGCTGTGCTCCGGGCCGATCTCTTCGGGCGCGCTCGATGCCGGTGACCCGGGTCGGCGCACGCACGAGGTCGACCGGAATACCGTGAAGAACAGCACGCATTCTTTCCGCATGCCATCGACCACCAGGATGGCGTCGGGAATCTCGACGCCAGTCATGTAGGTCGTGCCCTTGCAGGAAGCCAACGCCGCTCTCCGACGTTGTGGCGCCCGGGAAGGTCGCGACCCCGTTGCCGATGTCGCTCAGTCCTTCATGCCTCGTGTGGAATCCGCCTTGGCGACCTGCCGCAGGTATTCCTCAGCCTTGCCCGCCAGTCCGATCGTCCGTGCGGCATCCACGTCCACCGCCTGCGCATCAGCGAAATCGCGAATCTGCTGCGTGATCTCCATGCTGCAGAACTTCGGCCCGCACATCGAACAGAAGTGCGCCACTTTCGCGCCATCGGACGGCAGCGTCTCGTCGTGAAACGCCCGCGCCGTCACTGGATCGAGCGCCAGGTTGAACTGATCTTCCCAACGGAATTCAAACCGCGCCTTCGACAACGCATCGTCCCACACCTGCGCGCCGGGGTGGCCCTTGGCGAGGTCGGCGGCATGTGCGGCGATCTTGTAGGTGATCACGCCCGCCTTCACATCATCATGATTAGGCAGGCCCAGGTGTTCCTTGGGCGTCACGTAGCAGAGCATCGCCGTGCCATACCAGCCGATCATCGCGGCGCCGATGGCCGATGTGATGTGGTCGTAGCCGGGCGCGATGTCGGTGGTCAGCGGGCCCAGCGTGTAGAACGGCGCTTCGTCGCACCACTCCAGCTGCTTCTCCATGTTTTCGCGAATCAGGTGCATGGGCACGTGGCCGGGGCCCTCGTTCATCACCTGCACGTCGTACTCCCAGGCGATTTTCGTCAGTTCGCCCTGGGTTTTGAGTTCCGCGAACTGCGCCTCGTCATTGGCGTCGGCAATCGAGCCAGGACGGAGGCCATCACCCAGGGAAAACGACACGTCATAGGCCTGCATGATTTCGCAGATTTCACGAAAGTGCGTGTACAGGAAACTCTCTTGATGGTGCGCCAGGCACCACTTGGCGATGATCGATCCGCCACGCGAGACGATGCCCGTCAGCCGGCGCGCGGTCATCGGGATGTAGCGCAGCAACACGCCCGCGTGAACGGTGAAATAGTCAACGCCCTGCTCGGCCTGCTCGATGAGAGTGTCGCGATACACCTCCCAGCTGAGGTCTTCAGGGCGGCCGCCGACCTTCTCGAGCGCCTGATACAGGGGCACGGTGCCAATCGGCACGGGCGAGTTGCGCATGATCCACTCGCGCGTCTCGTGAATGTCTTTGCCCGTGGACAAGTCCATGACGGTATCCGCGCCCCACAGGGTGGACCATCGCAGCTTGTCCACTTCTTCAACGATGGACGACGAGACGGCGGAGTTGCCGATGTTGGCGTTGATCTTCACCAGGAAGTTGCGCCCGATGATCATCGGCTCCAGTTCCGGATGGTTGATGTTGGCCGGAATGATGGCGCGTCCGCGCGCCACCTCGGCGCGCACGAACTCAGCCGGCAGGCCCTCGCGCAGGGCGATGAACTCCATTTCCGGCGTGACCTCGCCGCGCCGGGCATAGTGAAGTTGCGACACGCCCTGGCCGTCGCGCGCCTTCAGAATCCGTCCGCGACCGGTCTCGGCCACGTCGCCCCTGGACAGGATCCAGTCGCGGCGCAGTGCCGGCAGCCCGACATGCGCGTCGAAGCCTCTCGGCCCACTCGAGTCGTACACCCGCAGCGGCGGTTCACCGGCGGCCAGGCTAATCTCGCGCATCGGCACACGCACGCCTCTGGGCCCGGGCACATACACTTTGCGCGAACCGGGAAATGCGCGGTCGAAATCTTCGTCGGTCAGGGGCTCGTACGTGGTGCGACTCATGTCCGGACTATACCTCGTGTCGCACGTCCCGGGCTGAAGCCCGGGACCTCCGTACGGCCATCCTCACGTCGAAACGCGCTACAGCTTGCGGACGACGAAACACTTCAGGTACGCCGTCTCTGGCACACCCAGGAGCACCGGGTGATCGCGGGCCTGCAGGCGTTTCTCCACAAGGGCCACCGACGCGTGGGCATCGATCGCCGCATGCAGCAGCATGTCCTGGAACAGCGCCTCGTCCACATGGTAGGAACAACTGCAGGTGATCAGGATTCCGCCGGGCTTAAGCAGTTTGAGCGCCCGCAAATTGATCTCCTTATATCCACCGAGCGCCTTCGCCAGCGTGGCCTTGTTCTTGGCAAACGCCGGCGGGTCCAGCACGATCGTGTCGAAGCGCTCCTTGGCGATTTCCAGCTCCCGAAGCTCGTCGAACACATTCGCGAGCCGGGCTTCGATGTTGGTCAGGCCGTTCCGGCGCGCATTGTCGGCCACCGCCGCCACGGCCAGCTCCGACCCGTCGATCGACAGCACCGATTCGCACCGGCGCGCCATCTGTAGCGCGAATCCCCCGTTGTAGGAAAACGCGTCGAGCGCACGGCCGCGGGCGTACTGGCCGGCCGCCAGGTGGTTTTCGCGTTGGTCGAGGAACAGTCCGGTTTTCTGCCCGTGGCGCACATCCACACGATGCGTGATGTCGCCCTCGCGAACGTCGATCAGGTCGGGCACCTCGCCGGCCACGACGTCCACCACCTCCGGCAGGTCCTCGAGGCGTCTGATCTTGGCGTCATTGCGGGCCAGAATGCCTTTTGGCTTCAGGGCCTCGCCGAGCAGTTCCACGATCAGGTCCAGCCGCCGGTCGCTGGCCTGGCAGAGCGTCTGCACCACCAGGTAGTCGCCATACCGATCAACGATGAGCGCCGGAAGACCATCGGCTTCCGCGCTGACCAGCCGATAGGCGTTCCCGTCGGGCGAGAGCGCGTCGCGATACGCCAGCGCCGCCCGTAACCGGTCACCAAACAGCACCCGCTCATCGCGCGGCCCTTCCCCGAGCATCCGCAACGTGATTTGGGAGGTGCTGCTGAAAAACGCGAGGCCAAGCGGCCGGCCGCGTTCCGTTCGGACTTCTACCAGATCACCGGGCTCGGCCTCGGCCGTCATCACATCCGAGCGATAGATCCAAGGATGCCCTGCACGCCAACGTTCCACGCCCCGGACGGAGATCACTGCAATGGGAAGCACACCGGATTGTAGACCCTTCCGACTATACTCAGTGCGATGCGCATCGCGATTGGCGCCGATCATGCGGGAGTCACGCTCAAGGATGAACTCGTGCTCCTGCTTGAGGCTCGAAACCTGGCGTACACCGACTTCGGCACACAGGGTCCCGAATCCGTGGACTATCCCGACATTGCCGCCGACGTGTCGCGTGCGGTCGCGTCGGGCGCGTACGACCGCGGCGTGCTCGTGTGCGGCTCGGGCATCGGCATGGCGATCGCCGCCAACAAGATTCCGGGCATCCGCGCCGCGTCAGTGACCGAACTCGAAGCGGCCAGGCTCAGCCGCAGTCACAACGACGCCAACGTGCTCACCCTTGGCGCCAGGCTCACGCCCCTGGCACTGGCTCAGCAGATCGTGACAACCTTTCTTGAGACTCCATTCGAAGGCGGCCGACACGAGCGCCGCGTCAACAAACTGACCCAACTGGATGGCGCCGCGCCAAAAAGAAATCATCTGGATTGACTGTGACACATCTGAACGCGACCGACCCCGACATCGCCGCCGCCATTCACCAGGAGTTGGGTCGCCAGCGAGAAGGCCTGGAACTCATCGCCTCGGAAAACTTCGTCAGCCCGGCTGTCCTCGAAGCGGTCGGGTCGGTCATGACCAACAAATACGCCGAAGGCTACCCCGCCAAGCGGTACTACGGCGGATGTGAGTTCGTCGATGTCGCGGAAACGCTCGCCATCGATAGAGCCAAGGCCCTCTTCGGCGCCGAGCATGCCAACGTGCAGCCGCACTCTGGCGCACAAGCCAACACCGCGGTCTACCTTGCCATGCTGAAGCCGGGCGACACCATCCTCGGGATGAACCTGGCCCACGGTGGCCACCTGACCCACGGCCATCCGCTCAATTTTTCCGGCAAGTACTTCACGATCATCTCCTACGGCGTGAGGCAGGATGACGAACGGCTCGACTACGACGAGTTGGAGCGGCTGGCGCGCGAACACCGCCCGAAGATGGTGGTGGTGGGGGCAAGTGCCTACGCCCGCACGTTCGACTACGCGCGTATCCGCGCTGTCGCCACCGAAGTCGGCGCGCTCGTCATGACCGACATGGCGCACATCGCCGGCCTCGTGGCCGCGGGCCTGCATCCGAGTCCGGTGCCGCACTCCGATTTCGTCACCACCACCACGCACAAGACCCTGCGTGGACCGCGCGGCGGACTCATCCTGTGCCGTGCGCAATTCGCGAAAGACATCGACCGTGCAGTGTTCCCCGGCGTGCAGGGTGGCCCCTTGATGCACGTGATTGCCGGCAAGGCCGTGTGTTTCAAGGAAGCGCAGAGCGACGTGTTTCGTCTCTACCAGCAACAGATCATCCGCAACGCCGCGCGCCTTGCCGAGGGACTCGCGGCCGCCGGCTTCCGCATCGTGAGTGGCGGCACCGACAACCACCTGGTGCTGGTGGATGTGTTCTCCAAGGGCCTGACCGGCAAGGTGGCCGAGGCCGCGTTGGGCCGGGCCGCGATCACCGTCAACAAAAACGCGATTCCCTTCGATCAGCAGCCTCCCATGACGGCCAGCGGCATCCGCCTGGGCACGCCAGCCGTCACCACTCGCGGGCTGGGCGAAGCCGAGATGGACCTTGTCACCCAGTTCATCGCGCGAGTGCTCGCCTCGCCCGACGACGAATCGGTCTCGCAAGTCGTCCGATCGGAAGTCGAAGCCCTGTGCCGGAAGTTCCCGCTCTACCCCACGCTCGGTCACTGACGACCCGCGTCGCCGACGTCTTTGCCGACAACGGGCCGCTGGCTCGCAGCGACGACGCGTTCGAAGCACGCCCGGGGCAACGCGAACTGGCCGCGCGCGTGGCCGACACCTTCGAGAACGGCGGTGTCCTCATCGCCGAAGCCGGAACAGGGACGGGAAAAACCCTGGCGTACCTCGTCCCGGCAGTGCTCTCGGGTCGCCGCGTACTGGTCTCAACCGGCACACGTAACTTGCAGGACCAGATCTTCTACAAGGACATTCCCGCGCTGGCGCGCGCGCTTGGCGTGGAACTGCGTGCGGCCTACATGAAGGGCCGCGCCAACTACCTGTGTCGCCACCGCTACGACCGCCTGCAGGAGGTGCGCGGCTCGCTGGGTGAAGAAGAACAGCGTTGGCTCGACACCCTGGCCGAGTGGTTGCCCGAGACCCAGACCGGCGACCGTGCGGAGTTGACGGATATGCCCGACAGCTTCCCGTTCTGGACGGAGCTGACGGCGACGAGTGACCAGTGTCTGGGCCGCGAGTGCCCGCAATACGCCGACTGTTTCATCACCCGCATGCGCGAGCGCGCCGACGAGGCCAACGTCATCGTCGTAAACCACCACCTGCTGTGCGCGGATGCATCCGTCCGGCAAGGTGACTTCGGCGCGGTGATTCCGACCTGCGATCTGGCGGTGATCGACGAAGCCCACCAGCTCGAAGATGTGGTGACGCAATATTTCGGGCTGGTCTTCAGCACCCATCGTCTCGACGAATTCGTGCGCGACGCCACGCAGGCGATGGCGTCCATTCCGGCCGAACAGGGCAAAAGCGCCGTCGGGGTCCATCACGCCATTGGTGATGTGGAACGTGCGGGACGCCGGCTGTTTGATCGCGCGCGGCTGGAGGCGACGCGTGAGCGTGGCGGCGACCGCACCACGCTGACGCCAGATTCCGCAGCCCGGATGAACCACGAAGGCACCGTGATGCGGGAAGAATTGCAGCGGCTGTGTGGCGCGATGGCAGCGTGCGAGCCAGTGCCGGAGGACCTGAAGGCCATCATAGCTCGCGCCGTCGCGATGCGCGAGGACGTGCGTGTGCTGTTGGCGGTGGACGACCCGGCGTTTGTCCACTTCCTCGAAGCTCGGGGCCGGGGCCTGGCTCTGCGCGCCGCGCCAATTGACGTGGCGGCACTCGTGCGCGAAAAGGTGATTGGCGACCGAAGCGCCACCGTGCTCACCTCGGCCACGCTCACCGTCGCCGGCTCGTTCGACTACGTGCAGGGCCGGCTCGGCCTCACGACGGCTCGCAACGTGCGCCTCCCTTCCGAGTTCGACTTCCGCACGCAGGCGCTGCTCTACCTGCCGCCGGACATGCCCGATCCGCGGTCGCCCGAGTTCAACCGCGCCGCTGCAGGAGTCGTGGCGGAACTGCTTGAGCGGTCGCGTGGCCGTGCGTTTGTGCTGTTCACGTCCTACGCCGCCATGCGCGATGTCTACGAGCAGGTGGCGCCCCATGTGCCATGGCCGCTGTTGTTGCAGGGCACGGCGCCGCGGCCCGCCCTCCTGCGCGACTTCAGGAACACGCCGAATGCCGTGCTGTTTGCCACCACCAGCTTCTGGCAGGGCGTGGATGTGGCGGGCGAGGCGCTCAGTTGCGTGATCATCGATCGCCTCCCGTTTGCCTCTCCGGGCGACCCACTGGTGGCCGCCCGAATCGCCGCAATCGAGGCCGCCGGGGGGCATCCCTTCCACGACTACCAGGTCCCGCTGGCCACCCTCGCCCTGCTTCAGGGCATGGGCCGGCTCATCCGCACTCAATCGGATCGTGGTGTACTTGCGGTGCTCGACCCACGGCTCAGCCGCATGGCGTACGGCCGCCGCTTCCTGGCCTCCTTTCCGCCAGTGCCTGTCACCCGGGACCTCGACGCGGTCAGCCGGATGTTCCTGGCCTGACGGGCCGATCGGATCACGTATAAAATAGGGAGCGGAGGACGCCCATGGTTCGTCAGTCACTTCGTCGCGGTTGGATGGTGAGCGCCATCGCTCTTGTGTTGCTGGTTTCGGCCACTTCAGCCTATGGACAGGCGCAGGGGTCGCTGCGGGGACTGGTCACAGACGAGGCCGGACAGGGTGTGCCCGAAGCCGAAGTCGTCATGAACTACATCGGCGACGTGGAAATCACGGTCACGCTCAAGACCAACATCCGCGGCGAATTCACACGCGCCGGTTTGCGCACCGGCCAATGGAAGATGACGGCGACCAAAGGTGAGCTGGCGGGCTCGCAGACCGTGCGGGTCAGTATCAACGAAATGACACGTGTCGCGACCCTGATCATCAAGGTGCCGACAAAGAGCGGAGCGACGGATACGTCCGCCATGACCGCCAAGGAAGTCGAAGCGCGCAACAAGCTGATGGCTACCATGCAGGCCGAGTTTGACGCAGGCGTGGCCGCTATCGCTACGTCGCCCGACGACGCCATCGCCAAGCTCCTCGTCGTCGCGGGACAGATTCCCAATTGCGCCATCTGTCACGCGAAGGTCGGCGACGCGCACACCAAGAAGGGCGATCAGGCCGCCGCAGAGGCCGCCTACCAAGAGGCGATCAAGCTGGACCCGAAGCTGGCCGACCCGTACGCCGCCCTGGCCATCCTCTACAACCAGCAGAAGAAGTTCGACGAAGCGAGCGCCATGAGCATCAAGGCGAACGAGTTGCTGGGTGCGTCGGCCACCGGCGGAGATCCGGCGGCCCTTTACAACCAGGGCATCATCATGTGGAATGCGGGCAAATTCCCGGAAGCCAAGGCTGAATTCGAGAAGGTCATCAAGCTCGACCCGAAGATGGCCGAAGCCCACTTCCGCTTGGGCATGGCGAACCTCAACCTGGGCCAGCTGCCTGATGCCGCGAAGGCCTTTGAGGAATACCTGAAGATTGCGCCCACCGGCGAAAACGCCGAGATGGCGAAGGCGATTCTGAAACAGATCAAGTAGCATGTCCGGCCCTGCGCTGGACGCCGACATCGCACACAATCTGGCCACGGTGCGCCGCCGCCTTGAAGGCGCGGCGCACCGGTCCCATCGTCCCCCAGGCAGCCTTCGGCTGATTGCCGTCTCAAAGACCTTCCCCGTCGAAGCCGTGTTTGCGGCCGCCCGGGCCGGCCAGCAGGACTTTGGCGAGAATCGCGTCCAGGAAGGCCTGGATAAGGCGGCCGCCACCGCGACGCTCGGACTGACGTGGCATTTGATCGGACACCTCCAGTCCAACAAGGCCAAGAAAGCCGCGGCGGCGTTTCACTGGATTCACTCCATCGACTCAATCGACCTCCTGAAGAAAGTGGATGCCGGAGCCGTAGACGCCGGAACGCGTCCGCAGATCCTGCTGCAGGTTGATCTCGCGCATGAAGCGACCAAGTTTGGCGCGGACCGCGGCGGTGTGGAAGAACTCGCGCGTGCCGCACTCGCCTGTCGGGCTGTTGAACTGCGCGGCCTCATGACCGTGCCACCGATCGCCGAGGACCCGGAGGAGGCGCGCACGTGGTTTCGTCAGCTGCGCGAACTCCGTGACGCGCTCGTCGCGCGTGGAGTGCCCGCCGCGTCTCTCGCGGAACTCTCCATGGGCATGAGTCACGACTGTGAAGTGGCCGTGGACGAGGGCGCCACCCTGGTGCGCGTCGGGACCGCCATCTTTGGGCGCCGCCCGCCGCCCGTGCCGCACGCGTGAATGTTATGGCCGTCACTCTGTTGATCGAACATCTCGACCAGCTGTACACCGTGGCGGGTGACGGACCGCGCGCGGGCAGACGACAAGGCGACATTGCACCCGTGGCGGATGGCGCTGTCGCGTGCGACGGCGCCACCATCGTGGCGACCGGCACCACCGCGGAAGTGCGTGCTCGGATCACGCTCAGTCCGCAGGCGACTGTCGTGGATGGTCGCGGAAAGTCACTCGTACCTGGGTTTGTGGATCCGCACACACACGTGGTATTCGCCGGCGACCGCCGCGACGAACTTCGTCGGCGACTCGGCGGTGCCACGTACTCCGAGATCGCGGCGGCCGGAGGCGGCATCCTGTCCACCGTGCGGGCCACGCGCGCGGCCTCAGACGATGAGCTTGCGGCCCAGACCACTGTTCGATTGGCCGAGATGCTGCGTCAGGGCACCACGACCGCAGAAGCCAAGAGCGGCTATGGCCTCGATACCGCCACCGAAGTCCGCATGCTCCGCGTGGTCGCCCGCCTGAACACCACGCAGCCCATCGAGCTTGTGCCCACCTTCATCGGCGCACACGAGATCCCGCCAGAGTTCCGCGGCCGCCAGGCCGACTATGTGCGCCTCGTGATCGACGAGATGATTCCTGCTGCCGCGCCTCACGCGGAATGGTGCGACGTGTTCTGCGATCGCGGGTTCTTCACGCCCGAAGAATCCACCGCCATTCTCGAGGCCGGCGCACGCGCCGGGATGAAGCCACGCATCCACGCCGACGAACTTGCCGCCAGCGGTGGCCCTCAGGTGGCGGCCGCCGTCCGCGCGCGGTCGGCCGATCACCTGGTGCGTGTGGACGCCGACGGCATCGAGGCCTTGCGAGCTGGCAGTGTCATCGCCACACTGCTGCCCTGCGCGGCCTTCCACCTTAAACTGGGCCAGTTTGCGCCGGCGCGCGATCTCATTGCCGCCGAGGTTCCCGTGGCTCTTGCGACCGACGTCAATCCCGGCGGCGGCCTTTCGCCATCCATGCCGTTTGCGATCGCGCTCGCCTGTTTTGCGATGCACCTGACATTCGAGGAAGCGCTGGTCGCCGCGACAATCAATACGGCGGCGTCCCTCGACCGCCAGCATGTGGTGGGCAGTCTCGAGCCGGGCAAACAGTTCGACGCGGTGCTGGTCCATGGCCCCGCCGTCAATCTCCTGCGCGTGAATGCGGCGCCGATCGCCGGCGTCTACAAGAAGGGTGTCTTATGTTGATCGATCGCACTATCACCAGCTTGCTTGAAGCCATCAGCGCCGCGGACCCGGCGCCGGGCGGAGGGTCGGCCGCCGCGCTGGTCGGCGCCACCGGAACGGCGCTGCTGGTCATGGTCACCGGCATGCCCAAGTCGCGCACCAACGCGATCGCGGAACGCGAGGCCCTCGACTCCGCGCACACAGAATTGCTCCGCCTGCGCGATGAGTTGGCTTCGCTGGTGGATCGCGACGCGTCGGCATACGACCTCGTGGTGGCGGCCTTCCGGAAGCCCAAGGCCACCGACGCAGAGAAGCTTGAACGCAAGGCGGCGATTCAAGACGCCACACGGGTCGCCACCGAAGTGCCGCTCGAGACGATTCGGGCGTGCGTGCGCGCAATGCAGGAAGGCCGCGCCGCGGCCGCATACGGCAACCCCTCGGCGGCCAGCGACGTGAAGGTCGGCTACCGGCTGCTGCTGGCCGCCGCGGAAGGCGCGCTCGACAATGTCGATATCAATCTTGGCGGGTTGACGGACACGGCATTGCAGACGGCCATTCGCGAGGAGTCGGCGCAGTTGATGCGCGACGCCCGCACGCTGCTGACCGAGGTCATTCCCGTGGGATGACTATTTGACGGAATCGAACAGGCGCTCGAATCGCGTGCCCTGCAGCATGTGCGTGAGCGACCCGCCATCTTCGAACGAGAAGTAGATGAACAACGCCCGGCCCTTGACATAGTGCGCCGGCAGGAATCCCCAATACCGGCTGTCCTGCGAATTGTCGCGGTTGTCGCCCATCATGAAGTACTGCAACGGCGGCACGGTCACCGGGCCGTAGAACTCACGTAGATCCTGCGTCACTCCCGCAGACTCCGACGGCGGCTCCGACAGGTGCGCGTAGCTCTCCGCCAGCGGCGTCCCGTTGATATACATCGTCTTGCGGCGCAGCTCCAGGCGGTCGCCAGGCAGGCCAATCACACGCTTGATGAAATCGCGCTCGGGTTCGTCCGGGTACTTGAACACCACGATGTCGCCGCGCCGGATCTCGCGACCGGGCACCACCAGCCGCTCGAGGCCGGTCGCCGACGGCGCAAAGATCATTTTGTTGACGATGAGATGGTCGCCGATGAGGAGGTTCGGCTCCATGGAGCCCGTGGGAATCTTGAACGCCTGGAAGACCCAGGTCCGCACAAACAGCGCCAGGACGACCGCGATGATCAAGGACTCGGAGTACTCGCGCACCACGGACTTCTTCATGACTCGGTTCCGACCTTGAGCACCGCCAGAAACGCTTCCTGCGGGATCTCGACGCGGCCCACCCGCTTCATGCGCTTCTTGCCTTCCTTCTGCTTCTCGAGCAACTTGCGCTTGCGCGAAATGTCGCCGCCGTAACACTTGGCCAGCACGTTCTTGCGGAGGGCACGCACGCTCTCACGCGCCACGATCCGGCTGCCAATCGCCGCCTGAATCGCGATGTCGAACATCTGCCTGGGAATCAGCTCCCGCATCTTCGCCGCCAGTAGGCGGCCACGGCTGTAGGCCGAGTCGGCGTGAAGGACCGTGGACAATGCGTCCACCGGCTCGCCATTCACCAGGATGTCGAGCCTGACAAGCGACGCTTCCTGGTAGCCGATGACGTGATAGTCGAGCGACGCGTAGCCGCGCGACACGGTCTTGAGCCGGTCATAAAAATCGAGCACCACTTCATTAAACGGCAACTCGTAGGTGATGACCACGCGGTCCGATTTGAGGTACTCCATCCCCTTCTGGACGCCGCGCTTCTCCTGACACAACTCCAGGATGGCGCCCACATGCGCCGCCGGAGTCAGCATCGTCGCCTTGATGATTGGCTCTTCGAATTTCTGGATGCGGCCCGGGTCTGGCAGCTTTGAAGGACTGTCGATTTCCTGGACGACCCCGTCGGTGGTGGTCACGCGATAGAGCACGCCTGGCGCGGTGGTGACCAGGTCCATGTTGTATTCGCGCTCGAGGCGTTCCTGCACAATTTCCATATGCAGCAACCCCAGGAACCCGCAGCGGAAACCGAAGCCCAACGCCACCGATGTTTCAGGCTCGAAGAAAAACGCCGAGTCGTTCAGGCGCAGCTTCTCCATCGCCTCGCGCAGTTCCGAATACTGCGAACTCTCCACCGGGTAGAGCCCGGCGAACACCATGGGCTTGAGTTCCTTGAATCCGGGGAAGGGCGTGGTGGCCGGAACAGCCGCGTCGGTGATGGTGTCGCCCACCTTGGCGTCGGCCACGTTCTTGATGTTGGCTACCACGAAGCCGGCCTCACCGACGCCGAGCGACAACACCGGAATGGGCTTGGGTGAAAAGGCGCCCAGTTCATCAATCTGCAGGTCGATGCCCGCATTCATCAGGCGGATCTTCTGGCCGGGCTTCATCGTGCCGTCGATGACGCGCGTCAGGATGACCACGCCCCGATACGCGTCGTACCAGGAGTCAAAAATCAGGGCTTTGAGCGGCGCATCGGGGTTGCCCGCCGGCGGCGGCAGGCGATGGACGATGGCTTCCAGGATTTCGTGGACGCCCAGGCCCTGCTTCGCGCTGGCCAGGATCGCGCCGTCGGCGTCCAGGCCGATGATCTCTTCGATCTGGCGCTTCGCTTCTTCGGGCTGGGCGCTTGGCAGGTCGATCTTGTTGATGACCGGGATGATTTCGAGGTTGTTCTCGATCGCCAGATAGGCGTTGGCCAGCGTCTGCGCCTCCACCCCCTGCGAGGCGTCCACCAGCAGCAGCGCGCCCTCGCACGCGGCAAGCGAGCGCGTGACCTCGTAGGAAAAGTCCACGTGCCCGGGTGTGTCGATCAGGTTCAGCACGTATGCCTGGCCGTTGTCGGCCGTGTAGTTCAGGCGGACGGCGTGGGCCTTGATCGTGATGCCGCGCTCGCGCTCGAGGTCCATCGAGTCCAGCACCTGGGCTTCCATCTCCCTGGCCTGGAGCGCGCCGGTGGCCTCGAGAAAGCGGTCTGCAAGCGTGGACTTGCCGTGATCGATGTGCGCGATGATCGAAAAATTGCGAATGAAGCGTTGATCCATGTGGTGCGGTCGTATCAGCGGGCGTTAACGCTGATCAAGCGGCAACACCGGTTGCGGATACGCCGGGCCGATGTATTCGGTCCTCGGGCGAATGAGCCTGTTGTTCGCGTATTGTTCCAGCACGTGCGCGGTCCAGCCGCTGATGCGGCTGACGGCAAAAATCGGGGTATACAGCGCGATGGGAATGCCCAGCGAGTAAAACATCGACGCTGAATAAAAATCCACGTTCGGATTCAGGCCCTTGTCACCCTTGACGACCTGCTCGATCCGCTCCGACATCGCGAACCACTGCGGCTGGCCGGCCTTCTCGCCAATCGACTTCGAGAAGCGGCGCAGGTGTGTGGCGCGGGGATCTTCCGTGTGGTACACGCGGTGCCCGAAGCCCGAGATCTTCTCCTTGCGGGCGAGTTTGGCGCGCACGTATTCGCCGGCGCGTTCCACACCGGCATCCTGGCCGATGTCGAGCAGCATCTTCATGACCTCGGCGTTGGCGCCGCCGTGCAGCGGGCCCTTGAGCGCGCCGATCGCCCCGACGATGGCCGAGTGCAGGTCGGTGAGCGTGGCCGCAGAGACGCGGGCCGCAAACGTGGAGGCGTTCAGTTCGTGGTCGGCATGCAGCACCAGCGACACGTCGAACGCCCGGGCGGCAAGCGCCGACGGGCGCGTGCCCGTGAGCATGTACAGGAAGTTGGCCGCGTGGCCAAGCGCCGGATCGGGGTCGATCGCGCCGCCACCAGCCGCCATACGGCCCCACGTGGCCACGAGCGATCCGATCTGGCCGGTCAGGCGCACGGCCTTGCGGTAGTTGGCTTGGGGCGTGTGGACGGCGGCGTCCTGGTCGTAGTGACCCAGCATGGACGTCAGCGTGCGAAGCGCATCCATGCCGTCTCCGGCCGGCAATGACTTCATGGCGCGAAGAATCGGCTCGGGTAGCCGGCGCGCCGAGTCGAGTTGCGTCTGCATGTCGCCCAGTTCAGCCCGGTTCGGCAGCCGGCGGTGCCACAGGAGGAAGCAGGTCTCCTCGAACGAGACGCCGTGGTCCATGTCGGCAAGGTCGTGAATGTCGTACCCGCAGTACGACAACACGCCGCGATCACCATCGATATAACAAATCGCCGACTCGCCGGCGACCACATCTTCCAGGCCGGCCTTGGCCTTCACTTCACTGACGGTACTCATGATCCATCCCGACTGTTACCTAGGAGCCTCAGTCTGCAATCTTCGGCGCCTTCACCATCACACCATCACCGAGCTGCTGCACGATCGACGTGAGCCCCACATACAGGAAGCCGAACTGGAACAGCAGGAGGAACGGCAGGGTGCCGTAAATGCCGTGGGCCAGCGCATAGACCACCGTCGCCGAAAAATAGAGGCCCAGCGCCAGCTCGATGATGGGCTGCACCGACATGGCCTGGTGGTATTTCTTGTTCTGCCAACCATCTTTGGACGTCGAGATGCCGTATTTCGCCGTCCGGGTGAATTCTCCGGGCGCGCCAAACAACGCTTCGAAGACCGCCTTCGTGTTGTTGACCGCGAGTCCAATCCCGATGGCCATCACGACGGGCAGGTACTTCACGCGCGTCATCCAGTCGGCGTACAGCTCGCGTTGTGACACCAGATAGAAATTGAACACCGACGCCGTGGCGACAAAGAACAGCGGCACGTCGATGAGCAACATCTCGGTCCAGCCCATGTTGTAACGCACGACCATAGCCGGGAACATCAGCACCGACAACAGGCACATCAGCAGATAGTTGAAGTTCGCGGTCAGGTGGAAGAAGGCCTCGATCTTCACCTTGCGCGGCAGGTCGGAGGCCAGAATCGCGGGCAGCACCTTGCGGCACGTCTGGATGCTGCCCTTCGCCCAGCGATGCTGCTGCGACTTGAACGCGTTCATTTCCACGGGCACTTCAGCCGGCGTCACGAGGTGGGGCAGGAAGAGGAAACGCCAGCCGCGCAACTGCGCTCGGTAACTGAGGTCCAGGTCTTCCGTGAGCGTGTCGTGCTGCCAGCCGCCGGCATCACCAATCGCCGTCCGGCGCCAGACGCCCGCCGTGCCATTGAAGTTGAAGAAACATCCCGCGCGATTGCGCCCGCCGTGTTCAAGCACGAAGTGGCCGTCGAGCAGGATGGCCTGGATCTTCGTGAGCAGGGAATAGTTCTGGTTGATGTGTCCCCAGCGCGCCTGGACGAGCGCCACCTTGGGGTCCTGGAAATACCCGACGGTCTTCATCAGAAAGTCGGTGGTCGGCACGAAGTCGGCGTCGAAAATCGCCACGAACTCGCCGTGCGCCACCTTCAACGCTTCGTCGAGCGCCCCGGCCTTGTAGCCCACGCGGTTCGTCCGGTGCAGATACTTGATATCGAATCCGAGCGCCGCCTGGCGCTCCACGGCCGCCGCGGCGATCTCCCGGGTCTCATCGGTCGAATCGTCGAGCACCTGAATCTCGAGCCGGTCTTTCGGGTAGTCAATCTCGCAGACCGAGTCGATCAGCCGATCGGCCACGTACATTTCATTGAAGATCGGGAGCTGGATGGTCACGACCGGCAGGTCCGTCATGGGCGGCGGAGGCCCTGGTACCCGGTCTTTGTTTTTCATGTACTCGTACACCAGGTAGTACCGGTGCCATCCGTAAATACCCAAGATGCTGAGGACAAAAAAATACGCGACGAGAATGAGTGTTTCGTATGGCTGCATGGACTGGAACCTAGTCGCGGGATCTGACCCTTCATTTTACGGACGTGTCAGGCACTGAGTCAAACGAAACGCCGCCCCCTCGCCCCCCGGCCGGCGCCGCCGCCGGCACCACGTAGTCTCTGGGGGGCTCGGCGTCAAGCAGGTGCCTCACGAAGTAATCCCACCGCCGCCGCATCACATAGTTGCCGGCCGCAAACCCGTGCCCCGCGTTCGGGATCATCAACATGTCGAATTCCTTGTTGGCCTTGATCAGGGCGTCGGCCACCAGATAGGTGTTGTACGGCGGCACGTTGTTGTCCATGGTGCCGTGGATCAGGAACAGGCGGCCCTTGAGGCCGGCCGCATGGGTCTGGTTGGCCTCAATCGTGTAGTTGTCGGTGCCGTCCGCGTTCTTGACGAGCGCGCCCTGGTACCGCTCGCCCCAGTCGTCTTCGTACTGGCGCTGATCGTGATTGCCCGACTCGGCGATGCCCACCTTGAAGAAGTCGTTGTACGGCGCCACCAGCAGCGCGCCCGCCGTAATGAAACCGCCGCCCGAGTGGCCCCACATCGCCGCCTTGTCGATATCGATCCACGGATACCGCGTCGCCAGTTCCTTCATGCCAGCCACCTGATCGGGCAGCGTGTTGTGGCGGCCCATCGCACCATAGTAGGCATCGGTAAACGACTTGGATCGATTCGGCGTGCCGGTGCCGTCGATGCTGACGACGACGAAGCCGAGTTCGGCGAGGGCCTGCCGATCGCCGCGCGCGGTCGTAAAGGCACGCGATCCCACGCTCCCCGACTGCGGCCCTGGGTAGGCCTGGTTGATGATCGGATACTTCTTCGCCGGGTCGAAGTTCGTCGGCCGAAACAGCACCCCGTAGATGTCGTGTTTGCCGTCGGCGGACCGCATCTTGATCTGCATCGGCGGCTTCCAGCCGGTGGCGAGGAGCTTCGAAATATCGGCCTTCTCGAGCGGCATGATGAGCGCGCCCGTGACGCCGTCGCGCAGCGTCGTCTCGGGAGCCACCTCCGGCTGCGAGAACGTGTCAATCACGAACTTGCCGTCGGGCGAAATCTGCGTGGCATGGGTGCCGTTGTCCGGTGTCAGCGAGACGTTGTTCTTGCCGTCGAGCCCGACCTTGTAGAGATGCGTGTAGTACGGGTCCTGTCCCGGCTCCTTGCCCACGGCCTCGTACCACATCGTTCGTGTGGCTTCATCGAGGCGCACGATGTTTGTGATCGGGCCCACGCCGCTGGTGACGCGATCCTTCATCTGGCCCGAGTTCAGGTCGTAGAGGTACATCTGCGCGGTGTCTTCGCGCTGTGAGTACCAGAGCACTTCGCTCGACTTCCAGAGAATCCGCCACTGCACGCGTGTCTGCACGTGCGTCTTTTCCGTTTCGGTGAAGAGGGTCCGGACTTCCCCGGTTGTGACGTCTGCGAGTTTGGCCGTGGAGTTCTTGTGAAATCGATCCGTGGAGACCAGGCCGAGCTTCGTACTGTCGGGGCTCCAGAGGTACTCGGACATGTCCAGATCGTCCTCGTCCATGGCGCGATGGAAGTCCTGCGGCATCAGGAGGCGCGTGACCTTGCCCGTCTCCACATCGATGATGACGCGGGTGATCATGGCCACCACCGGATCGCCGGCGAGCGGATACTTCCACGCCCTCAGTACTGGATGTCCGCCGTTCACCGGCGTCTGCACTAGGTACATATCCCCGACGTTCCGTTCGTCCTGGATCTGCGTCGCGATCTTCCTGCCGTCGGGCGACCACGACAGCGACGCCGCAGCGCTCGTCGTCCATCCGGCGTTGCTCGTGGCGTAGCCAAAGTCCTTCACGCCGTCCGTCGTGAGCTGGCGATCCTGGCCGGTCTTGACGTCACGAACCCACAGATTCCAATCACAGATAAACAGCGCCTTGCTGCCATCGGGCGACATCGACGCCGGTGGCGGACCCGTGAGGCCGGTGACGTTCGGGCCGCATGCCTTGTTGGTGATTTGCATGCCGCCGCGGCCTCCACGACCGCCGCGTCCGGCGGCAGCCGGAGGCGTCTGGCCGCCGGCCGGCGGTGTGGCCACCACCTCGCGCGTGCGCCTGGCCGGATCGACCACCACATTCTCCGCGCCGGTCAACGTCGTCCGCTGGTACGAAAAGCGACCGTCTGGCAGCCACGTCGCGTTCACGGTGCCGCCCACGACCAGGCCGGCCAGGGCGGGTGCCAGCATCCTGGTGGCTCGCTCGTAGTCCGCCGTGGTTAACGCGCGCCGGTTCTGCGTCAGCGCCGCAGACGTAAAGACAACAAACAGGATGAGGACACGGGCAATCGAACGGGCCATTGGGGTGCTCCTGAGGGACGCGGGATCAAGTCGTCGACGGTCAGCATCGCACCGCGCGGCGTTCAGCCGCAAGGGCGTGCCGGCCACTGCGGGCCGTGCCATAATTGCAGGTTCCCAGGGTGACCTGGGACCCTGCCCATGCAACCTGCTGTACTGACGGCGCTTGAGTTCGACCGCATTCGCGAGGCGCTGGCGCGCGAGACGCTGACGCCCCTCGGCCGCGCACGCGCCCTGTCGCTTGAGCCCTCCTCGGACGCCGGCCAGGTGAAACACCGTCTTGACGCGACGTCTGAGGCCGTGGCGCTCATCACCACGGGCAATGGCCTCGACATCTCGGCGCCCGAAGGGCTGCTTGATCTTCTGGACGCCCTGCAGGTGGGCGGACAACCGCTCGAACCCCTTGGCCTGATTGGCCTGGCCGACTTTGTTGATTCGGTGGACCGCGTGTGCGCTGTCATCCGGCGCACGCGCAGTACCGCGCCCCTGCTCGCGGTCGTCGCGGCATCAGCCGCCTCGTTTGCCGACGAAGCCGCGGCCACGCGCCGTGCCATCGCGCCAACCGGGGATGTCACCGACAACGCGAGTCCTGCCCTGCGCGCCATTCGCGACTCGCTGCGCCGGCAACGCGCGCAGCTGCGTACCACACTTGAGCGACTGACCCGCGGGCGCGACACGGCCAAGTACCTGCAGGACCAGATCGTCGCCGATCGTGGCGGACGCTACGTGCTTGTGGTGCGGACCGAACACCAGGGTGCCATCCCCGGCATCGTCCACGGCAGTTCCTCCAGTGGCGCGAGCCTCTACCTGGAACCGATCGCGACCGTCCAGACCAACAACGAAATTGTGGCGCTGGCCGATCGGGAAAAAGCCGAGGTGTACCGCATCCTGCTCGAGCTCACGGATGGCTATCGAGCCCGTGCCGATGAACTCGACGCCACGTTGCACGTGGCGAGCGAACTGGACCTGCTGCAGGCCAAGGCGCGCCTCGCCGCGCGCATGCGCGCCATCGCGCCGACACTCTCCACCGACGGCCGACTTGAGCTCCGCGGCGCGCGCCATCCGCTGCTGGTGCCGCCCCAATCCAAAACGACCTCTGAGGTCGTTTTGGGTACCACGGCGGTACCCAACGACATCCTCATCTGCCCGCCCGTGCGCGCACTCGTGATCTCGGGCCCCAACACCGGCGGCAAGACCGTGGCCCTCAAGGCCGCCGGACTCCTGCCGTTGATGGCGCAAGCCGGGCTCCATATCCCTGTGGACCCGGGCAGTACGCTGACGCCGTTCGCGTCGATCTTCGCCGACATCGGCGACGACCAGTCCATCGCCGCCAGCCTCTCGACTTTCTCCGCGCGCATCGCGCACATCGTCGAGATGGAACGTGCGCTGGTGCTTCCCGCGCTCGTCCTGCTCGACGAAGTCGGCGGCGGCACGGATCCCGTGGAAGGCGGCGCCCTGGGCACCGCGGTCATCGAACACTTCCGCCAGCGCGGCGCCACCATCGTGGCGACGACGCATGATGATGCGCTGAAGTCGTACGCCGCGACGACGGAGGGAATTGTGGCAGCCGCGATGGGGTTTGTGCCGGAGACGTACGCGCCCACATTCCGGCTCGTGTACGGCGCGCCGGGCCGGAGCCTTGCGTTGGAAATCGCCGAACGGCTCGGGATGCCGCCTTCCGTGATCGCGGCCGCGCGCAGCCGGCGTTCGAACCGCGAGAGCCAGTTGGTGGCGCATCTCGCGCGCGTCGATCAGGAACTGGCGGCGCTGGACCAGGAGCGCCAGACGGTGGCGCGTGAACGACAGCGCGTGGCCGACGACCGGCAGGCGCTCACCACGCGCGAATCCCAGGTGACCGAACGCGAGGCGGTACTGCGCAAACGCCTGAACGACCGCGTCAACGAAAAGCTGCGCGAAGCCCGCGCCGAGATCGATCGCGTGGTCGCGCAGGTCAAGACCAAGGCGCAGACCCTGGTGCAACACGCCGAGCAGCGAGGTGTCGCTGCGACCGTATCGACCGGTGAGATCGGCCAGCTGCGCGTGCAGGGACGATCCGCGCTTGAGTCCCTGGCGAAGGCCGGCGAGTCGTCCGAGGCGAGTGACGCAAGTCCCGCGCTTGCCACCGTACCCGGCGTGGGCGACCGCGTGTTTGTGCCCGCATTCAGCGCCAATGGCGTTGTGACGAGCGTGTCAGGCAAACTCGCCGAGGTGGACATTCGAGGCAAGCGGATGAAAGTGGCGTGGCGCGGCCTGCGTCAGGCGAGTCGGCCGGCCACACCCGAGCCACCGGCCACCGGCAGCGTCCGCACACCGGTGCCGTCGGATCTGGCGAGTGCGGTGCGCGAGCTCATGATCATCGGCAAAACCGTGGACCAGGCTACCGACGCGGCTGAAAAATTCCTGGACGCGGCGTTGCTCAGCGACACCCGGCGGCTGCGGGTGGTACACGGACACGGCACCGGCCGGCTGCGCGAGGCGATGGCAAAGTTCTTTCGCGAGCATCCGCTTGTGGCCAGCGTCGCCCCCGCCCCTGACAACGAAGGTGGCGCGGGCGCGACCATTGTGGAGTTGAAGGACTGATGGCCCTTTTTCCACAGACCTTCCTTGACGACCTCAAGGCCCAAACCGACATCGTCGCCATCATTGGCGACGTGACGCCGCTCAAGAAGGCGGGCGCCAGTTGGAAGGGCCTGTGCCCGTTCCACACCGAGAAGTCGCCCTCCTTCACCGTCAGCCAGGACAAGGGCTTCTTCAAGTGTTTTGGCTGCGACGCCAAGGGCGACGTGGTCAAGTTTGTGGAGCTGCACCAGAAAATCACCTTCCCTGAGGCCATCCGGTACCTGGCCCAGCGGGCGAGCATGACCATCCCCGAGGTTGTGGACGGGTCGGAAGACCGGGTGGCATCGGCCGAGCGCGAGGCGCTGGTCAAACTGCACGAAGACGCCCAGGTGTTTTACCTGGAACAGCTGGCCGGCCCGGCCGGCGCGCGGGCACGGCGGGAGCTGGAAACACGCAGCCTGACCGAGGCCACTATCGCGACGTTTGGGTATGGATATGCCCCGGCGGCAGGGCGCGACACGCTCCACAGCCTGTTTGCGGCCAGAAAAGTGCCCCTGGGCCTGCAGATCAAGACCGGGCTGGTCATGGAGCGAGACGACGGGCGGGTGGCGGACCGGTTTCGGCACCGGCTGATGATTCCCATTCGCCGGGACACCGGGGCACTGATTGGTTTTGGCGGGCGGGCCCTGGATGATGGGCAAGTGCCCAAGTACCTGAATTCGCCGGAAACCCCGATTTATACAAAAGGTCGGACTTTGTACGGGTTGGACGTGACGAAAGGAGCCATTCGGAAGCACAATTACTGTGTGCTCGTCGAAGGCTACTTCGACTTGGCTCAGGTCTGGCAGGCTGGAATGACACCGGTTGTGGCCTCGAGCGGCACGGCGTTGACGGTGTCCCAGGCGAAGCTGCTGAAACGGTTTGCCGGAAAAATCGTCCTTAGTTTTGATCCGGACGCGGCTGGTCAGGGGGCAGCGGTGCGGTCTTCCGAGCTGCTCGTGGCTGAAGGGTTCCAGGTCAATGTGGCCCTGCTGCCCGAAGGCAGCGACCCCGATACGTACATCCGGAAGGCTGGCGGGCGGGCGTATACCGAGCGCCTGAAGGCGTCGCGGCCGTATCTGGAGTTTCTGCTGGATCGCGCAGCCGAGCGGCTCGACTTGAACCGGCCCGAGGGCCGCCGGATGTTCATCGGGCAGATGTTGTCGGTGGCCGCGACCATTCCCGACGCGGCGGCGCGTGACCAGTTCGCGGACCGGCTCGCGCACAAGGCGCGCATCACCGAAGCCGTGGTGCGGGATGAAATCCGGAAAGCCGCGGCGCAGCGGAAGACCGAAGCGCCGGCTGTGGCGGTGCCGGTCACGGCCCGGTTGCTGGCCGCGGAGCAGGGGTTGTTGTGGACGCTGGTGCATCAGCCGGTGGAAGGGTTGGCGGCGTTGTCGCACCTGGAACCGGGTGATTTGGATGGCCTGATGTCGGCGCCGGTGTTTCTGATGGCGCAGAGCCTGGCCGAGATGCCGGCCGACGTATTGCCCGACCTCTTGCAGGAACGCCTGAACGAGGGCGAGCGGGCGTTGCTGGCCCGTGCGGCGTCCACCGAGGCGGCGGCGCCGCCGACCGAGTGTGTGAACGCCCTGAAGCGGCGGCGATTGGAACGGGAACGGTCCGAGGTGCAGGAACAGATCGATCGCCTGCAGGCATCATCGGGCACGGGAAGCCACCCGCAGTTTGCGGAGTTGTGGGCACGAAAGTTGGAGCTGCTGCAGCGGCTCGAGAGTCTGAACGGTTAACGCGACGCCAGGAGAGATACCTTGTCCATTGAGGAAAAGTACGACGAAATCAAAGCGCTCATTGCCATGGGCAAAGAGAAGGGCTACCTGCTCTATGAGGAAATCAACGAGCTGTTGCCCGCCGATGTGACGTCGGCTGAAGAGCTCGACGACCTGTTCAGCGCCTTTGGCGCGGCAGGCATCGAGATTGTAGATTCTGAAAAGACGTACCGCGACGAAAAGGTCGGCGGCGAGGAGACCGAAGGCGGCGGCAGCGACCTGGACCTGACGCCCGGCGCACTCGACAAGACCAACGACCCGGTGCGCATGTACCTGCGCGAGATGGGCACGGTGCCGCTGCTCACCCGCGAGGGTGAAGTGGCGATCGCCAAGCGTATCGAACGCGGCAAGCTCACGGTCATCAAGCTCATTTCCCGCACCTCGAAGGTGACGCAGGAAGTGGTGGAAATGGGCGAGCAGCTCAAGCGGGGCGAGCGCACCATTCGCGAGCTGGTGGTCTTCAACGAAGAAGAGATCACGGACGATAAGCTCGAACGCCGGCGCAAGCAGCTCGAGAAGCAGCTGGATGCCGTGCGCCTGGCGCAGGAGAACGCGATCAAGGTCGAGGAAAAAGTGGGCGACGTCCCGAAGGCCGAGAAGCGGAAGTACCGCAAGGCCCGCTGGAAGATCCTGCGCGCTAAGGTGGCCACGTCACGCGCCATCCGGAAGATCGAGTTCACGGAACTAGTCAAACGCCGGCTGATCGAGGGCCTGAAGTCGGCCGTCGAAGACATCCAGTGGAAGCAGAAGGAAGTACGGCAGATCGATCAGAAGCTGGAACCCAAGGGCAAGCAGAAGAAGCTGCGCGAGGAAGAAAAGAAAATCCTGCTCAAGCACAAGGAAGAGCTGCGCAAGGAAATCAAGGTCATGGCGCTGAAGCTGGAACAGCCCACCGATGACCTCACGCTCATGCTGCGCACCATCCTTGAGGGCGAAGCGCAGGCCGAGCAGGCGAAGAAAGAACTCGTCGAAGCGAACCTGCGCCTCGTGGTGTCGATCGCGAAGAAGTACACCAACCGCGGCCTACAGTTTCTGGACCTCATCCAGGAAGGCAACATCGGCCTGATGAAGGCCGTGGACAAGTTCGAATACCGGCGCGGCTACAAGTTTTCCACGTACGCCACGTGGTGGATCCGGCAGGCGATCACGCGTGCGATTGCCGACCAGGCGCGCACCATCCGCATCCCGGTGCATATGATCGAGACCATCAACAAGCTCATCCGCACGTCGCGGGCGCTTGTGCAGGAGCTGGGCCGCGAGCCCACCTCGGAAGAAATCGCACAGCGCATGGACATCCCGGTCTCGAAGGTCCGCAAGGTCCTGAAGATTGCGCAGGAGCCCATCTCGCTCGAAACGCCGATTGGTGAAGAGGAAGATTCGCATCTGGGCGACTTCATCCCCGACACCAACGTGTTGTCGCCGGCCGAGTCGGTGATCAACCTCAACTTGAAGGAACAGACCGACTCCGTGCTGCGCACCCTGACGCCGCGCGAAGAACGGGTCATCAAGATGCGCTTCGGCGTCGGCGAGGGCTCCGAACACACCCTCGAAGAGGTCGGCCAGAGCTTCGCGGTCACGCGTGAACGGATTCGGCAGATTGAAGCGAAGGCGCTTCGAAAGCTCCGCCATCCTTCACGAAGCCGTAGGTTGAAACCGTTCCTGGAAGGACGTTAGTCCCCGAGCACCGGTGCGTGTCCGAAACATTTCGCCATTTCTGGCATTTCTGACATTGCGCCATTTGAATGTGGGCCCTTAGCTCAATGGTTAGAGCGGCCGGCTCATAACCGGTTGGTTCCAGGTTCGAGTCCTGGAGGGCCCATTACATGTCAGGAAGGTAAGATAGTCGTTCATGCTTGAGGCCTTAACTTCCCTGATTGCGCTGCAGGCGCTCGATACGGCCGCCGATGCGGCGCGCAGGCGAATCAACGACATGCCGGCCGCAGAACGGGCACTGGACGCGGCGATGGTCGCCGCCAAGGTCGTGGTGGACGAGGCCAGGGCGAAGGTTGAAGCCAACGCCGCGGCCCGCCGCACACTCGAAAAGGACGTGGCCACCATCGACGGGCGTATGGCCAAGTTCGAGGAACACAAAGCCGCCGTCAAAACCAACCAGGAATTCCAGGCGCTGAACCACGAGATCGAAGTGGCCCAAACCACCAAGTCCACACTCGAGGATCAGATCCTGGCGTTGATGGACGAAGCCGATTCGTTCAACAGCGCGTTGAAAGACGCCGAGGGCGTGCTCGCCGGCCGGCGCCGCGCCGCAGACGCGGAACGTGCCGCGATGAACGTGGACCGCAAGGCTCTGGACGCTGAGCTGGCGCAACTGGCGAGTCAGCGAACCGCGGCAACTCCAGCGGTGCCCGCCGCAATACTGGCGAAGCACGATCAACTCCTCAAGAGCCGCAAGGGCCTGGCCGTGGCCGCGATGGTGGCCGGCCATTGCACGGCGTGCCACGTGCGCCTGCGTCCCCACGTCGAGCAGCAGGTGCGCCGCAACGACAGCATCCTGCCGTGCGACAGTTGCCAGCGCATCCTCTACTACGTCACCCCGCCAGGCCCGCCAGCAAACGACGCGCCGGCCGACCCCGCGCCACCCGCAACCATCTGACGACGCTGCGGCGCCCCCAGGCGAATCGCGGCCACCATCCGGCCAGTAGCCGGGCCCTCGGCCCTGTGCGAGAAGCAGCGGTCCAGGTGATCTGCGGTGCACAGCCGTGCGACGTGAATCGCGTCTGCGCGCATCCCCGCGCGAACCAGTTGATCAAAGTTGGCCTGCCAGAGGTCGAGTTTCCAACGCGCGACCCCGTCTTCAACCATCCACGCCGTTGCATCGGGCGTCATGGCCAGAAACGAATGACGGACACGGCCATCCACCTGGTAGCAGCACGGACCGATGCTGGGGCCAATGGCGGCGATCAAATCATCCGGCGGCACGCCCAGGATCGCGATCGCATCAACCGTCGCTTCGGCAATCGCCGCACAGGTCCCCTTCCACCCCGCATGCACGGCGGCCACCACGCGCTGGTGACGGTCGGCGATGAGCACGGGCACACAATCGGCGACGCGAACGGAAATCACGCGCGACGGGTCTGTCGAAATGATGGCGTCAGCCTCCATACCGTTCGGGACGTCCTCGCCCAGTCGGACGTGGACAATGGCGCGTCCGTGCACCTGGGTGACGCGAACAACCTCGCCGGCACTTCGGCCAAAGGTGCGCGCCAGCGCAGCATAGTCTCGTTCCGCCTGCGCGCGGAAGTTCAGCGAGCGACTGGTCATCACGTGGGCCGCAACCGCGCCTAGCGCGTCCTGCTGCAACGCCGCGCCCCAGGCTTCTTCCCGCCAGTGCCACCCGTCCGCTATGTCAACCACGGTAGTCACTCTCCATCAGTCACGCCACGACCCCAGTTTGTACGCCGCACCGAAGCTCCACTCTATCTGAGGGTTACGCCGACGCGGTGACGGCCCCGCCGCTGGCCGCCAACTTGCTCACAACACGGACCAGGAGTTGACCATGACTGTGAAGTTTGTTCAGAACGACAAAGGCAATCCCGCTGGCAAGCTGGCTGACGCAGAGCTGCATTTTTCAGGCGGTCCGCTCAACGGACTCCGCCTGGTGGGATTCAGCGTGTGGGAACGCAAACAAGGTGGCCGCAACGTGGCGTTCCCCGCAAGGCAGTACTCGGTCAACGGCGAACGCCGCAGTTACTCGCTGTTGCGCCCCATCCTCGACACCACATCGCAGGACGCCCTGCGCGACCTGATCCTCGAGGCGTACAAAGAACACGAGGTCGCATTCGCTGAGGCGGTCTAGAAACTTGTCGGAGTCCTGGGGTCCAGGGTTCAGGCCGTGACTCGTCTTGGCTGAATGGTTTGCTCCGCGCGAAGGCTCTTCTGGAGCTCGGTGCGGAAGAAGCTCTCCTTCAGCCCGCCGTCGATGATCTGCCACGGGAGGAACGCGTCGGCTTCGCGGTTGCGATAGAGGTAGGCGTCGGCGTCGAGGCCGGCGTCGGCCACGGCCGCTCGCCACTGGCCACCGTTCTGCTCGGCGCGTTCGATGACGTCGGCCACCCGGCGGTCGCCAAGCGACAGCAGGCCCTGGTAGTACGAGTGCCGTTCCGACTTGATGTTGAAGTACACGTTGTCGATGTCCGCCACCAGGTGCCGCAGGCGCTTGCTCTTCTGCTCGATCGTCACCGTGTCGGTCATCGGCATCCACTGATACGTGGTCCCGGGCTTGGGCACCAGCGGATTTACGGACGCCACGATGCGCCCCACAGTACCGCGTACTTTGGCGTGCGCCATCATGCGATCCCGCATCGCCATCGTCAGGTCCCGAATGGCCACCAGGTCGTCGTCTTCCTCGGTAGGGATGCCGATCATGTAGTAGAGCTTGAGGTTCTGGATGCCGCTCGAAAAAATGAGTTCGGTGCGCGTGAGGATTTCGTCGTTGGTCACTGTCTTGTTGATGACGCGGCGCAGGCGGTCGGACCCGGTCTCTGGCGCGATGGTGATGGATTTTTCTCCACTCTCGCGCAGGAGGCGCACGATGGGTTCCGTCAGGTCGTCCATGCGCAGCGACGCGGGGGTGATGCCGTACCCCATCGCCAGCAGTTTCTCAAGGATCGGCACGATGTCTGGGTGGTCACAGAGGGCGATTGAGACCAGCCCGACGCGTGTGGCGTACGGACGGGCGGCCTCGGCCAACGCCAGGATCCGCTCGGTGTCGAACGGACGCACCGGCAGGTAGTTGTAGCCCGCCCAGCAGAACCGGCACATGTTGGCGCAGCCGCGTACAACCTCGATGAGGAATCTGGCGCCGAACTCCGTGTCGGGCGTAAAGATACATGTCGAAGGCGGGTCCACGTGATCCGTCGCGCGGACGGCCGCCTTGTGCACCACAGGCGGCGCACCGGTCCCCGCCCTGGGAGCGATGGCAGCCACGCGCCCGGGGCCGTCGTAGGTCACGTCGTAGAACGACGGGATGTAGAACCCACGCTCGCGCGCGAGCAGGCCGAGCAGTTCGTCGCGCGACCCGGCACGATGCCAGGCGTCAACCAGCGCGGGCACGAGTACCTCGCCCTCACCGGCCGCGATGACATCGGCGAAGGGCGCGAGGGGCTCGGGGTTGACGAACGTGACAGCCCCGCCCACGACGATCAGAGGGTCGCGATGATGCCGGTCGGTGGCGCGGGCCTTCAACCCCGCCAACCGCAGCATGGTCAATACGTTGGTGTAGTCCCATTCGAACGAGACGGAGAAGGCGAAGATATCGAAGTCGCCCACCGGCGTTTGCGACTCGATCGTGACGAACGGGTCGTGGCGGCCACGGTCGTCGCCCAGGTCCTGTTTGCCGGGCAGGAACACCCGCTCACACACCACGCGGTCATCGGCGTTGAGCAGGCGGTACACGGTCTGCAAGCCGAGGTTCGACATCCCCACGAAGTAGGTATTCGGAAACGCCAGCGCCACCCGCAGTCGTCCTCCGTGCGGCTTGCGGACGTACCCGACTTCGCGCTCCAGCGTGGCGAGCGCATCGGCGCGCCGATGCCCCGGCCCCTGGCCTGCACCGGGACGACCGCCGTACTTGCGAGGAACGAGTCTCTTGGACATTCGGCGAAACCGTGGTTGCTGGAGCCCCGCCTCGAGCGGCGGCAGAGCAGGGGAAAGTGGTGGTTTCGATTGTACCTGCGAATTGAGGGTTGAGGATCGAGCGATTGAGGATCGGGATCTTCGCGCATGGCTGATTTCGGATTGGGGATTGGGATTGGGGGATGGCTGGGATTGTGGGGCCTCTTTGCGGACGGGCTCGCTGTTCGGGCGATCGGGCG